>JBARFA010000078.1:0-15246 GCA_049796755.1 Acidobacteriaceae bacterium
CCATATCCGGGGCCGGTCTTCGGCCCGCCATGGTCATCGATTTCAACCATCGACTCCACCCCGACCAGGCACATCAACGCGCCCCAGGTGTAGTTGCGATTGCCGCCGACACTTCCATCGATGCTGAGGAAATTCTCTCCGCAAGACCCATCCGCCAGCCAGTTATCCATAAAAATATGCACGCTCTTTTGCGCGAAAGCCGCCTGCAGTTCCGGCGACGCATAGCGTTTCACGCCTTGAAATACCAGGTAATTTACGGGTCCCCAGATGGTTCCATGCCAATACGTTTGGCCGAGGAACAACGGATACCGCCGCGAAACCGTCGGCAAAATCCATTCGCCCCAGAACTGCTCCGGATCCGTCATCACCGCCAGCGTCTTCTTCGCACGCGCGGCATCCGCTGCCCCGCTGATCAGTGGGTAGAAATTTGCCGGCGTAATGCGAGTCAGAAAATCGCCGGGAGTGCCATCCAAGTTGTCCCAGAAGCGGCTGCAATAGAGCCCCAGCGTCTCATTCCACAATCTTGCGTTGATGCGGCCATTCATGTCCTCCGCATCCTGGCGATAGCGTTTCGCGTCCTCCGGCTTGCCGATCGTGTCGGCAATCAGCGACAGGTGATGCGCATCCATGGCCCACAGGGAACACAAATCCACCGCATAGCAGTTCATGGTGTGGCCCACCATCTTTACGCCCGCGACACCTTCAAATTGTGGCGTGTCGTCCCACCCAGTTTCATCCTGTGCGGCAAACATTTCGCCGGTGCTGCTGCCCCACTGCAGCAGCCCGTCATTCTTGGCGTTGCGCTCCTTCAGCCACCATCCGTGCCACAGCGTCAGCTTGGGATAGACCTCGCGCAGGAAATCGAGATCCGGCCAGTATTGATGCATCTTCCAAATGCACAGCGAACCGACCGGCGGCTGCGATCGGTCGCTGCTGATGCCGCCATTGTTCCAATGCGCAAAGTTCGGAACCAGGCCTTCGGGGCTCTGATAGGAAAGGATGGCGCGCACCGTGTCGCGTCCCATTGCTGGATTGTCCAGGCTGGCCAACAGGCCGCTGAAAAAGCTATCCCAGCAAAAATACGGGCAAGCGTTCGGCCCTTGTACGCCGAAGGTGCGCGAAACGCTGATCGCGACCCGGTCGTTGTCATTCGAATAGATTCTGGAGTTGTTCAGATTGTCCGCAATCGCGCCGAGGACATCGCCCGAAGGTCCGTTGGCTTTTGGACGACGGTCTTCATAGGCCTTCTCCGCCGCGGCGAGATGCGCGTCGATTCCATCCAGCGCGGGCAGGTCTCCGAATCCTGCCACAAGGTACGTCGGTTTCTCTGGACCCGCGAGCGCCACGGTGAATTGCGTTGCATCCGCCGACTTCACTGCCGGATTGGCCTTCAACCGCCAGGTCACCGTTTTCCCTGTGGGAAGCGTTGCCACACCCTTCACGACATCGCCCTCAGCGGAAAATTCGCTGCTGAATCCCGGCCAGTTTTCGTTCAGGCGGAAACTCATTTCCCCGGGATCGGACGCAACCAGGCGTCCCACAATTCCGTCGCCCACGCGCGACCATTGGAATTCCACGCGGCGCAGGTGAGCCGAAGCCTTTTCCGGCGTAAAGATCATTTTGTGAAAGGAATCATCCGGCGCGACCGTCCCGGCGCTATGCGAGCCGCCAGGATTGATGACGAAGGCCGCCGCGTTCTGCCAAATGAACGCGATCCCATTCGGAGCTTGGTAGTAAAAATTGCCGATGCGCGTCGCGCTTGCGTCTGATTCCGCCGGTTCTGCCGCCAACTTGCCGAACCCGCCAACTGCGGCATGCAAGCGTTGCCACGACGCCAGGCAAACAGCGGATGCTCCTGCCATAAAGCTTCTGCGAGATACCATGACCTATCCTCGGTGGAAATGTGGTTGCGCCGCTTTGCTGCTGCCCTTCCAAATGCTACCCTGTTAGTTGCGTGCCCGGTTCGTTCGCGATGTCGTCCATGCAGATGTTCGCAAGTGGCTTGCCGGCTGTTGGTGGATCAAATGGCATTGCAGCGGGCCCAGGACGATGAATTCGCGGCCTCGGTAGAACTCCACTCCAAATTGGCGGCGTAGCTCAGATGGTTAGAGCGACGGACTCATAACCCGTAGGTCAGTGGTTCGATTCCACTCGCCGCCACCACACAAAACAACATCCGTCGCAGCGCCGGCAACCATGCAGCCAACGTAAATCCGCAATCATCTCCATCCGTGAACAAACTCTTCTTCGGTTTAAGATGGGGATTACGATGCTGCCCACCCCCAACACGCTTTTGCTGCTGGTCGACGGATCGTCCCAGCGTGAGGCAGTCATGGCTCACTCTCCTTTTACGATTGGACGTTCTCCGGATCGCGACCTCGTCCTGCCTTATCCCTACATCTCTCGCAATCACGCCGAGATCGTGTACGAAGGCGGCCAGTTCCACCTGGTCGACTGTGGCAGCAAGAGCGGCAGCTACATCAATGGCAAGCGAGTCGAACGCCAGACATTAATTCCGAACGACGTCATCCGCCTCGGCACGCTGCAGGGTCCGCTGGTGCGCTTTGGCAAGGCGGACGAAACAACCTCTGTTCTCAGCGGCCTGCTGCATCGTGAGCAACCGGCATCGGACCTGGAAAAGCTGAGCTGGTTTCTTGATGCCGCGCGCAAGCTGAACATGGTGGGCGCGGTCCACGAGATTCTGATCTCGCTGCTTGAAACTACCATGCACCTGACCGAGGTCGAACGCGGATATGTCTTCCTGAAAGATCCGGCGGGAAAGTTGCAATTGTCGGTCGGCAGAAATATTCAAATGGAACCGCTGGAGGATGACTCGACCATTTCCCATTCCGCGATTCAGCAGGCGATTCACAGCGCATCGGAGTTCATCGTCACCGACACGCTCTCTGCCGAGGCAGGCTCGCCGTCGGAGAGCATTGTGGCGCAGAGTCTTCGCACCGTCATCTGCATTCCGCTGCGCAAGCGTTCTGCTGACCCGGAGTCGCCAAATGCTGAAATTCTCGGCATTCTCTATCTCGACAGCCGCAAACAGCGGCAAAGGCTGATGCGCGTCGACAGCGATCTGTTGAAGACGATTGCGATGGAAGCGGCGGTGCTGGTCGAAAATGCATCGCTCGCCAGCGCCGAGGAATCTGCGCGCCGATATCGCGAAGAACTGGGCATCGCTGCCTCGATCCAGCAGGGGCTGATGGCGGTGCGCATTCCGGAGCTGTCCTACGCGCAGGTTCTCGCTCATAGCATTCCGTGCAAGGAAATTGGCGGCGATTTCTACGATGTGATCGCCACCGACAGCGCGCTTCATGTCGTCGTCGCCGACATCTCAGGAAAAGGAGTTTCCGCCGCGCTGCTGGCCTCCACACTGCAGGGATTGGTGCATGCACAGGTGCTGGCGGGGCTGTCGCTGCCGCAGATTGCCATGTTTTCCAACAAATACATCTGCGAAAAGTCGATCTCAAAATATGCGACATTGATTCTGCTGAAGCTTTCGCCGGACGGCTCGGTCGAATATCTCAATTGCGGGCACGTGCCGCCGCTGCGCCATCAGACCGACCAAATCACCATGCTGACAAATGGGAATCTGCCCGTTGGCTTGATGCCCGACGCCGTCTACACTTCAGAGACAATTCGCGTCGAGCCCGGGGAGCGGGTGGTTGTCTTCACCGATGGCGTCACCGAAGCGGAGGATCCGTCCGGAGAATTTTTCGGCGATGCGCGGCTGGAATCTTCGGTGCGCCAGGGCGGCAGCATTCAAGAAATCTTTCAGCAGGTGCAGCGCTTTATGGATACCGCTCCCGCAAACGACGATTGCACCCTGCTCGAGGTCTGCTACGGGCGATGTCAGTGACAACCGCGCAAGCTGGCGGGCGTCGAATTCGCAGCAGCGCTGGGATGCTTCTCACTTCGGCCTGCGTGATCCCTTAAGATGAAACCCTCGAGTGGCCAGACGGACGACGCCCGCCTGCTCGTCATGGGATATCGTGGCACGCTGCGCCCGGTTCAGTGCCAGAACCTGCCGCCGGTAATGGAAACGCTGCTGGAGCCGTGGATCGCGCAGGCATGGCAGCGGCTCAACCAGCGCGTTCCGCAGCCGCACCGCGTGTTTCAGGGCGAGCCTGTTCCGTTGGACTCGCTTCTTCCACTGCTCAAAGACAGGCTGATTGGGATTCTTACCCAGGCACTGGGTGCCAGCGGGATTGTGCCAGGCGAGGCGTCCGCGAGTGACATGGTCCGTGAATTTCCATTGTTGCAGCCTCTGATCCGAAGTGCGCTCTGCGAGTGGGTTGCGGCCATCGGTACATTCCTGCAGCGGCTGCATCGAGATCAATCATGGTTGGCCCGCTCGCTGCAGTGTGGCGCGTTGCCGTCCATCCAGTCTGTCTCCGGAGCTGCGTCGGACATGCATGCCGGCGGTCATTCCGTGCTGCGCGTCTGCTTTCAGGGGGGCAGCTGCTTGTATTACAAGCCGCGTCCGCTTACCGGCGAGTGGCTGTGGCGCCACTTGCTCAACACCATCGGGCGTCTCGATCCGCAATTTCACTTGTCGGGCGCGCGCGTGCTCACAACCGATGACACCCGCCGCTACGGCTGGGCAGAATCCGTGTTTCCTGAAGAAAAATGCTTCTCCAATTCTCCAGCTGCTACGCGCCCAGCGGCGGTCGACTACTGGCATGCTGCCGGAGCGATGATTTGCCTCGCACAACATGCCCGGTTGACCGATCTGCACCTCGGAAATATCGTCGCCACGCCGTGCGGGCCCGCCGTCACCGACGCCGAATGTTTTGCGACGCCGATCCTGCCTCAGGCGCACGCCGAGAAATCTTCCCCGGCGCAAGCGGCCCTCTCCGAGGCATCGGACGCAATCCTCAGCACCGGCCTGCTCCCTCGCAAACAAGCGCCCGGCCTGCCAGATGTCTCCGGCTTGTTTGGTCACGCCGCCCCTGTGTCGGGTATCCGACTTCCAGCATGGTCACAATCGTCGGCCGGAAGCTATCAGGTCATTTCCGTGGCTGCGGAAATGGTCGACCACGGCAACGCGCCCACGCGAACCACTCCGCTCGCAGTGATGCCGCAAATGTTGAGTGGCTATCGCCATGCTGCCGAGCTGCTGATTCGTGCCCGTAAAACGCTTCTTGCTCCGGGTTCGCCATGGCGCGCGGTTCTAGAAGAGCAGCACGCCCCGCGCGTCGTGCTTCGCGATACCCTCACCTATGGATGCTGGCTCAGCCGGTCGCTCGAGCCTGAAAATCTGCGCTCCTTCTACCAGCGAAGGAACGTCATTCTTGTCGAGCTTCAATCCCACATCGGCGAGCCCCTCCCATCTGCCGTATTGCGCGCGGAATTGAGCGCAATCCTGCAACTACACGTTCCTCGCCTGACCGTTTTGCCCGGCAGCCGCACCCTGGCGACCAGCTCCGGACGCGCGATTGCACGGCACTTCGCCACCTCGACCCCGGCGCAATCCGTTCTCGAGTCGATCGAAACCTTATCCTCTGAAAGTATCGATAACCTTCATGTTCCCGCATTGTTAGCGGCCATCTGCTAGTCTCCGCGAACGCGAATCATTCGCAGATTTGTGTGCTAACATTCGGTTGTGTTGGGTGCGTCGTAAGGGACTCGGACTGCACAACAACCTCGAGAGGACTGCAATGACGAATGTAGAGAGGCTTCAACAAGCTGGCCTGGTTCAAACCCACATCCCCCTCACAGATGACGAAATCAACAGTGTGAACGCACTCAGCTCCGCGGAAATCGACGCGCTGATCTCAGTGCGCGCCAAGCTGGGAGATGCTTTTTTCCAGCGCAAGGTGAAAGACGGAGATTCCCATCGCATGGGAACAGTCATGGTCTAGCCAGGAGCTCGCAGCGAGTTATTCGCACTGTTCCGAGGAGCGCCATGGCCGCTGGGGAGACGGGATGATGACGCATAGTCGACGTGTACGCGAAACAGTGTCCCTGGTTCGGGGACGGCTCGATTCGCTGATTCGCGATGTGTGGTTTCACCCGAGGTTGAGCGAGCTTTACCCTGAGTTTTTGTTTGCCATCTACGGGGTCACTGCCAGCTCTTCCCCCGCGATGCGTGTAGCCGCCGAGCGATGCGCGGGTGCGCCCACTGGGGATCCTATCGCCGCCTGGCTGTCCACGTATTATCTGGAACACGCCGAAGAAGAGTCCGGTCACGAACAGTGGCTACTGGATGATCTGGCATCCTTCGGCATTCCGCGCAATCTTGCATTGCAGCGGCTGCCCTATGCAAGCGTGGCCGCGCTGGTGGGCGTGCAGTATTACTGGATGTTTCACGTACACCCGATCGCGTTCCTGGGATACATTGCTGTGCTGGAAGAACCGGCATCCATGGAATTCCTGGAGAGCGTGTCCAAGCGCACCGGCATTCCACTCACCTCCATGTCCGCCCACGTAATGCACGCCAGGCTGGATCCGGATCACGTTGCCGAATTCGACGCGACTCTGGATGCTTTGCCGCTGACGCAGCAACATCAGGAATTGATTTCGGTCAGCGCCATCGCAACCGTGGCGCACCTGGAACATGTCTTTTCCGATATTCTGGAGCACTTCGACCGCATTTCCAATCCCGCCGGTGCTACAACCATCTTTACCGCCCCCCGCATCGCACTTGCGTCCGCGTCCAGAGAGCTTTGATATGCAGATGGCCTTCAATCCCGGAGACAAGCTCCTGCAGTATCACCTTGTCCGCAAGCTAGGAGAAGGCGGCATGGGTGTCGTCTTCGAGGCTCAGGACATCCGGCTGGAACGCACGGTTGCCATCAAGGTGCTGCAGCCGTCCATCTCAGAAGATGTAGAGATGCGCGAGCGGTTTCTGCGCGAGGCCCGGGCAGCGTCTGCAATCGACCACCCTAACCTGTGCACTATCTATACGGTTGAGACGGCTCCCAATGACTCTCTGCTGTTGGTGATGGCCTACTACCGCGGCCAAACTCTTGCGGAGTTGATCCTGGATGGCCCCATCGATGGTGCGCGCATTCGAGACATCGGCCGCCAGACCGCATCCGGGCTGCATGCCGCGCACATGTCAGGCATTGTCCATCGAGACATCAAGCCGGGAAACATCTTCCTGCTGCACTCCGGCACCGTAAAAATTCTGGACTTCGGGCTTTCCCGCTTCGTTCATCAGGAGCGCTTCACGGCCCCGCACAAAATCATGGGCACGCTGTCCTACATGCCTCCGGAGCAGCTTGCCGGCGAGTCGGTCGACTATCGCGCGGATATCTGGGCCCTGGGGGTTGTGCTGTACGAAATGGCGGTGGGACATTCGCCTTTCAAGCAGGCAACACAATCCGCCACGATGAGCGCGATTGTGTCCGGTCGCTATGTTCCGCTGCAGCATGCACGCCCCGATCTGCCCGACTCTATTTATCGGGCTGTCATGGGCGCACTTCGGCTGCATCCGCACGAGCGCCACGCCTCAGCGGCGGAGATTCTCACCTTGCTGAGTGAAAGCCTTGAGCCAGGACAGATTTCTAGTGCCTCTTCGGCCGGCACTTTCGGCAAGCACTCGTCTCTCACGCGCACTTCTACAGTAATTACAGGTTTTGCCGCCCCTGAAGACGTCGCGAGACAAACCTCGCCTGCGGTTAACGCGTCAGCGAAAATGTCAGCGGCATCTCACGAGCAAGAGCAGCAGGGAACTTCTTCGATCGCGGTGCTGCCCATGCAGAATGTCAGTTCCGATCCGGAAAACGAATATTTCAGCGATGGCCTGACCGATGAGCTGATTAACGCTCTGGGAACACTTCCGGGCTTGCACGTTGTCTCGCGAAGCTCTGTCTTTTCCTTCAAAGGCAAGCATCAGAATATTCGCGAAATCGGGAAGTCTCTGGATGTCGATGTGATTCTAGAGGGCAGCGTTCGCCGTTCCGGTGCGCGCATTCGCGTCACCATGCAACTCTCCGATGTACGCAAGGGCTTCCATATCTGGTCTTCCCGCTTCGACCGCGAGAATCCAGATGTCTTCGAACTTCAGGATGAGCTGGCCACGGCTGTGGTTTCCGCGCTGCAGGAAAAGCTGGCGCTCAATCTGCATCGCGTCGACCTTCAGACCCGCACGCCAATGCAGACGGGGGCATACGATGCGTACCTAAAGGGTCGCTACCATTGGGAACAGCGATCAATCGAGGATGTTGCGCTTGCCGGACGGTATTTCGAGCAGGCTCTCAATCTCGATCCCGAGTCCGCCGCCGCCCACGCCGGTATGGCAGACTTTTATTGCCTGCAAGGATTTGTGGGCCTGATGTCTCCGGATGAAGCATGGCCCAATGCACGCACCTCTGCGCTTGAGGCCATCGCGCTTGATCCGAATCTTCCTGAAGGTCACCTGGCGCTCGCATCCGTGTTGCAATTCTACGATTGGAATTGGGCCGAAGGGCGAGCGCATATTGAAAAAGCAATTGAGTTGCGCCCCCAGCGCGGCGAATCGTATTACCTGTATGCCGCCCATCTCCTCACTCAGGGATTGCTGCAGGAATCGCTGGAGCAGACCCGCATCGGGCTCAGCTACGATCCCTTGTCGACGCGCCTGCTCGCTGCGGAAGCCTTGCTGCGGACCTATCTGGGCGACCACGACAGCAGCATTCTACTGGCGCAGACAGCTCTGACGTCTTCACCGCATTATTTTGAGCTGTATTATTCGCTGGGCATGGCGCAGCTCCATTCCGGACGAACCCATGAAGCGGTAGCCACGTTCGAGCGCGGCCTGGAGCATAGCCGTATGCCGGTTCTGATGGGCTGGCTTGCCGAAGCCCACGCGGAAAATGGCAACCACGATAAGGCGCGAGAGATTCTTGCCCATCTGCTCGACCTAGCGAATCAAGGCAATCGCATGCCTGTAGCCATCGCGTTGGCTGCAATTGCTGTTGGCGATCATGAGCTGGCCTTCACCTGGCTGGAGACAGCGGCCGATATGCACGACATCCTGGCTGCCCACATCACGGTACTGCCGAGCCTGCGAAAGCTGCACCATCACCCGCGGTATCAGCAACTGCTCGATCGCATGAAACTGGCCCATCCTTCTACGCATCGGAGGCACAATGAAACTCGGCAGAGTTCAGTCGAAGCACGATTCTAGAACGCTGCATCTGGCGGACTACGTTGCGATTACATCCTTGCCAACCCCGCCACCCAGGGAGATGTTGGAAACGACCACCACCTGGCCCATGCTGGCGAACAACCAGTTCAACTGCTGTACCTCCGCCGCGGCCGGCCATATGGTGCATCACTGGACGGCGGCCAATCAGAAGGGAGTGTTCCTCACTGATGCGGACGTCATCCGCGCCCACGCTCAACTGACCGGCGACCGTTTGATGAATTGTGTCTCCATGCTGGATGCGTTGAAATACTGGCGCAGAACCGGTATTGGCAATCATCGCGTGCACTCTTTTGTGAAGGCGCATGAACAAAAGGCGGACGAACTGCGCGGCATCATCCATCTGTTTGGCAGCGCGTATGTCGGGCTCGATCTGCCGAAGTTTGCATTAGCGGGGGACCCAACCGGATGGCCCGCCGTTCCGTGGTCGATTCCTGCCAATGTGTCGGCGGAAGACGCTGCTCCGCAACTGGAGAACGGGCACTGCGTCACTGCAGTCGGCTACGGGGACGATGGCGTGTACGTGGTCACGTGGGGAGCGCTCAAAACAATGACCTGGGATTTCTTCAGTCGCTACAACGTGGAGTTGTACGCAGTGCTCAGCGCCGATTGGGTGTGCGGCAATAAAGTTTCTCCGTCGGGCTTCGATATGAGTAGCCTCGGACGAGATTTGTCGCTGGTTCAGGAAACTCCTGGTGCCACTGCCGACCGTCTCAATGGCCCGCAGTCTTCCTGAGTGACGCGCTTTTTTCCGTCGAGTGCTGCGGCAGAGCCCAGGCGAACAACACCGAGCCGCTACCGGTCACAATGTATTGCCGTCCATCCAGTTCGTATGTGATCGGGGAAGTCTGCATCCCCGCGCCCGTGCCCGCGTGCCACAAGGTCTTTCCAGTGCGTGTATCCAGCGCCAGCATGTTTCCATATTCGTCGCCGGTAAATGTCAGGCCAGAATCCGTCGTCAACACGCCGGCATCATCCCCACGTCGGCCGCCTTCATGGGTCCAGCGAATCTTGCCTGTCTTGTAATCGATCGCCTCAATCACGCCTTTGCCCCACAGGCCATAATCCGCGCCAGCCCATCCGTAGTTGCCGTCAGCGGGTTTTGCAAAATAGAGGCTGTAGCTGGGATGTGCATCCACAATAAACAATCCCGTCTGCGGATCGAAGCTCGGCGAACGATAGTTGGTCAGTCCGCCTTCATCCGGCGCGATCAATCGGCCATCGGGTGCAGGCTCTTTCTTAGGATTCGGAATGGGATTTCCATTCTTGTCGACGCCCAGAGACCAGTTCACCGGGCCATACGGAACACTCAACAGGTCTTTCCCGTTGGTGCGATCCACAACCACAAAGTATCCATTGCGAGAGGCCTGCATCACCATCTTGCGCGGCTTCCCGTGAAACTCGCCGTCCACCAGCACCGGAATCTCCACTGCATCCCAGTCATGCGTGTCATGCGGCGACACCTGAAAAGCCCACGCCAGCTTGCCTGTATCGGGATTTATCGCCACGATGCTGCATGTATATAAGTTGTCGCCTGGCCGCGTCGAGCCATTCAGCACCGGCGTCGGATTGCCCGTGCCCCAGTAAATCAAATTCAAGTTTGGATCGTACGTTCCCGTCATCCAAGTCATCCCGCCGGTCGTCTTTCCAGGCGTTCCCGCGGGCGGAGTACTGTTCCATTGCCACTGCGTCTTGCCTGTCTCCGGATCGATGGCTCGCAGATAGCCGGGCAAATTATCAAAGTCGCCCGACACTCCGACAATCACATGATCGCCCACCACCAGTGGCGCCATTGTTGTCCAATATCCTTTACTGACGTCGGCGACCTCGACCTTCCACAGTACGTGGCCGTTCCTTGCATCGAGACACAATAAATGTCCGTCGGGAATCAGAAAGTACAGCCAATCTTTGTACATCCCAACGCCGCGATTTCCAATGTGGTCGCCTTTGGTGGGTGGATTCATGTAGTGCCAGATCATATGGCCGGAGCGCGCATCCACGGCCCAGATATTCTCTGGCACCGTGAAATACAAAATTCCGTTCACCAGTAGAGGCGAGGATTTCAGTGTCGCTGTTTGTCCCGTCTGAAACGCCCACGCCAGCGCGAGATCTCCAACATTGGCGCGCGAAATTTGAGTCAGTTTGCTGTGGCGTCGACCAGAGTAGTCACCGTGATATGTCGGCCAGCTGTCCGCGGGTGGATTCCGCAGCATCGACGCATCGACGCCTTGCGCCATCAGCGCGGAAGAAAAAATCACAGACGCCAGCCACACACTTACAGCCATGAACCGGGGGCTTTTCAAAAACTTCATCTCCATCAGGAACCTTTTCCTAAGTTAAAACGATCGAAGTTTACGCGATCTATCGCAGCGTTTGCAGATATGCCATCAGGTTATGAATATCGGCATCGGTATATTTGGGAAATTGTGCAACGTGCGCTTCCACCGGCGAGGATACGGAGTAGCGAATGCTGCTTACAGGCCATGAATGGTACATGCCGTTCGCATCGCGCAGCCCCACGGTGAACTCATCCAGATACGCCAGCGTGCCCTTCAAAGTCTTGCCGGAGGGTAATGTAACCGTCACTGTGCTCTTTGTGCCCTCGGGGTACAGCATGCGCTCCTCCAGCTCCAATCCTTCATAGCGAGAGGCGATGCCGGCCAGATCTCCTGTGGGTGAATGACAGGATGCGCAACCGCCGGCTCCATTGAAATATTGCTTGCCCGCCGCGACATTCCCTGTCTGCAGGTCAGCGACGTCGACGCCGCGGCGGCTGCCATTATGAAGCTTTGCCTGGGAGCGTTGCTCATGAATAAACGCGACCAGCTCGGCTACTTCCGTAGCAGAAAAGGTGAACGACGGCATGCCTTTGTCCGGCCTCCCCAGGCGCAGCACCTCGGCAATTTTGTCTCCGGCAACATCCTGCGCGACGAGTTTGGAACGCGTCAGGTCTGGACCTGTTTCTCCTCCGGCAGCATCGCGGCCATGACAGAAAGCGCAATTCTGCTGGAATAGCGCGCCGCCTAATTTCGCTTGCTCCGAAGGATCGACCGACGCCGAATCCGGGCGCGAATAGGATGGATGCGCCTCTTCAGTGCGCCCGCTGCTTTGTGTTGCGTCGGTCTGCGCAGTCGAACTTTCCGATGGCTTGTTTATCGTGGAATTTTGCGCGGCGACGGCATACATCGCTGTCGGCCGGCTCTGGCAGAAAATGGTTCCAAGGATGACGGCGAATACAATCGCCTGCAATTTTTTCATCGTCTAGCTTCGCTACTCCCGGTCAGTCGATTCCGCCGCGCCCTGTCGAGGATGAGATGCGTTTCCATCCCACCCGACACCTGTGCTCGCAGAGATTTTCGCTCAATTTTAGATTAGACGCTTACGGGTTCGAACCGGAAGCAGCCGGCCTGGGATGTGACGCGACGCTGCCTTCCGTCATCCCCAATGCCCACTTGATCGCTTCGAAATACATTTTGCGAATGTCCGGATCTTGCCATGATTCTTCCGTGTGCCCGAGCGTCGAATAAAAAACCCGTCCCTTGCCGTACATCTTTACCCAGGCCACGGGAAAATCATGGTCCTTACGATGAATGCGCGGATTGTTGGAGTAGTCGAGCTTGCTTGGGTCCAGGCTCAGCAGGACATTCACCTTGTCTCGCGACCAGTCCTTCGGCTGATAAATCTCGTCGTATTTCACAAATTCTTTGGGGAAGTGGCGCACCGCAGGAAAATTCGGCTGCTCGTTAATGATCGGCGCTTCGAACGTTCCCCAGGGATGCTGATCGAACCAGCCGCCAATCATCTCGCCATATTCCGGCCAGGTATAGTTGGTATCCAGCGCGGCGTGAATGCCGACAAATCCCTTGCCGTCGTCCTTAATGAACGACATCATGTCCTTTTTCTGGCTGGCATCCATATCCAGTTCGCCGGTTGTGCTGGCGAAAACCAGGCAGTCAAAGTAGTTCAGATTTTTCGCATTCCTGCCGAGATCTTTTTTCGTCAGCAGCTCCGTGTCGGTGCGGATGACCGTATCCCACAAACCACTTTGTTTGCCCATGTTGGCGATGGCTACCATCGCATCGGTGACGGAGTCGTGCTCGAACCCCTTCGTCTCCCCAATCACGAGCACATGCTTCAGATGAATCGTCTTCGCATGCGGCGGAGGGGGCAGCTCGAAGTTGTTGTCGCCCTGGCTCTGCGCCTGAACGATCGGGTTGAAAGCAACGAAGCAACAGAGGGCAAGAAAAATGCTGAGGACGGTACGAATATTCCGCAAGGAGGTCTCCTGGGCAGCAGATTGGGTTGTGAAGCCTGCGCGTGCATGCGAACTGATGGGGCTGCAGGAAACGTCCGCGGCGATCGGAGACGGTTCCTGCAGCGTTCCATCATAGTGTGCAACATTCGAAGATGTTTTCGACGCGCCGTGCACACCATTGCATCGCTCGCACAAAGTCTAGCCAGCATGGGTCTTGTTTGGCAACCCGTCGGCACCGCGCATGACCTGCCTGGCATCTCCTAATCATTTAGTTGACAGATATGTTTCAATTGTGGCTTAATCTACGAAAGGATTAGGAGATGAATCCGTGAGCATGCCCGCGAAAGAGAAAACCAGGCAAACCCTGACCCCGCTGGAGTTGGAAATCATGCAGGTGCTATGGGAAAACGGCGCCTCGACGGTGACCGAAGTGATCCCGAAACTGAAGGCTGAACTGGCCTATACCACCGTGCAAACCATGCTGATGGTGCTGCTGCGCAAAGGCAAAGTGAAGCGAACCCAGGAAGGGCGGGCGTTTCGTTATCGCCCCGTGGTCAGCCGCGAACGCGCTTCCGGAAGCGCCGTCGAAGACCTGGTGCGCCGCATGTTTGGCGGCTCCGCAGAAGCGTTGCTGATGGCGATGGTCGATACTCGGCAGATCAGCGCCAAAGAACTGGAGCGGCTGGCACGGAAAGTTGCGGCCGCGGAACAACAGTAAGAAACAGGAGAAGCGGTATGGAACAGATCCTGATCGACTATCTCACCAACGCAGCCTGGCAGATTCCTCTGCTTGCCGGTGGCGCGTGGCTCTTCATTCGCATTGGAAAATTGGGACCTCGCACCCAGCATTGCATCTGGCTTGTCGCGCTCGCACTCGCCATTGGCCTGCCGCTCCGTGGAGTTCGTTCGGCGACTCCAGCGGCCAACTCAACAACTTGCACCAATTGCGGATTGAACGTGAATCCAATGAGCGGAAGAGAAGCGCTGCCTCGCGCGGCAATCGTGACCCAGTTCGTCGTCGACGATCCTCGATTATCAAAAGAGTTCTTCACCCTGCCGCGACCCACGCTGCGTTTGTCTCCTGCAGCTACAGACTGGTTGGTCGGCATGTATTTTGCGGTCTTCCTTTTTGGCCTCTATCGAATTGTGATGTCGTGGCGTCGCGCCAGGCAGTTAGTCATGGATGCCGACCTGACCACTCTGCCATCCCAGTGGAATGCGATCTTTCAGGACTCCGGCCATCGTCTCGGCGTCAGGCTGCCGCAATTGCGGTCATCCGCCGATGTGCGCAGCCCGGTGATTGTCGGCGTCATGCATCCGGTTCTTCTCCTTCCGGTGGATTTCGACAACCACTCCGAAAATGAAGTGCAGGCTGCCCTCTTTCACGAACTCGCGCACGTTCGCCGTCACGACTACCTGGGCAATCTCCTCTGCAGGCTGGCAGCCTTGCCCGTGGCCTGGCATCCGGTCGTCCATGGAGTGCAGCGGCGCATTCGCCGGACTCGCGAGATGATCTGCGATGATGTCGCGGCGCAAGAGATGCAGTCTGAAATCGGCTACGCCAAATGCCTGCTCGCCATGGCTGGCAGAACTCTTCGACAGCACGATTTCGCCGACGCGGCGCAGGCGATCGGCCTGTTCGGAGACAACGTATTGGAGGAGAGAATTATGCGACTGATGCAGGAGAAGACGACGATGACGATGCAGGCGAAGCTAGCACGGGTCGCGAGCGGCACGATCGCAATGATGCTCGCCATCGCGATCGCAGCCTGCTTCCATGTAACACCAACCCTGGCCCAGACGTCCGGCACCGCTGTCACTGCGCCGGCTCCCCCTGCGCCGCCGACTGCCC
>JBARFA010000079.1:0-26627 GCA_049796755.1 Acidobacteriaceae bacterium
GGATATTGGGTTTCTTTGCAGCTGTTGTAGCCATAGTCGGTACCTTTCTAGTGGAGTTGAACTTCTTGCTGCGGTTGCGGCCTCAGTCCAGGACTTGGAAACCGAAGCTGAAAAAATTCTGTGAACATATCAAGCCACAATTTGCACTCGCGCCAACTTCGAGCTAGCCGCCTCGAAATCGACGGATTCGACCAACGAGATCCCAGCCTGCATGGATCCTGAGACTCTGCGGCATTCAACCTCCATACATTCCTGCAAAGCCGATTTGTGCCCCTCGGAAATTCACGATGCAGCTCCATTTCCGGCAGCGGAAATAGCGGGCAATTGAGCTGCATCCATCATCGTCGCGCCGTTCGCTTCCGCGTTCTCATCCTCGATCAGGCTCACGTGGCTGAATGGGAAATCCGGCGATGCATTGCCGTGACACTGGCGAAGTTTGCGGCCGCTGCCGCAAGGACATGGTTGATGACGTGCCAGCTTGTCACTCTCTGCGGTGATTTCCATAATGTCGGAGGGCGCACGCCGCTGTTGCAACAGTTGCGCCATGGTCCGCATGGCCGGCATGGTGTGCTTAAAGAACAGTTCGAGCCCCGCACAAAGATAGTTCTGACCCGGCTCGCCATCGCGCGACAAGGTAAATCGGTCCTTCGGGCATCCGCCATTGCAAAGTGGACGCACCTCGCAGCTCTTACACTGGGCGGTCAGAGTATCGCGCTTGTCATCGCCGAACTTACGTTGCACGGCAGAGGACACCAGCGTCAGCATGTGAGTCTCGTGAATATTTCCGAGGCGAAATTTCGGCTCGACAAAGTGGTCGCACGAATAAAGATCGCCATTGTGTTCCAGCGCTGGCCCGTATCCGCAGGTGGGCGCATGGATGCACAGCAGATGGCGGCCAAAGTAGGCTTCCAGGGTCACATCGAACAGCTGCACATATACCTTGCCGATATCGTGCCGCACCCACTCCTCGAAAATGTCGATCATGAACTGGCCGTATTGCTTGCCGCCCACCGAGCGATCCGTCACCATGTCGCCCGACTGCGTATAGAGCAGGCGTTTCTGTCCCGGCCGCTCACTCCATCCCATATTCGCGATCTGAATCGTATCCGCAGTGGCGCGCTCAATGATGGGAATAAACTGCACCCACTGTGCGCCCAGTTCATCGCGAAAGAAGCGATACACCGTGCGTCCATGATGTTCATTGGCAGAATTCACCGTGCAAAGAATGTTGAAGTCCACATTATGCTGGCGAAGTTTGCGCCAGCCCTTCATCACCTTGTCGAACGTGCCCTGTCCGCCGCGGTCCACCCGGTTGGCATTGTGGATTTCGCGGGGTCCATCAACGCTGAGGCCGACCAGAAAATTGTGCTCCTTGAAAAAAGCGCACCAATCATCATCGAGAAGGATTCCGTTGGTCTGAAAAGTTTGCTGCACCACCTGCCCAGGCCTGCGATACTTCTCCACCAGCTCGACAGAATGGCGGAAGAATTCCAGCTTCATCAGCGTAGGTTCACCACCCTGCCACGCGACCGTGACCTCAGGAGTGCGGTGCGACTCCAGCAGCTGCCGGATATAGGTCTCGAGCGTTTCCTGCGACATCCGCTGCTTGTCGTTCGGATACAGCGCCTCCTTGGAGAGGAAGAAGCAGTACTTGCAGTCGATATTGCAGGTCGAGCCGCTTGGTTTGGCCAGCAAGTGAAAACGCGGAGGAGAATTGGCTGGACGGGTGAACTCTGCTACCTGCGGCATAAAGGCCCCTTCTTGGCTTGGACTGCGAATGGCTTAGACCTGAGGTGCAAGCCGCAAGCCAAATGGAGGATCGCCCAGAGACGCTGGTAAGTAGCTCCGTTTGTGATGTTTGATTGACTAGGGCGGGGACGGGGAGGGCGTTTTTGCCGGCTAAATTTTGGGGGAAATCCAACATGTTGGAGCAGCGATGGCGGATCGGGAAATTATCGAGAGGGGCCGCGCGCTGGCGGCTCTGCCGGTGCGTCGCTCGAAACAGGCTTGGAAACGCCGGACTCGATTTTTGGCGCCGCTGGTCCGGTCGCATCCTTCTGGCAATCCTGCAGAACAGAAGCAGAGCAGCATCGCTTCAGAAAGCGAAGACTCAGGCCGATCACCAGTACGTCGTCCAGCTGGCCGATCACCGGAATAAAGTTCGGGATCAGTTGGATTGGACTGGCAACATAAGCGACGGCACATCCGCAAACAGCCTTCGCATACCAGGGCACGCCGGGGTGGACCAGGGCGCGCCGCAGCGTGCGAAATTGCTTCCACAATTGACTGGCGGCAGCTTTCAGCTTCCTGGTCAGACGCTGTCGCATTGGCTCCGAGCTGGTGGGCACGTGGGCCGGTCTCCAAATCTCTTGTGTATCTTCCATCAATTGCATCTCTCGCTATGACGACCGGCAGTCTTCCCAAGACCGCCGGCCGAGTTGTTGACGCTACTGGCGTGCCATGGCGATGCGGACCGCTTCCTCCGGCGAGACGAGGTGATCGAGGCTGACGGCGTCTTCAGCAATTGCAAGTTGCACGCCCTTCACCTGACCGGTGAACTCATTCCCGCGTGACCCATAGTCCGGCGAGACAGGAGATCCCGTATCCACGCCTACATCGCAACCGTCGTCGGCGGAAAAGACCATCGCCGCCGTGGCCGCGACGTTGCCTTGACCTACTTGCTTGCCGTCGACGAACAATGTCGCGGTGCCCCCCTTGCCGAGGCCACCACCCGCGTAGGCAAACTCCATCCGCACCTGGTGCTGACCAGCAGCCAGAACATCGGCTGATTCAGCGTAGAACTGATGAATGCCCAGCAGGTTGTAGCAGTATTTGAGCTTTCCTCCCTTGGCGTAGAGGCTCCAGCCGCCAATGTTGCCGCCTTGCGCGACAATGACACCCTCGGCCCCGCTTGCGGGCACAACGATCTCCGCAGTCACTGAGTGCGACTTGTTTTTAAGGTTGAGGACGCAGTTTTCACCCAGGCGACCCATACCACCAAATAAAATTTGCGACTTGCCCGTGATCAACACTGGCCGTCCCGCCGTATCTGGATTCATCCGAGCCATCAGATTGTCATCAAGAGGCAGTACGTTGAAGCGCGTCGCCTCAATCAGCCACAGCCGCTGTAGCTCATGCAGCTTCTCCGGCATCTGCTTGGAGAGGTCGTTCGACTGGCTCCAGTCCGTCTCGACATTGTAAAGCTCCCAGACGTCGTCGTCGAAGGCTGGGGTCTTCTCGCCGATCAGAAGCCATGGTGTCTTGTGTCGAGTCACTGCGGTCCAGCCCTTGTGGTAAATGCCGCGGTTGCCGAACATCTCGAAGTACTGCGTTTCGTGCTGGTCGGGCGCATTGGCATTGTTGAACGAATACGCCATACTGACGCCTTCGATTGGATGCTGCTGCACTCCATTCACAAACTGGGGCTGCGGCAGCCCGGCCAGTTCAAGAATGGTCGGAGCAACGTCGATCACGTGATGGAATTGTGTGCGCAGTTCACCCTTGCCCTGGATGCCCTTTGGCCAGTGAACGATGGTCCCGTTGCGCGTGCCGCCCCAGTGCGACGCCACCTGCTTGGTCCATTGGTACGGCGTATCCATCGCGTGCGCCCATCCGACGGCAAAGTGGTTGTACGATTCCGGTCCTCCCAGCTTATCGATTCGCGCCATCAGAAACTCCGGCGTCTCCAGGGCCGCTGCGCCGTTGAAGTTGATCATCTCGTTATACGTGCCGTTCAGCGTTCCTTCTGCAGATGCGCCGTTGTCGCCGATGATGTAAAAGATCAGCGTTTCTTCATATAGATTCAGCTTCTTCAGCCCATCTACCAGCCGGCCGACATGAAAATCGGTGTACTCCATGAACCCGGCATACACTTCCATCTGTCGGATGAGCACAGGCTTGAGTTCGGCAGGCATGTCGTCCCATGCCGGGATCTCCTTGTGCCGTGGGGTCAGCTTGCAATCGCGGGGGATCACTCCCAGCGCTAGCTGGCGAGCAAACGTCTCATCGCGCAGCTTATCCCAGCCCTGGTCGAACTTGCCCTTGTACTTGTCCGCCCACTCCTTCGGAACGTGGTGCGGCGCATGCGTGGCACCGGGCGCGAAGTAGACGAAGAACGGCTTGTCGGGAATGAGCGCCTTTTGTTGCCCAATCCAATTCATGGCCTTGTCCGTCATGTCCTCGACCAGGTGGTAGCCCTCTTCGGGCGTCTTTTTGTTTTCGACCGCAGTGGTCCCTTCATAGAGCGAGGGATACCACTGGTTCGCCTCGCCGCCAATGAAGCCATAGAAGTACTCGAATCCGCCGCCGCCGGTGGGCCATGCATCGAAGGGACCGGCCGGGCTGGTCTCCCAGACCGGAACTTCATGGCACTTGCCGAATTGGGCGGTTGAGTAGCCATTCAGCTTCAGAGTTGTGGCCAATGGGGCACAGGTGTTCGGCAGGATTGAGTTGTATCCGGGTGAGCCGCTGGCGATTTCTGTGATTCCGCCCATCCCAACCGTATGATGATTTCGGCCGGTTAGCAGCGCCTGCCGGGTCGGCGAGCACAGCGCTGTGGTGTGAAAGCGGTTGTACTTCAAGCCTTCGGCAGCCAAAGCCTCCGCCGTCGGCGTGGCGCATGGGCCGCCAAACGCGCTCGACGAGCCAAAACCGGCGTCATCGATTAGGATCAGCAGAATATTGGGCGCGCCTGCGGGCGGCCGCAACTGGGTAATCGCAGGGTATTTATTCTCGGGGTCCTTTGCGTCGTACAGAACTAAGCCCTTGCGCGGTTGATCTGGGACGGGTAGCACGGTGCGTGGAGTAGTGTCTTGCGAGCTCATTTGTATCTCCTTCCTCAATCGTTGAATGGTGCATTTAGCCAGCCGAGAAGAGATTGTCCTGGAGGAGACAGATCTCCCACATAATATGCACGCCAAGCGCCAATCACACGCTCCGTCGTTCCGCCTTAAGCCGCTGTTAGGGCGCAGCTTAGGGCCGCTCAAACCGCAATATGGCGGAGCGAACCCCACCACATGCCGGAGCGGCTACGAAATATCGTGCGAGCTGACGCGCTAGAAATTAGTGCACCGCCTTCAGCAATTCCTCCAACACAACCGCGAACGGAATTTGTGCCAGAACCACCACAAGGCCCGGAATCGCCACTGCGGCAGCCAACCCGTAGAGAGATCCCATGTCGATAGGGAAAGGGCTCAACTGCCCGATCTTCTCGTAGCTGTTCCCGAAGCCAGTGAGCGTGTTGCTCTCTGGAGCCACAAGAAAATCCGCTTCGTGTCCGGCACGATGATGAATCCATTTCTCGTGGAATTCACTGCTGTGCAACTGGCCCAGGATGCCATATTCCAGAATCCCTTTTTGCCGCAGTGCCGCCAGTCGCGGGACGAAAAACAGCAGTGGACCGATCGCGAGTAGCGCGATGATCAAGACCAGAACGATGGCAGGAAACTTGAAGTCGGCCAAACGAGCCCCATGATGCAGAATTTCGTTGCGCCAATTGGACGCGATGACGCTGCTGGCGGCAAATGCGGTGGGCGCGAATGCCATGACCATCAGGCCAAGAAAACTCAGTCCTCCTCGTTTGTCGGGATGAGAGGCGACAAGTTTAAGCCGACATTGTGAAAGCTTGAACGCGTAAAACGCCCACAGGAGCCATCTCCAAAGCGCCAGGCCCAGCAAAAAATTCCACAGCGGCGCGCCGGTGAAGACCCCATACCATGCCGCGGCAGTGAAGTGGAAGCTATCTCCGATTCGCTCGCCAAGCCACGGCGTTGTATCCAGTACACCGTGGTTCGACATGTTGGTCACGATGCTGACGACGGCCAGCAGAAGAATGATGAGTTCTGGCAAATAGGCATCGCGCAGACGCTTCATCTTCGCCAGGACCCGATTCATGTGAGTTTCATCGGCGGCATCCAGCAAATTCGCCTCGTGAATATGTCTCAGCACAGCGCCAAAATATCCATCCATCATCAGCTCTCCCATGATGAGCGCCGGGATGGCGACGAAGAGTCGCGCATACACACGAGGATCGACTAACAGCGAATGCAACCCGGCGCGGTTTGAAACCGCTGTGATGATCACGAGAGGTGCCCAGGTCACCGCAAGCAGAGCAGTAATGCGGCGTCCCAGGTTCCACTTCTGCGGATGGATCAGCCCGACCACGTCCAGCAGGCGATAGAACGGACCTCCGCGCACCAGCGAGAATTGCGCGTGGGCCGCAGCGCGAGGTATGTCAGCTACGGAGCTGATACCGAGTTCCTTCTCTGCTTCTGATTCCATGGATACCCTCAGATTGAGTCACTCAATCTTCATCCCTCTTTGTGGCTTGGATCGAGTCACCGATGGACTTCTTCCCCGGCAATAATCCGCCCCCTATTGCAGGGTTCCGCCTTGCTGCACAACCAGTTTGTAGGCAACGTAATACTTGTAGATATTGCTCACGTATTGCACCGTCACCTGGCCCACCCTTTGAGCGACGACCAATTCAACATTTCCGAACCAAACGTTGGGATTGAGACCCTGCGCTGCAGCCTGCCGGCGCAATGCCGCGATGCGCGTGGGACCCGCATTGTAGGCGGCGAAAGTGAGCAGCAGGCGATTCATCGGGTTAATCTTCGGGTCGTTGAAATATTTGTCTTCGATGGTGTGCAACATCTTTACTCCGGCCTCGATATTGTTTTGCGCGGTCGTCACGTTGTGAACGCTGATGGGCGGGGCCGCTGCCAGTGCCGGCTTCACCTGCATGATCCCCACCGCGCCGCCATTTCGTGCCGATTGATTCAGCATCGACTCCTGGTAACCTTGCGCGACCACCAACAGGTAGTCCATGCTGTATTCCGCTGAGTATTTCTTGAAGAACGCAATGTTCTCGTTGAACTTTTTGATCTCCGGTGGGGTGGTCGGATTTTTGATCCACTTGGTGTTTTGCAGATAGCGGCGCAGCAACGTATTGCCGAATGACGTTCCCATGCGATGCGTCTCGGCAAACTCATCCACCACTGCTTTCAGTTCTGGATTGTTTTTTCGCATCGCCCACGCCAGGTCCTGCTGGCTGGCGATCACCAGATCCGGATGAGCGGTAATGTTTGGCAAAACGCTCGCCCAAAGATTGGCTCGCTCCGTAATGGTGACGGTGGCGGGAATGATGCCCGCATTCACCATTTCCAGTAGATCCTCATCTCCAAGATTTGTGTCCGCCTTCTCGATCAGAATGGGCGGCTTGCCTTGTTTGTGCAGGGAGACATTCACCTTTTGAAGATTGTCGTAATACGTGGACAGCGGATTCACGTAAATCTTCTTCCCGCTCAGATCCTGTAACGAGGTCGCCCGGCCGAAGCCTTTCCCGGTTACGACGATTTGCTTGATGTCAGTGGCGATTGGAATCGAAAAAGCAACCCTCCTCTCGCGTTCCGGCGTCACCACCAGTCCGTAGGCAATCAGATCGCCGACTCCCTGGGTCAGGTCGGCTTCGGCCTGATCCGGGCGGATCGGGATAAATGTGACTTGCACATGCTGCCTGCCAGTGTGCAGTTTCTGATTTACAAATTCTTCGAAGGCGCGGAGCGCCTCGTAGTTGACTCCCTGCGGCCGGCCATTGACATAGAAGAAACCGGTACGGCTATAGAAGACCAGCGCGCGAATTCTGCGGCGCTTGACCATCGAATTCAAATCGCCGGTTTCGCGCGCAAACGTCAGGGGCAAGCCACGCCCCGCGGATTGAGTCGAGCTTTTTCCCGACGACGCAGAATGCGCCGATTGCGGCTGCGAGTTCATCTCGCTCACCGTCGCTGCGGTGCCGCGGCTGGTCGTTGAGAGCATGAAACCGCCACACGTTGCCATCGCGAGTGCCAACATCATGGCGGACTGTCTCATCGCCCGACGAGAAACCCTCTTCATGCTGCCCTCCGCTGTGTACGCGCTTGTGACGGCTCTCAATGGGAGAGTTCCCCTAATCGGATGCGACCGTTCTCGAGGCATGTAGCCACGAGGCGGTCTGAATTCGGCACCGCGAGACCTGCCGCAAAGCAGGTCTCATCGTGGTTTGCCGAAGTTGTCATTCGATGAAGGCCAGTTAGATTTTGTTGAAATTGGCGCTCGTGGTTCTGATTTGAACTTGCTTCGCCGTTGCGTCGAGTACCGTCTGCGCAACGTAGTTGGTTCCATCCGGCAAACTCTGGAAGACGGCATTCAACGTCACCACCTGCGACGGATCATTCAGGTAGGTGTTGACCACGAAGGAGCGAATCTTATTCGACGCGCCGTCAATCGTCACTGACATCGAGTCGCCCGGTACTGCGTAATCGCGGAAAACCAGGGTGACAAGACCACCCTGCGGCTGAATAGAAGCCTTGCCGGCTTGGAATGAGTTTTGTATCTGAGCTCGGGTGGGCGGCACATAGAACTTCATCAGCGAAGCGACCTGCTCCATGTAATCCTGAATCTCGCCTTTCTTCTTTTCGACGATTCTGCCCTTCATGCCGCGCTTATGTTCTGGCGGTGGCTGTGGCGGCCCGATCGCAGTTTTCTGGACTTTACCGTCTGGCCCGTACTGGCACTGAAACATTTGCGTCGACTTTACATCGCCCTTCAGAATCATCTGCCGGGTTTCGACCCAGGTGTACTGGCTGAGAGCCTGCTTGTTCTGGCCCAGCGCCTGCTTCAGAGCGGCGACCTTTTCTTGTAGCGCGGGATTGGGAGACTGCGAATTCGCCCGCGGAGCCAAGGCGACTAAGCTCACAGTGAGGATGGACAGCACAGCGTACTTCTGAATAGTGATTCGTTGCATTGACCTTCTCCTTGCGATGCGCGACGAATTGTTACGGCTCGCCGACCTGGTTGGAGCCCATATGCGCCCGATTGCAATCATCTGTGACTACGTCCACAGAGTTCCAAATCAACCACACTGAACCGCGTTCACTTCATACCTCACGACCGCCGCTGAAGGCGCTCACATGTTTCCCCCGTTGACATTCTGGCGTCGCCCCATTTCAGACCGGTTCGACGCCGACCATGTCAGAATTTCTACTTCTGTGGTGGCGGAAAATTCTTCAAAAGTTTGGCGACGGCCTTGTCCAGATTCTTTTGCCGTTTATTGGGATCTTTGGGCGGATTTAACGTCTTGGTCGCGGAGCCCCGCCAAATTAATTGCTTCTCGGCTGGATCGTAGAAATCCAGGCCCAGCGTTCCGGTTTGAATGGTGCTGCTGGTGGCTGTCGCCATGCCACCGCCCATGCGCCAGCCGCCGCCGGTGCCATAGGCATTCCACTGCCTCTGCTCGGTGATAGAGACTTGATAGGCGACGTCCATATCTGCGGTAGGGCCGTCGGTTTTGACGTATCCCTTGGACGCCAGCTGTTGATCGATCGCCTGTTTGATCTGCTCGTCGACAATCTGGTCGGGGTATTGCGCACCCGGGATCGTGACCCATTTATAGGTGTGGTATTTGCTGAAGTTGACGCCGGGTGCAAAGTTATAATTCACGCTCTGCGCTTGCGTCGAGCCGCAAAGGAAAACCAAAACTCCCACCAGTGCCGCCAGTTGAAGAATGCGATTGGTTCCGAGTGACTTCATACGTTCCTCCAGGTGTTTCCTCCGATCGATCCTCCGCAAGGGTTGAAGAGCGAATTCATCCCTCTCAGATATCGATTCGGTTTACATCGAAAAACATGATCCTTGCTGCTTTGTCTCCAGGCAACAATCGCCTCCGATACCTCAGTGCTGTACCGGCAGAATCGTAGGTTGAGCCAGGCTGAACTCCAGCAACGTCTGCGCAGGAAGTGTGATCGCCTCTCCCTTTTTGATCATGGATACGCCCAGTCCGGAAACCGCGCCGATCGCAGCACCTCGTCCGGCGTTACCGCCGATGGCTCCAATCGCTGCTCCAAGCCCGGCTCCAGCGGCCGTCTTCTTGGCGGTATTGGCCCCCTCACTTGAACCCTTCTGCTGAAAGCCGCTGGTGCTGATCTGTTGTGCGGCTCCATTGATCACGATGTCCGTGAGTGCAATTTGCAGCTCGGATCTGCCCGTCAATCTCCGCGCGTGTTCAGCCTTGGTCACAACGCCGTGCAGCGTGGCTCCTCGATACGCCACCACAACACCATTCGCAACCAGGTTCGAATCAAGAACGGCGGTGAATCGATCGCCGGTATGGTTCGAACTGGTACTCAGGCCGTTCACCAGTCGCACCGGAATCAACGTTCCCGCCAGAAGCGTCACATTGGCCGGAGGATGCCCCGGCGCTGGGGGTGGTGGAGGCGGCGGTGCGGGTGGCGGCGGTGGCGTGAAGGTAATTTCACGCACATCGCTCAACAAATACGTCCGAGTCTGTCCGCTGGCGGTAACAAACGTCATTTGGCGCGTATCCGCACCAAGAAACGTTCCTTGAACCGTCACCCCGGAACGCAGCCTCAAGGTGTCGGCCTTGGCGCTCGCCAGAACAATCAGTGCGGTACACAATGCCAGAAGCGCGCGCTTTCTCATCATCCTTCTCCTCCTGCGGATTTAATTGCTCGTGGGGTTGCTGACCACCGGCAATGAAGATGCGATCTGAAGATCGATGACCATGAGCAGCTGGTTTTCCACCTGCAGCCAGCGCGCGGCAATGATGCCTCCAAGCGCACTGCGAAACTTCTCGTAATACGCCTTCTTGAGCGCGTTGCGCTGGCTTTCCAGGTCAAGCGCCATCTTGGCCAGTTGATCGGCCTGGGCGTCGGTCATGGTGTCATATTCCTTCGCGTACTGCTTGATTCCGGCAATCTTCTTGTCATTCAGGGCCTGCAGCTTCACGTTGTACTCGCGATAAATCGGCCAGAATTTCGTAGATTGCGCATCGTTCAGCTGCATCGTCTCTGTCAGCACTTCAGTCTTGGCCGTTTGTACGTTGGAGCGCAGCAATTCGATGTAGGCTTGAATGTTCGTATTCTGCGCAGCCGTCGTTGGCTCGGTCGCAGCCGATGCCGGCGGCGCGGCTGCCGCTTGTGCCAAGACATTGGGGGCTAGCGACATGGCAGCCAGGGCTGCCGCGGGAAACATCCATCTCATCCACTTCATTGGGTTAGTGCTCCTTTAGTCTTTCGTGTTGTGCATTACCGCAAGCCATCCACCTTCGTGGAATGCCGTCCCGCGCCGAGCCCCACCGCGGCGTCTCCAAAAGAACGATTTCAACCCTGCTTTTGGCTGACCATTCCTGGGTTCCCGCGATCCGTAAAGGGACCTGTGAGGTACTCGTGCCTAGCACAAGTTGCAACCTACAGGCCAAAAGCCAACTCACAGCCAACAAAGCTGAAGTTGTAGCGATTCACTATATTTGCAAGCAATCTTGAAGGGCGAGCGATTGCAGCTGGTTGGAACGCTACTCCGTCATTTCGGGGGGCCTCCGAAATGTCGGAGGCAGAGGCGACGCTCAATGGGGCCGGGGAGACAACGCAGAGGATTTACGCGAAGGCGATTGCCAGAAACGCAAACCACTTGCCCGCGCTGACCTGCGAAGCGAAGCGGCTGCGCGTTCAACTTCTTAGGAAATTGGAAATCCCTACCGCGTAAGCAGCCGTTCTTTCACGCAGATCTCCATAAGCTGGACTTTCCACGTATGGCATGCAGCTTGCATTGATATAGCGCTGCTTAGGAGATCGCCAGATGCCGCTGCATGGAAACACCCGTTCCCTGTCCAATTCGCCGCGATGGTCCATTCTCGTCGCTTTCTTTGTTCTTCTGGGTTTCACCTCGACACTTCACGCCCAGAAACACGAAGATTTCGACCAATATAGATTGAGGCTCGACGGCGGATGGTTTTACTCAACTCCATCGGGAACCATCCAGGGCGAGGGCGATACCGTTCCTGTGGATTTTCAGAAAGACCTGGGTTTCAATTCCTATTCGACTTTTGCAACCGGATTGGACTGGAAGTTCACACGAAAGAATCATTTCCTGATTGACTTCAGCCGTTTCAATTCCTCGCATCAGACCGTTCTCCAACGGACCATTACCTTCCAGGGGGAGACCTTCGAAGCCGGACTGCAGACACAGGGGCAACTCGACGTGTTATTCATTTCTCCGGGCTATCAATACGACATTATTCGACGGAAACGAGGTCATCTTGGCATCGGCATCCACTTCAACACATTTGATACCTCGGCCAAGATCAGCGCACAGGCACAAGTGACCGGGGATGGAACCCAGTACGCCGCCAAGTCGGCGAGCGGATCGTTTATTGCGCCGATTCCGGTCGCAGGGCCGCAGTATCGTCTCTACCTCACCAATTCCCCGCGTCTGTTCGTTGAAGGAGATGTATACGGGATGTACTTCTTCGGCTACGGAAACTACGTGTCGTTGGAAGACAGCATCGGCTATTCGGTGAACAAACACGTCAGCCTGAAGGCTGGCTACGCGCTTGCCACACGCCTGATCGTCAACGCCCAGACCGACCGGATCGGAATCCATATGACGCAGAAGGGTGCGACGGCGGGACTGGAATTTTCTTTCTAGGCGGTCGCGGTTGGCCTACAATACCGGTCACGATCCCTCGAAGCGCGTACTTGCGAATTTGACCTGCCGGTGGATTCTTTTGCACTCCGCCTTGGCGCTTATCCACCCACCCCACAAAGGAGATTCACGATGGTTCTTCACGGAAACAAGTTTAGGGCAGTGTTGGCGGGATTCATCGCGATTGTCATCACGATTGGGCTGCACAGTGCGGTCGCGCAAGACGTGGTGCACGGAATCAGTGGCGTCGTGAAGAGCGTCGACAAGGGCACGAAAACCTTCGTCGTAAAGTCTGCCGACGGCACCGAGCACACCTTCAAGTGGACCGACAAAACTGTGGTGAAGGGAACCAAAGACACCGGCAAAGGCATCGCCAAGGGTACTGAAGATACCGGCAAAGACATTGACAAGGGAACAGTGGACACCGGCAAGGATATCGACAAGGGCAGTGTCGATACCTACATGGGTGCGAAGAAGGGTGCCAAGGTGACCGTGAAGTACACGGAAAAAGGCGGCGAGAAGACCGCAGTCGGCGTCAAAGATGCCGGCAAGGCCACGGGAAAAGCGCTCGACTAGTCATCAGCCATACCCAGATGCAGCCACAAATTATTTTTCCAGGCGAGCGGCGTGGCGGAAACGCCTGTCGCTCCCTTCTCTACTTCTTCTTCGCGGAAAAATACATCTGCATCGCAAGGTCGACGTAGTTCTTGGGCTGATTCGGGCTCTTGCCCGTGTTGTTTTCGTGGTCGTAATAGCAATTGAACTGCACGTGCTTTCCAACCGGGAACAACCCGCCAATATACAAATCCGTCGTGCTCCATTTGCTGTACTGGCTGGTGTAGTACGGTTCGGCAGCGACGTACGGGATGAAATGGTATCCACCCACCTCCACCGTACGTTCGATGGTCAGCTTATTTCGATAACGCCAGGTGAACACTCCACCCTTCCAGTCCAGATCGGCGCGGTTGCGATCGGAAGCCAGAAATCCAGCCTTCAACGGAAAGTGAGAGGTCGCCATAGGTTGCATGCGCTGCGTGGACGGCTCACCCGGAGAGATCAGGTAGCGATACCCATCTTCAACGACCAGGGGTCTCGATTTGGCATCATCCAGGTCAAATGCCGTAATCCGCTTCATCCGTATCAGCGGCTTTAAATAAAACTGCAGGCTGGGACCCACGCTGAACTGACTCGATGCGCCGGCATCGCGATCGTCCTTGGTCACCAAATAAGTTCGCATGTAGGAGCTGAGCGTCACATTCGTATCAATCTCCGGCACGAATTCCGGCGATTGCGCATGGAGAGAAGCACACGCGCCCAACAATAACACCGCAATCTCGATGGCCACCTGGCGCGCGCGGCTCACAATGAACTCTCAAGGCCTGCGCTGATGCAGGTACTTCCCATCGCATCCTCAATTCGAGTGTTTCGCATCATGTCGGATCGATTGCCGAAGCTACCTGCGCGCTCCGCCGCCGCCCCAACTGCGTCCTCCGCCACCGAACCCGCCGCCGCCTCCCCAGTGCTGGCTTTGCGCGGCACCCGTCATGCGACTCTGTCGGTCGGCATCGAGGCCTTGCATGGAATTGCCGCCGGAGGGGTGATATTGGCTCGCGCTTTGCGTGGGGTGTTGCGAATAGTTTTGGCTATTCGGTTGTTGCTTTTGGTAACTCTGGACTTTTGCCTGGCTGTTCGGATGTTGCTGCTGGTAACTCTGCGCATTCGCCTGGCCATTGGGATGTTGCTGCTGGTAGCTCTGCGCGCTCTGTTGCGCCTTCTGCTGATTCGCGGTCGTGTTTACGTTGTTCCAGCCTCCATTGCCATCCGACTTTTGCCAGCCTGAGCCGGTGTTCTTATACACATTCCCGTCATGGCCGGCATACATATCCCCATTGGAAGTTTTGCCGACAGCGGAATTTCCCTGCGCGGTAGAGGTGCCGTAAGCTTTCCCACCCTGCGACCCCTGGGCAGAAGCGGTCGTTCCATAGGCATTGCTGTAGTGCTGCGTGGTGGCGGATTTGTTTCCGTTCGAAACGTACGATTGACCCCACTGCGCGTTCGGACTGGACCCCTGGTGAGTTGCGCCATAGGTTCCGGTGTACGGGTTATAGGCCTGCCCGACGCTCTGCTTTCCGTATGGAGTGGAGGCCGATGCAGTTCGCGTCGACGTTCCGGTATAAGGGTTGTAGGATGCGCTGCGAGTTGCCGAACCGTACGGTCCATAAGCGGTTTGCGACACACCATACGCGCCGTTGGCCGTTCGGTAGTACGAAGTGCTGCCGTAGGGCATTGGATAGGGCCGATACACCGGATATCCGCCAATGGGGTATCCGATATAGGGCGGATAGTAATATCCAGTGCCGTTGGCGACGATGGCCCCCACCGCCACTCCCATGATGAATGCGCCCATGTACCCCGCCGTGTAGCTGGACTGGACATATCCGTTCGAGGTCGTCACCTGCGTGACGTAGGTGACGTTGTACACCGGCGAGCTGGGTGGAATGGAATAAATCACTTGCGGGACAGAGCTCGCCGTGGTCCACGGGCCGTTTGGCGTGGTGGAAATGAACCATACTCCCTGCAGGCACAAGTAAAAGACATCGCCCACCTGAATCACTTTGTCCGCCGTGTTGGTGGCGTATTGCATGCTGGTGCCTTCAATCGGCGCGAACTGCGGATTGCCGGTGTAGCTGACCTTGGCCTGGGCGGCCGCTGTCGCTGGGTTGATCAGCATGGTCGTCGGAATCTGCGCGATCAGGACCGCATCCTTGGCTTCAGGGGTGCCGGGTACGGAGGAAAGAATCGCGCTTGCCGGACTCGACAACGGAATGTTGGCGAAATCCGGCGGCAGATTTATCGATGCGAATGTCCACGGCCCGTTCAGTGTCGGCGCGCTGAACCACCGGCCGGCGGTCAGGTAGTAATACGTCTGCGTCGGGCTGTAAACGAACAGCACGCTGTCCGTGTTGTCTGCGTAGACCAGTTGCGTACCAGGAATCGAAACGTAATTCGGTCGCCCCCCGAACAGGATCACGTCTGCAGGTACGGTGCTGTAGAACACCGCCGGAATGATTGGATTGGCGACTGCGCGAGGTGGAATCTGTTTCCACACATCGGCAAATTCGGCGGAATACGGCATGGTGCTGAACGCATACGGCAGCGTCATCACTTGCGTCCACGGCCCATGCAGGTCGCTCGCGCTCAGCCATGTCTTGTCGACCAGCAGATAATAGCGCGCCGTCGATTTCTCAAAGAACAAAGGCCACTGCGTGTTGACGACGAACTTGACCGTTGTGTTCTGAAAGTCGGCGAGCACCGGGTCGCCGTCTACGCCAAGCAGAATCGCAGGCGTGTAGCTGACGAAAATCTGGGGCGGATCGTTTTTAATCGCGACTGGTTGCAACGATTGCGGCTTGGGCATGTAGGCGACAATGCGCTCCAGGGAAACATTGAGCGTCGGCGGCATAAAAGAGCGAACCAGTTGATCGAGCTGCGCCGTTGTTCCTGGATCCTGCCCGGGAAAATACGTGTGATCAATATGGATGTTGTAGAGGAACACCGTGTGCGTATCGGTGTTGGCCTGGGTGGATGCCGTCGCCGACAATGCGCCGACAACCTGCTTGCCGCCCGTAGGAGTCAGCTGAAAAGCCATGCGCCATTTGATCTCGGTGTAGTTGTTCCATGCATCCACCTGCGGTTGGTACACGGTCAGCGTTCCGCCGGGCCGCGCAATCTGGCGAGGCCAGCCTGGATCTTGCGCCCACGCGGTCGCGATCGATGTGACCAGGAACAGAAGGCCGATACATGTCATCCAGATTTTTGAGTTTCGCATTCCGACTCCTTCGCCCTGCGCACACCAAGTGCGAGAGCAGTGCGTTTATCCAGAAGGCAAGCGGAATTCCGAATCGGCGGGAATCTACGGGTGGATGCAAGTCTTTCCGTGACAGCGGCTTGCATGGATTCAGAGCGGACTGCGGAATCTCATCCAGCATCCCCACACCCGATACATTGGAGGTCCTCCGAAATGCCGGAGGCTGGTTTCGCGGCGCAGGCTATCTTCGATCGCAGGCATGCAGTAATCCTGCACGCAACAGCGCTGATATGAATGCGGAGGGAATTGCCATCACACCATCCGCTCGCGCGCTGGAAACGCTCGACTTCTTATGATCGCTACTTTCTGACGATCCCGAGTTTCTTCATGCGAGCTTCCAGCGTTGTCGGCTTCAGTCCCAACGCTTCCGCTGCGCCTCCGGGACCACGGACTCGCCAGCCGGTGCGTTCCAGGATGCGAAAAATATGATCTCGATCGACTTCCTCAATTTTGGTTCCAACAACCGAGGAAACGCCGGCGCCTTCAGGCAAGTCGGCTTCAAACACGGTTCCCTGGTGAAGTATCAGGCTCCGTTCGATCACGTTGCGCAGTTCACGCACATTTCCCGGCCACGCGTAAGCTTGAAACGCCTTCATGGTGCTGGCTCGCACGCTGCTTACGTCGCGACCCATGCGGGAGCCCAGCATCTGCAGAAAGTGCCACGTCAACATGGGAATGTCGTCGCGGCGTTCGCGCAGAGGAGGCACGCGGATGGGAAATACGTTCAGGCGATAGAACAGATCCTCGCGGAACTTGCCCTCTCGCACGGCAGCTTCCAGGTCGCGGCTGGTCGCGGCAATCAAGCGCACATCCACGTGGATTGTCTTTGAGCTGCCAAGCCGCTCGAACTCGCCTTCCTGCAACACCCGCAACAGCTTTGCCTGCAGTTCGAGCGGAAGTTCACCGACTTCATCCAGGAATATGGTGGAGTGATTCGCCAGCTCAAATCGCCCGATCTCCCGCGTCAGCGCGCCCGTGTAAGCTCCCCGCTCGCGACCGAACAGTTCATTTTCCACCAGCGATGCAGGCAGCGCGGCGCAGTTGACGTTGACCATTGGCCGGGCGGCACGCTTGCTGTTCTTGTGGATGGCTCTTGCGATTAATTCCTTGCCGGATCCAGTCTCCCCCAGCAGCAGCACTGCTGAATCGGTCGCGGCCACCTGCTCGGCATTCATCAACACCCGCAGAATCGCCTGGCTCCGTCCCACAATTTCGTCGTGGTTCGACTCCAGCTTGATCTCATGTTCGAAAGAAACCTGCTCTCTCTCCAGGTCTTCTTTCATGCTGCGGATCTGCTCGTTCGCCGCCATCAGGCGCGCGTTCAAATCAATCAGCGCCTGTTCGGAAAGTTTTCGGTCGGTGATGTCGGTGATCGCACTCAGCACCAGGATTCCTTCCGGGGTTTGCATCGGCGATAGCGCAACGTCCACCTGGAATTCGCTGCCATCTTTCCGAAGACCGAAAAGTTCCTGACCAGTTCCCATGAACCGCATGCTGGGATTGACCGCAAACTCTGCCCGATTCGCTTTATGCTGGCCGCGAAATCGATGCGGAAGCAACATCTCGACCGGCTTTCCCACCAGTTCTTCCGGGGTATAACCAAACGTCAGCGAGGTTCGCGAATTGACCCGAATCATCGACCCATTCTGATCGGACAAAATGACCGCAGTTGGAAACGACTCGATCGCCAGGCGAAAGCGTTCATCCGCTTCAAACACTCTTCGTTCCTGACTCTGAACCATCTCGCCTTCAGAACGGACGCGTGCCAGCGTGTTGGTGAAGACCTCCGCAATCACATGCATCCGCTCTCCAACCCCGTCCGGCCATTCATGGTCCGCACGCGAGCAGGCAAAATTCACAAAGCCAAGAACCTGGTCGCCGGATTTCAAGGGCAGGAAAAGGGCGGATTCTATGCCGGAGTGACAAACGCATTCCACATCTTTGGCTGCTTCGCTGGAAAATTTGGAGGTGCGTCCAAATTGGACAGACTTGCCCCGAAGGATGGAAAACGCCAGCCAGGGAATCTCCTTTTGAGAGAATCTCCGGCCCGATGCACTCCCATTCACAGCCCAGGAGTGTGTGATGACGAACAACTCTGCGGCCCCATCCCACTGGGCCAGAGCGCTGTAATCCAGGTGTAGAGAATCGCAAATCGCTTTGAGAGCTGCTTCGATGTTGGTATCGAGATGAGTCCCGCTGGAGTTGATGAATGGCAGCGAAACATCGGTAATCAGGCGCTCAAAGTGGCGTTGCTCCTCCCCGGTCGAGATTGGGTGAGCACTCATATTTTTTTCCGATCCTTTCAGCTCAGCATGTTGAACACGTACGGATCAATCATTCCACCTGGACAAAACAGCGTCCGGGGCCTCGGGGGCAGGTTACAGGCAGAGAGCAGTCCAACTCATGCAGGGGAGAAGCCCAATATACTCTTTGGTTCGGTTGGCGACATAAATTATTTTTAAATTCTCCCAAATATCGTGGGTGCTCCGAAATCTTGGGCAACGCCGCCGCTACTCCGCTTGCGAGATCATTCAAAGCTGTTTTAGCTCATCGCTTTGCGTGGCCGTGCAAAGCCTGCAAGTTTGGACTTCGCATTGCCTATAGACACATCTAGAAGCTCTCTCATCCATGGCATCGCGACTGCGCACAATGACCTGAGAACCGCTCCTACCGCGGTTCTCTCACCAGACGGATTCAGCAGTTTCGAATGTTTGAGACGGCTTCTAGTCAACTTCTTGTGTGTCGAAGAGGGCAGCGTGGACATGGCGGGCGGGATCGCAATCATCGAAGTCGTAGATATCAAGACTTCCCCAGAAAAGCGCGAAGAGTTACGTCGAGCGCTTTCCTCCTTGTCCGGGCCAACCGAAGCCGAGCCCGGGTGCACCAGGTGTCAGTTGTACCAACCGCTTAGCGACCCAAGCGTAGTTCGTGTCGAATCTCACTGGAAGACACAAAGCGATTTTTATCGTCACATCCGGTCGGATGCGTACAAGAAATTTTTAGTGTTGATGGAGCTCGGTTGCGAGCCTCCCATCGTGGAGTTCTATACGGTTTCTGAATTAAGGGGGCTTGGCCTCGTGAAAGCCGCCCGGGAACTCTCAGAGTGAAGGTCTGGCGTGTCGACGAATCGCGAGACTCCGGTAGAATCCATTCCTGGCCCCGTTAAGATTCATTCATCCGCTCTCAGTGTCGCTTTGGCTCTGCGATGCGCGCTTTGTGGGGATGAGGGGTCTTGAAGGGAGCCGGTCAGATGTGGATTCCAATTCGTCGCCTGGCGTTTCTCTTTGGCCTGACTCTTTGCGCCTGGATGCTCTTTCCGCTGGCCGCGGGAGCAGCAAAAGCGCCGGAACGCCGCGACGTCGTGGTGATGAAAAACGGAGACCGGATCACCGGCAAGATCAAGAAACTAGATCACGGCCAACTATATATAGAGCCACCGTATGTCGTCGCTCCCATTCCGGTCGATTGGCTGCAGGTGGAGCGGATCGAGAGCACCGCGAAGTTCCAGCTGGAAATGTCCGGCGGCAAACGACTCGTCGGCACGATTCAAAAGATCCCTGCCAAAGACAATCCGAACCAGGATTTCGTGATCAAAAACAACGGGGTCGAGACTCGCGTCCGAGCCATCGACGTCGTCGCCTTCCAGTCGCAGAAAAGCAATTTCTGGCGACAGCTGAAAGGATCCGTCAACCTGGGCGCCAGCTATGTCAGCGGCGCCACTGCGACATCTGTCAATCTGGATGCGGATACTTCCTACAGCTCAACCAAGTATCAGATTGGCGCCGCTTTGAGTTCCAACTACAGCGCCCAGTCGGGCGTGAGCAGTTCCAATCGTCAGGATCTGTCCAGCACCTCTGCTACATATCTTTCGCGCCACGCTTTTATCGGCAGTTTCATGGACTTCCTGACCAGCGACCAGCAGAGCCTCGACCTTCGCCAGACCTACGGTGGCGGCTATGGGCGCTACTTCATCCGCACCAACAATACTGAGTTTTCCTGGCTGGGAGGCTTGGTCTTCGTCAAGGAAGCGTACAGTCCAGAATCTGGAATGAGCCCAAAGGACCAGAACCTGGAAGGGCTGATTGAACTGAACTACGACTGGTTCCGATTCAACACGTCCGAAATTACGACGAACTTCCAGTTATTTCCAGGAATTTCCGATTCGGGCCGCGTGCGTTCCAACTTGAACGCAGCCTACTCCGTCAATTTCACGCATGACATTGTCTTGCGATTGAACCTCTTCGACACCTTTGACAATCGACCACCCGAGAATGCACTGAAGAATCAGTTTGGCATCAGCACCACGTTCGGACTGACATTTTAGGATGCGCAGCCTCACCACCGTCCTGAATTGCCGACAGGACTCGCCGTACTCAACCCGAGACCGGCAAACGTTTTTTTATTTCAGGTTGATCGTCGCGCCAATCAACAGGCCGCTTGTGTCCACGTCATAGACAAAAGTGGATTGCGGCCGGTAGTTCACCGCCAGGTAGCGCCAGCCGGCCTGCAGATCGATGTTCCGCTTGACTTTGTAACCCAGGAAGGCGCCGATCTGATAATCCAGATTTGCGCCGCCCGCGCCCGCATCTCCCAGAACCGTCACCTTAATTTTCGGAGATAATGCCGCCTGAATCCTCGCACCGGAAACAACGTCGACCCAGTTCGCCGATTGGTATTGCGGAGAAACGTAGGTACCCGGCACGAAGGTCAAAGTTGTCCCCAGGTGGAAATAACGGATTCCAAGATTTCCGTCGACCTTGATCATCTTGCCGTCCACCAGGCGATACGCACCCTTGGGAGTGAGCATGTCCTCGTTGATCTTCGTCTTGATATTAGTAGGGCCAATTTGGAACGGGAGCGACTTATTGTCGGAGAGCTTCATCCAGATAAAGTCGACTGGGGCCGAAAATCTCTTGTATTGCGGTACGGCAGCCACCATGATCCCCATGTTCAAGTAACTGAAAATATCGCCAAAGCTCGCGTGGACGCTGGCATCATAGCCGCGTGCTCCCACCGTGCCGTGCATCCCGGCAAACCACAGGTAGGGAGCAAGGACAAAGTGCCAGCCATCGTTGGGATCGGACGCTGTCGACGGCTGGGTTTGCGCGGGCATCGCAGACGGCGCATTTAAAGTCACGGGTTGGGGCGCAGGACCATCCTCTGCCAGGGCCAGCGGCGAAAACATCAGTGCCGCGATGGCCGCAGCAAACAACGTGAGGCAAATTTTCCGATTTTCCTTCATTGCATTCTCCTCTGGTGCCTTTTCATTCAATTGGGTCCAAACTTTCAAAAGGGCCACTCTGACACCCGATCATTCAATCAAGGGTTTGGTCAGCGTTGCAGATGCATCCACTCGCACCATCCGTGATGTCCAGAATCATTGAGGGTCGAGCAGATCGTCCTTCGCTTTCGTCTTCCAACCCAGGTTGCTCGCGTTGAAAAGTCGGAGTGTTGAAATGCAAGCTTTGGGCCAAACGATGCTGCAGCTCGTCAAGTTGTCGGGGAGCAACGAGCGGTGGACCAGCCCCTCCCGCGTCACACAGTTTGGAACAGGCTGCATAGACAGGGGCTTAAGCAACCCCGGCCATCGAGCGTTGCAGGCGTTTTTGCATTCCGACCCGAGGGATGGAGAGGATTTGAACGGTCCGGCAGCGTTGGATCGGCACGGAGAGAACGCGGTCTGACTCCGATATGTGGTGGACGCTCCAATATGCCGGAGGTTGGACCCGGAGAGTCGCGCTGTATCACCCCTGCAAACTCAATCCGTGCCATACTTTTACCGAACTTGGGCCAACATTCCCTTTGGCCCCTGGGTTGCAAATCTGCACTTAAGATTGCTAAGCGTCAAAGTTCTTTCGAACGACACAGCATTTGTTGGTTGGGGCAAGCTAGCATATCTCAATTCTCAGTTTTAATCCGCGCGGAGTTAGACGCCGTTGACGACTGACTGTTTCTAGCCAGAGTCCAACGACCAGTGGCAGACTGCCCAGATTTTGGCGACCGGTGGGCGCAACCAGAAAAGGAACGGTGACCTATGTCGAAGCAACAAAAGTTTGGACGTTTTGCCGCTGTATCGATCGGCGTCGCAATGCTTGCGCTACTGTATCAGCCAGTTGCCAAAGCGGACGGCTCCAAAGAAGAAGCTCGAGTCACAGAAGCAGGTCATGTCATCAAGGACCTGACCCAGAGTTCCAACGGCATTCCTTTGGGCATCCTGAAGAAGTCGGAATGCGTCATCGTATTGCCGGCCACCAAGAAGGTCGGCTTCATCGTCGGCGCGTCGTATGGCCGCGGCGTCATGACATGCCGCACAGGCCCGAACTTCACCGGCCCATGGAGTGCGCCAACCATGATGCAATCCACCGGCGGCAGCTTCGGCCTGCAGGCTGGCGGACAATCTACCGACTACGTCATCCTGGTGGTGAATGACGCAGGTGCGCGCGCTCTGTTGAAGGGCAAGCTCAAGCTTGGCGCGGACGCCAGTATTGCCGCTGGCCCGGTGGGTCGTACGGCAGACGCCTCCACAAACGGAGTCATGAGTGCGGAAATGCTCTCCTACTCCCGTTCGCAGGGTGTCTTCGCCGGCGTTTCCTTGTCCGGTGCAACGCTAGGACCTGACAGCGGCGCAAATCAAAATCTGTACGGCAAAAAACTCAGCGCTGTGGACATTGTTCAAAAGCACGCCGTTCCTGTCCCAGCTTCGGCCCATGAACTGTTAGCGGTCTTGACGGCGAAGTCGCCAGGCAATCGTTCCAAGGGCAAGTAACGGCTGCGCCGATTGCAACGATTGGCAACCAGGAAGACCGCGCTCTTCGTCAGGCTTCTCAATATTGGGCCTTTCATGGGTGCGGTTTTCGGTGACGGGTCCCGCGTCGAGCTCACATTGCACCAGCTACGAAGATTCAAAAACAGATTTTCGATGAATCGGAAAATATCTTGACAGTATGAAAGGTAAGGTCGAACGCCGTGCAAACTATGAGACCAATCGGGCTTTCTCTCACAACCGTATTCATGTCCTTTGTGCTGCTGCCATCCCCCGCCCGCGCACAAGCTCCTGTTTTTGAAATCACACCAGTATCCAGCCAAGTCAAGTTCCATGTGGAATCCTCCATGGATCTCACCGGCAAGTTCGACAAATGGAAAGCCACATTGACCTTCGCCTCGCCAGACGTAACTACAGGGGTCCTCGATATCGAGATCCAGGCGGCCAGCGTAGACACTGGAAGCGGGATGAAGAACGGCAAGTTGAAGGACAAGGATTTCTTCGATGTCAAAGAGTTTCCAGAGATCACCTTCAAGTCGACGAAAGTGGTGCAGACGGGAGCCAATACTTTCGATATTCCCGGCACCTTCACAATACGTGGAGTTTCCAACCCGGAGACCCTGCACCTTACGGTTTCTGGTGTTGGAACGGGTTCCGGTGAGATTGTCGGGACGATGGCTTTCGACCGTAAAGATTATGGAATGAATAAGAATATTCCATTTATGAGGATTGCCAACCGCGTAGAAGTCTCGGTTGACCTTAAGGGCAAGCGGGTCAGCGGACCGCCACTTGTGCTGAAGAAGTTCTAAGTCGTCTTCCTGCGACCCGAACATTGTCCGCAATGTCGAAACGACTCGACGCATTGGGGGCAGAACCGGTTGAGAGAATGGAATTCGCAGCAGCTGCGGACGCGGCGATTCTCAGCGCGTCTGCAGCGATTGCGAGAGGCTCACAAGGTTCTCCGGAACCACATGGATGACGCCGTTGCGAGGGCTGTCAATTTCCGCAATCAAATAGAATGCAGTCGAGATCACAAACGGCAGTACCAGAAAAATCATCGGTCGAGCTCGTACGTGATGTCCGCCGAAGCCAAGCAGCAGGTTGGCGCAGATGGCGATGATGGTCATCAGCACCCAGGCCGATGTCGGAATACGATTCCACCACGATCCCTGAGCGCGTCCCTGCGAATTAATGACATCGTTCATTCCCGATACCACGAGAATTGCAGTGGCGGTGGTTTGCGTTGCCGCAACTTTCTTCACCGTTGCCCATAGTTCGTTCTGAATCTGAAACGTCTCGCTATCGATTTGTGGCAGATGCTGGCGATCTCCCGTTTCGTAGAACAAAACACGCAGCTGGAGATACTTTCGCAGCAAGCCTTCCACCTCGGCCGCGTCCGCCGAGGGTAGCAGTTCGGCCCGCTCATACTCTGCACTGATCGCATTTGCCTCTGCCTCCTCGTATCCCTTGCGCTGATCGTAGCGGGTGTTGGCCATCGAAAAGCTGAATCCCAGGATGAGGCTCAGCAGCGTCAACGTCGCCGTCAGGATAATATTGAAGCCCTGTTGCTCGTCCGGCTCAAGCCTCCTGAGCCGGTGCAGCGCGACACCGGTAAGCATGGAGAGCCACAGCGCGAGGAACAGACAAAGCGATAGAAATAGCGGGTGGTCCATGGTGTTCATGCGCTACATACCTTTCGAGAGCCCAGACCACAGCACTCCATCGGCAAGATCACGCGGCTTTGCCGATGCTGCGTTTTTGCGATGATTCGAATCATACCTCCAGGGTTGAAGCAAATCGTCTGCCATCTGCGGGCAACGGGCGCTTCATTCACGTTTGCAGCGGACGGCCTGCGCCGATGGAATGACCGGCAACATTCGCAAACGCCGACATCAACGTTTCCTTGGCTGGTTACGACATGTTGGAGACAACTCCGAAATGTCGGGCGGCGTTCTTGGCCTCCACTGGGCCGTCGGCTGCAAACGCTGCATTCTCAGAGCCTTCGGAAGATTGACGACTTTGCGATTGTGGCGGGCGATTTGCATAAGCCTTACGCGCGTGGGACAGTTCCGATGCAACCGGACTCTCCCATGGAAGTGGAACGGGGGGAATATGCACAGTCGTCTCAATGTTTCCAGAATCGCTCTCAAAACCGTTGTGCTCCTCAGCGCGCTGATGATCGGTACCTTACCCGGGCTTGCCAGAGATAACAGGTATGAAACCATCGACGGCACCGCGTTCGGAACCGGTAATCAGATGGGCCAGAACATTGGCGTTACCTTGTTGATTTATGAGTGACGTAACAATAGTATTATCAACGAGTTACGCAGCATGGATGGTAGTTCCAGAGAGGACTAAGTTGTTGAAAATAGGTACAGGGCAATGTTATTTGGGGGTGAAATGGGGTTGAAGAACCCAAAGGTCGTTGGATTGCCAGCTCTTTGGCGTGCCATCCCAAAGGTCGTTGCTCTCTGTCAGGCGCTACGTCGTTCCAACCCCACGAGTGGGGTTGAAAAAAGGGGCTTGCCCCTGAACGAGCCTGACCGCATAATAAGTCTAGAAAGTTGACCTATTATGCAAATCCCGAATGAGCCACAGAAAGAGCTGTACAGGATCGCAGAAGCTCAAGGAGGATACTTTACGACCAAGCAAGCCGCTTCGCTCGGCTATGCCAGTAACAAACGCGCGTACCACGTCCAGGCGGGCAACTGGCTCCGTGAGCATCGTGGAATCTATAGACTGGCTCTCTTCCCGGAGCCGGAGCGCCCCGACCTGATTCTGTGGTGGCTGTGGTCGCGTGATCGTACTGATCGGCCTGCGGGCGTCTACAGCCATCAGACAGCCCTGAGCCTGCATGAACTCACAGATGTGAATCCATCCCGTCTCGATATGACCGTGCCGGCAACATTTCGCCGTGGAGTTCCGGTTCCAAGAATTCTGCGTCTTCACTACGGCCGTATATCGGAGCCTGAGCAGGAGACCCTGTTCGGTGTCCCGGTGACCAATGCTCTACGCACCATCCTTGATCTGTGGGAGGAAGGCTCGCTTCCGAAGGATACCCTTCGCCAGGCATTTCAGCAGGCTAGATCAAGTGGCAAGATCACCCAAAAGCAAGCCGTTGAGCTGCAACATGATTCCCGGTTCGCTTCCGTCGCACGAGAACTGGAGGCGGCGTGAGCGACAAGGTCAAATATGCCACAGGCGCGGCACTACGTGCGGCCCTCGAAGAGCGGTTGAAACAGATCACCAAGACAGAAGGCGCGGAACTGCAAAGACTCCGGCGTCAAGTAGCGTTCGACCGCTTTTTGGCTCGTCTGTTCCATGGCACGAACACACAGTGGGTTCTGAAGGGGGGTTACGCAATGGAACTGCGTTTTCAGGTTGCGCGCGCAACCAAGGATCTTGACTTCACCGTACGCACTGGTCTGCCCGATCTTTTGCGCCAGTTGGATTGTTAGTGTAGCGCAACGAGCTGGTTAGTAATCTCGTCGCAGTCGGGGGTGTGGAGAAGTGGGA
>JBARFA010000080.1:0-11927 GCA_049796755.1 Acidobacteriaceae bacterium
GTCATAATGGTTGCCTTAGCAACTATTCTCCACGGCCGCGCTCTAGCCCGGGAAATCGCTCCGCGATCATCGCCAAGGCTTCTTCTCGGCTCTGGACTCTACCCTCCAACTGGGCATCTTCAACCAGATTCAGCATGGTTCGAAACTCCGGACCCGGTCGATAGCCAAGCGCGATCAGATCGTCACCGGTAATCAGCGGAGTGGGACGAATCTGCTCCGGAGCCGCTGTTTGAAACCGTTCCAACGCAAATTGATAGAGCGAAAGATCTCTGTGGCTGGCCATGCAGTCCATGCGATGCAGTGCAAGATGTTCGTCAAATTGATTCAGGCGAAAAAATCGCTTCAAAGTTGAATCGCGCATTTTCTCCACATCCGCAAAGCGCATGTGATTCGCCACCAGCGCCAGAATCTGCTCCGTATCGTGATTTGACATCCGCAGCCGCTGACAAATCTTTTCTGCGATGCGTACTCCAACATCTACATGGCCATCGAAGCGGATGCGATCGGGCGCGACTCGAAATGTCGCAGGCTTGCCGACGTCGTGCAGCAACGCTCCCCACGCCAGTGTTGCAGAAACTCCCGCCGGCAGCTGATTCAGCAGCATCAGCGTATGAATCCAGACATCGCCTTCGGGATGGTATTGCGGCGGCTGTTCGACTCCGCGCATGCGCGCGACTTCCGGCAACACTTCGACCAACAGTCCCGTTTGCTCCAACAGTTCAAACGCTCGCCGAGCCGCGCCCTCCGTCAACATGCGTGTCAATTCTTCGCGCACACGTTCCCGACTGACTTGCTCGATTTCCGGCGCTGCTGCCTGAATCGCGCGCAGGGTTTTGTCTTCAATTTCAAATCCAAACCGCGCTGCGAATCGAACCGCTCGCAGCATGCGCAGCTTGTCTTCCGCAAATCGTTGGCTGGGATCGCCTATAGCGCGAATGAACCCTTTTTGCAGGTCTTCCTTGCCACCCACAAAATCGAGGACTGCATCATTGACGCCCCCGGAAGCCTGCAGCCGCGCCGGATCAAGCAGCATGCCGTTGATGGTGAAGTCGCGCCGCTGAACATCCTGCTCGGCCGAATTCGTGTACGAGACAGACTCCGGCCTGCGGCCATCCTTGTAGGCGCCATCGTTGCGGAAGGTCGCGACCTCAGTCAGAATTTCCGCTTCGCCGTAGGCGTCGACTACAAGCACCACACCAAATTGCGCACCCACAGCAAATGTCCGCGGAAACATTTCCAGCACCTGCTCCGGTGTCGCGCTGGTAGCTACGTCAAAGTCCAATGGCTCCCGGCCCAGCAGCAGATCGCGCACACAGCCGCCCGCGAAATAGCCAGCATGTCCCGCCTCGCGAAGCCGCTCGACAATGCGCGTTGCGGCCTGCTGACGCGCGGATGCGGGAACGGAATGATGGCTGAGAGTCATTGCAAGCGACCTGGAGACGGCGGCGAATGAAGCGCTGCCTTTACCATGGTGACATGCCTCCTACGCTTCCCTCCAGTTTTGGCGCGGCGCAAATGCCGGATCTGTCTCGCAAGGCTGGATTGATTCTCGGGATTGAGAGCTCCTGCGACGAAACCGGAGCGGCGGTGGTGCGCGGCGGAGCGGAGGTCATGTCGAACGTGATCGCGTCGCAAATCCGCACCCACGCACCCTATGGTGGGGTGGTTCCGGAGCTGGCCTCGCGAGAACATTTGAAGAATATAGTTCCGGTGGTTCGGACCGCGTTGCGGCAAGCGGGATGCAGCCTGGAAGACCTGGATGCAATCGCAGTCACAGAAGGGCCCGGCCTGGCTGGAGCTTTGCTGGTTGGGGTGATGTATGCCAAAGGCTTGGCCTTCGCGTTAAACAAGCCGTTGATTGCTGTCAACCATCTCGAGGGACATATCCACGCCGTGTTGCTCGAAGCGAAAAAGCAGCAACAAACATTAGCCCAGCCGACGCTGGCGCTGGTAGTCTCTGGCGGCCATACGCATTTGTATTTGGCCGAAGAAACGGAGGGCACCTGGCGCTACAAAAATGTCGGCAGAACCGTCGATGATGCAGCCGGCGAAGCTTTCGACAAGGTGTCCAAACTTCTTGGACTCGGCTATCCCGGCGGTCCGTGGATTGATTGGCTCGCGCAACACGGAGATCCCCACGCCGTGCCCTTCGGCCCTATCACAGTGAAGCAAAAACCGTACCGCGCGCAACAAAAACAGAGTCCGCGATTTCTATTTTCGTTCAGCGGATTAAAAACGGCTGTCCTGCGCTACGTTCAGCTGCATGATTTGTTTCCCTCGATAGATACTCGTCGAGCGATGCTTTCGAAACTCCCCGACGCGAAGCCTGCAGACGCACTGGAGCTGTGCGATGCGGAAACTCTGAATCTGATCGCATCATTTCAGCGCGCGGTAGTTGAGGACCTGGTTCGAAAAACGTTCAAGGCCGCAGAAACCTTTCATGTGGCGAGCATCGTGGTTTCCGGAGGTGTGGCCGCCAATCGCGAACTACGGCAGCATTTTCTTGCAGAGGCTCGAAAACGTCGCCTGCCGGTCACGTTTCCATCACTGGAACTTTCAACCGACAATGCCGCTATGATTGCCGCGGCGGCATGGCCAAAATTTGTGGCCGGAGATGTAGCCCAAGAAAATCTGACCGCTGAACCGTCACTGTCGCTGGGCTAGATCACTTTCAATTTGGCGGTTTGCCCGTACAATCAGAAATTGCATGTCACTTCACCTCTATAACACGTTTAGCGGACAAGTTGAGGAACTGAAGCCGCAGTCCGGACAACCGCTTGGCATGTATGCCTGCGGACCCACGGTGTACGACTACGGCCACATCGGCAACTTCCGCACCTTTATTCATGTGGACATTCTGCGGCGCTTCCTCAAGCTGCAGGGAATGCCGCTGCGCCACGTGATGAACATTACCGACGTCGACGACAAGATCATGGCCAAGGCGGCGGCCGCAGGCCAATCCATTGGCGATTACACGGCTAAGTATGAAGGCGCATTTCTCGAAGACCTGAAGGCGCTCGGCATCGAACAGCCGGAGTACCTGGCGCGAGCCACAGAGAATATTCCGCTGATGGTGAACTTAATTGAGAAGCTGGTCGAGCGCGGCAGCGCGTATCGCGGCGAAAACGGTTCGTATTATTTTCGGATCGCCAGCTTTCCGGGATACGGCAAACTGTCAAAAAAAGATCTGGCGGGAATGGAAGATGGAGCCCGCGTCGATGTCGATGAATACGACAAGGACAGCGCCCGTGATTTCGCCTTGTGGAAGGCGGCCAAGCCAGGTGAGTTTCACTGGGACACCGAGCTAGGGCCCGGTCGGCCGGGCTGGCACATTGAATGCTCCGCCATGGCCACAGCCTACCTGGGCGAGACCTTCGACCTTCATACAGGCGGCGAGGATCTGATGTTCCCGCATCATGAAAATGAGATTGCGCAGTCGGAGTCGGCGAGCGGAAAAACATTTGCGCGTCACTGGATGCACATTCGTTTCCTGCTGGTGGAAGGCAAGAAGATGTCGAAGTCTCTGGGCAATTTTTACACCCTGCGCGATCTGTTGTTGCGCGGGTACAAGGCTTCCGCCATTCGATTTTTATTGACCGCGGTTCCCTATCGCAACCAGTTGAATTTCACGTTTGACGGGCTGACGGAGTCGACCAATGCGGTGGAGCGGCTGCGCACCTTTGCGCAACGGATGCGCGCCGGCGAGTTCCCTGCGGGCATGAATACTGCCATTCTTGAAGCGACACAGCGTGCGGAAAAGAATTTCGTCGCGTCGCTGGAAGATGACCTGAATACCGCCGAAGCACGGGCCGCAATTTTCGAATTGGTTCGCCTGGCAAACTCCAGCGCGGATCGCGGCGAGTTGAAGCAGGATAATGTCGTACCCATCCTCGACGTGCTTGCAAAGTTTGACCAGATATTTGCGGTCCTCGAAGACAATGATGATGCGGTGACGCGATTTGCATTGGACTGGGCTGAAAAAGAAAACCGGCTGAACGAAGCCACGACGGGGTTGGTTGCTGGATATTCCTTGAGCGACGACGCGATCGATAAATTAGTTGAAGAGCGAACCAAGGCGCGGAAATCCAGGGATTTCGCTCGCGCTGACACCATTCGCAAGGAGCTTGCAGAAAAAGGAATCCTGCTGGAAGACAGCTCGGACGGAGTTCGCTGGCACCGAAAATAACCTTCTCTGGCGCCCTCGCCGAAGTGAAATTGCGCCTAGCCCTCAGTCGCCATCGACTCGATCTCCGGCACTTCATGATCTGGCTGCATTTTGGATGAAGTCACTAGAAAGACCGCCAACAGGATCATGACCATGCCAATCCACTCATTGCCATGCAGGCGTTCACCCAAAACAATCGCTCCTAACAGCACAGCCACCATGGGATTGACGTAGGCATAGGTTGCCACTTTGGAAACGGGAACATTCTGTAAAAGCCAGGTGTAAGCAGAAAATCCTGTGAGCGAGCCAAACAAGACAAGAAACGCAATTGCGGATACGCTTTCGTGGTTCCAGATCGCGCGTCCCCACTGATGACGAACGGTGGCCACCACTAAATCGCAAATGCAGGCGGCCAGCATCTCCCACCCGGCGCACACGAATGGATCGAGCGAAAAGCGGGTTCCCCGCGACCAGACAGATCCAAAGGAAAACGACAGCGCTCCCAGCAGCAGAATCACAATCGCGGCTAGCTGATGCCAGTCGCCGCGAAAACCGCTGCGAGCGCTTGGAAACGCCAGAACGACGAGACCGATAAATCCCAGCGCCAGACCGATTTCGCCGCGCGTACGCAGCCTCTCTCCATGCGGCATCAACCACTCAATCACTGCGATGTAGACCGGAATGATGGCGACCAGCAGCGCAGCAAGGCCGCTGGGAAGGTAGAACTCCGCCCATACCAGGCCGACGTTGCCGAAGAACAACATCAGCACGCCGAGAATAAAAAGGCGGCGCATTTCCCGCATGCTACCCAGCAGACGCTTTCTGCGCAGCGCCATAAAGCCGAGCATCACGGACCCGCCAATCAACAACCGCACGCCGGCCAACGCGGGCGCTGGGACAAAATGCACGCCGAGCCGCGCAGCCGTATACGTCGCGCCCCAGCAGATATACACGCAGGCGAACGCAAACATCACAGCAGAGGAAGAAGCGTGGCCGGTGCGCGGAGTCTCCATGTTCTCCAAGTATTCTAGGTGACTTGCGTGCGTTTTCTACGCAAACGACCGCGCGATTCGCGCCGCGCGGAATTTTTATATCAACCGTTTTTGCCGATCACGCTATACTGTCTTTACCAGGTTGCTTATGCGCAGACCCTCTGCCACAATCGTCAAGTCCGGCTGCCACGTTCCAGCGACATTTCTGGGACAAGAGCACCCGCGACCGCACCTGCACAGCCTGCCCACCTGGCTGCGACCTAGTCTGTTCGGCAGCGACTAAGCTGTCCGCACCTCGTTTGGCGAACATGCGAGCGTGAGCCCTGCTCCCATCGGCTTCGAAAAAATCCTTGAGTTTCTCACTCTGAAATTTGCCCGGCTGACGTCATTTGTCAGCCGCACCCACACTTCCAATTGCGAGGAGAGCGACGATGCAGAACAACGGAACCGGTTCCTACAAAAACTCTGACAAGTACGCCAAATTCGGCCCAAAACTGACAGGCCCGCTGCCCGGCCCCAAAGCAAAAGCGGTCGTTGACGCCGATACGAAATGGCTCTCTCCCAGTTACACGCGATCTTATCCGCTGGTCGCCAAGCGCGGTCGCGGCGTGCGAGTGGAAGACGTCGATGGCAACCAGTTTCTGGATTTCGCCGCGGGAATTGGGGTGTGCTCCACGGGGCATTGTCATCCGGAAGTGGTGAAGGCGATTCAGGAACAGGCTGCGGAACTGATCCATATGTCGGGCACGGATTTTTATTATGAGGCGATGATTCAGCTGGCGGAACGTGTCTCGAAGATTGCTCCCATGCGGGGGCCGCATAAGTTTTACTATGGCAACTCGGGCGCGGAGGTTGTTGAATGCGCGTTGAAGCTGGCGCGATACCACACCGGACGGCAGAACATCATCGCTTTCTATGGCGCATTTCATGGCCGCACCATGGGAGCCCTCTCGCTGACGGCATCGAAAGCCCAGCAACGACGCCGGTTCGGCCCGCTTGTTCCCGGCATCACGCATGTGCGCTATCCGTACGCCTATCGCGGATGCAGCGGAGGCCCGCAGGAAGAAGAGGCGTTCGCGCTGGGCTGTGCTCGCTTCATTGAAGAAAAGCTGTTCAAGACCACGATGCCTCCGGAAGAAGTGGCGGCCATTTTTGTTGAGCCGATCCAGGGCGAGGGTGGATATGTTGTAGCGCCGGCAATTTTCATGCAGGAGCTGCGGAAGATCTGCGATCGCCACGGCATTCTGCTGGTCGCGGACGAAGTGCAGTCGGGCGTGGGTCGTACTGGCAAGTGGTGGGCCATCGAGCATTCTGGTGTTGAGCCCGACATCGTTTGCATTGCGAAAGGGATCGCCAGCGGCATGCCTTTGAGCATTTGCATGACACGCGCACACATTATGGATTGGAAGCCCGGCTCGCACGCTTCCACGTTCGGTGGCAATCCGGTGGCAATCGCGGCGGCAATGGCGACACTGAATATTCTGGAGCGCGAAGGCGTCGCCAATGCTGTGAAGGTCGGCAATGCGATGATGCAGCGATTGAAGGAGTGGCCGAAAAAGCACCCGATCGTCGGCGAAGTGCGCGGAAGGGGGCTGATGATCGGCATCGAGATTGTGAAAGATCAGGGCACGCGTGAGGCCGCGGCCGAATGGCGCAACCAGATTGAGACCCTCGCCTTTGATCGCGGATTGCTCATCTTGGGTTGCGGCGACACCTCTATCCGGCTGGCGCCTCCACTGATCGTCAAGCAGGAGGAAGCCGACATCGCCCTCGACATTCTGGAAGAAAGTATTGCCGAAGTGGAGCACCAGTACCTGCCCGCCCTGGCCGCAGCCAAGGCGTAGGTGGCTGATTTGACAACAGCTACAGCACGAATTCGCTGCCCTTGGAGCGAGTCGCTTGCTAGAGTGGTTTCACACCCCCTATGCAAACGATCTCTCATCTAGGGCACGCCCGTCTGTCTTTCTTCGAGAGGACGCTGGGTTGGCTGGACCAGGCGGCTGGTCGGTCCATGCGGTCCCCGAAGCATCCGGCCCACTTGATGACCGGTTTGCGAGGGGAAGACGCCAGTTATTTTTATCTTCGCGAATTGGGTTATACGATTGTGGCACGCCGCTGGAGCAGCCCAAAAGTGCGTGGCGATATCGACCTGATTGGGTGGGATGGCGAGTGGTTGTGCTTTGTCGAAGTCAAAACACGAAGCTCGCGGACCTTTCAGCCAGCCGAAGTGGCCGTCGATCATGACAAACGAACCAACCTGGCGCGGATGGCGCGAGAATACATCCGCCAGTTAGAGCATGCAGAAATGATCCCGGTCCGGTTTGATGTGGTCTCGGTTTATTTTCCCGGTGGCCGGCCCGAATTTGAATTGTTCCGTGGCGCCTTCGATTGGAATGACGCCTCGCTGTCAGGATTTCGCTCCGACAAATGAGGCGTGGCTAAGCGGCACAAACTCCCCCGCCTCAGCGCTGTAGGTTGTCACCGTCGCGGTCGCGATATCAAATACCCATCCATGCAGTCGCACTTGTTTTGACGCGACAGCATTCGCCACCACGGGATGCGTCAGTAGATTCACCAATTGCGCCAAAACATTTTCGTGAACCAGGATACCCAGCTTAGTGGAATCGTCCTTGTGAGCATGCTGCTCTTCTATGACCTGGGTTGCGGCGCTCGCAAAATTCAACCACCGCGAAACTTCAGGAAGTGCTTTCAACTGTTCGCTGCCGCTGAGAATCGCGCTCATCGCTCCGCAACCGGAATGACCGCAGACCACAATATCGGGGACACCTAAAACAGCCACGGCGTATTCAATGCTGGCGGAAACTCCTCCCGGCGCGACACCATGCGGCGGAACAATGTTGCCGGCGTTGCGCACCACAAACAAATCTCCCGGACCCTGCTGCATGAACAATTCTGGAATGACGCGAGAGTCCGAGCAGCCGATAAACATTGCCTGAGGACGCTGTCCATTTGATAACTGCTGAAACAGCGCCTTCTGATTCGGAAATACTTCCGTCTGAAACTTCAACACTCCATCAATAATTCGCTTCACTGTTGATTGTTCCCGCTTCCAGTTGCTCGAATTCGGTCCACACTTCTACTGTATAACCGCCTCGTCCACCGACAAACATCCCCGCGTCTCGTCCGCATCAAAGCCTCACGCCAACGAAATTTTGAGAGCGGCGGCAAAGTCGCTCACTGGCTGAAATCGCCGCGGTAGTTCGACGCTCAACCCGTCGGATGTCTGCTTCCATCTCAATTTCTGGTCGGTGCCCAGCAGTTGCACATGTTCGATCTTTCCCGGTTTGGTGGCATTTGCTGTTCCCAGAGATTGGATCACCAACTCCCCAACTGGCCAGCCGAGCGCGATCGCATAGATGACGGTATTGGCTTTGTTCTGTGTGAAGCGAATGTCCTGTGCATCGAGCTTGCTGATACTGGTGCCTTGGAACGATCCGCTCTTCACTACGTCCGGCCCTTCACCATAAATCTTCCATGGCCGAGTGGCATAGAGCGCTTCGCCGTTCACCTGCATCCAATCGGTAATTTTGTCGAGCACCGCAATTTCTTTGCTATCGATGGTGCCATCGGGCTTTCCAGGAATATTCAACACCAGGGTGCCGTTCTTGCTGACGGTATCGATCAACCAGTGGATTACGTCGCGTGGATGTAGATAGCCACCGAACTCACCCGGTTTTTCAAACAGCGCGCGGTTGTAATGCCACTCGCCAATGCAGGTTTCCGATTGCCACGCGTTCGGCATGATCTTGCTAGTGAGGCCGCGTTCGTAGTCGGCGACAACGGCTTTCGCCAGGCGATCAGGCACGTTCTTAATGTTGATGACACCTTCCATTTTTTCGCCATGCGTTTTCAGGTTGTTGTTGTAGAAATAGGCGCCGATATTCATGCCGCCCCATCCCAGCGGAAACAGAGGATTGTCAAAATAGAGCAAGTCAGGATTGTGCTGATCGACCAGATCGCGGGTGCGATCGTAGAAGTTCTTTACATAGGAAACGGCCGGCAGGGCGTTGTGCGGATGCTTCGCGCCGTACAACCGCTGCGGGTCGAGTCCCTGCCACCATTGATCTTTCCCTTGCGCCTGCACCAGGTCACCATCATAGGGAACTCCCACAAGCGGGCCTGACGTATCGGCTCCATGCGACGGCTGAAACCACCACCAATTGCGTGCCTGGTGTACGGTCACGCCAAGACGAAGTCCCTGCTTGCGCGCCGCGGTTGCCCAGGTAGCAATCACATCGCGATGTGGCCCGATGCTGGCAGCGTTCCAGGGCTGATGCTTCGAGTCCCAGGTATCGAAACTGTCGTGGTGGTTCGCCAGTGCGACAAAAAACTTTGCTCCCGCTTTCTTGTAGCGCTCGATCAGCTCATCCGGGTCCCAGTTGAGCAGCGTCCATTGCGGGCAAAGATCCTTGTATCCGAACTTGGATGGATGCCCATAATGTTGCAGCTGATATTTGTAGTCGCTGGATTCTTCGCGATACATATCGCGCGCATACCAGTCGCCTGCCTCGGGAACGCATTGCGGACTCCAATGCGCCCAAATGCCGAACTTCGCGTCGCGATACCATTCCGGCGCGTCATACCGCAATAAAGAATCCCAGGTCGGCTTGTAGGGTCCGTCGCCGGCAAGATTGGCAATCGGAGAATTCATGGGAACGCCATCCCATGATCCGCCGGGGATGGGCAGAGCCGGCGGCGAGCCCCAGCCGGTTGGCGTCCACGTTTTTTCATCCAGCTTTTCCTGAATGATCTTTCCGCCCTCGAAAGCATAGAACACTCGCTGATCCGCAGGCGTCGCGCAAAACTTTGCGTAATCTTCGGTGAACTTGTCGAATCCGGCAGGCATTGAAAGGCCAGATTCATCCGAGGTTTGCGCTATCGAAGGCACAGCCGCCGCGGCCGCCGTTGCGGCCATCAGCTTGCAGAAATCTCGTCGCTGCATACGTTCTTCTCCTTGAGATCAAGGTTGGCACTATCTCGAACGTGCAAACAGAAAAATCGCTACTGCGTCTTCGTTGCGTCGACCAGCAATTGGACCGAAGGCACCACCATGTCGATGAGAACCGCTTGCGGTTTTGCCGCGCTTTTTAGCACCGATAGATTTTGCGATCGTGTGGCCGCGTCCATCGCACGATTATTTTCGAGATCGTCGAGCGCCTGCAGTCCGATCACAGCAACCTGGTTCAAACCATGCGACAGCGGAACCAGTTCCTCCGTAACTTGCGATTGCATGAGCATCGGCTGCAATCGGGCGTCGTTGTCCCGCCAAAGCGTCAGCCATTCTCTCGCTTGCCGCCATTGTTCCGGCGTCGCTTTTCCGGCAGCGATCAGCTTCGCCAGGTCGTTGAATTGACGCGCGGTCTGGCTCTCCGGATGGACAGCATCGACCAGGCGATTCAACGGCGTAAACGTTGTATAGTTAGGCCCGCCTTCGAGATCGTATCGCTTGTATCCGACTGGCGGCTGCATGACCGCGGCCATGACTTGCAAGGGAACAGGATTCGGATCGCCGCTCATCCGCTGCAGCATGACATTCACGTCAGCCTGGGAATCGAGTCCGTAGTACTCCAGCTTCTGCGAGACGATCGCGAGTCGTTGATACATGGATGCGACATCCCGCACATTCTCAGGAGACCAGAATCGCTCCGCGATCGCCGCCAGATAAGGCCAAATCTGGCTGTTGATGGTCTCCGCATCGACATATTCGCTCCACATGCAGGCTTCCCCGCCAAGGATGCGCGCCTTCTGCTCGGGATTCAGGGAAGCCGCCTCGGCTCCCAGTGGATCTGAGAGATAGTAGAAAGATGTTGGATGATCAAGGTTCAGATAGTAAGGAGTTGATAGCATGCCGCGGTTCCCTTGCCGCGCCGCTTGCGCCAGGGAGGCTAATCCCCGCCACGACTGAATGACAACATCCTTTGGCGTTTCCGGCTGCAGGACTTCGTCCCAGCCTTCCATAATCTTGTGGTGAGAGGCGACGATCTTCTGCACCTTGGCGGTGAAATAGGCCTGCAGGGCTGCGTTGTTGGCGATACCGTGCTTCTTCATGAACGCCTGTATCTCCGGGTTGGCGTTCCATTCCTTGCCGTTGCACTCATCGCCGCCGATGTGAAAATACGCATCGGGGAAAAGATCCGCCATCTCACCAATAAACGTGTTGAGGAATTTGTAGGTGGAATCTTTCGTCGGATCCATGGCGGCATTCAGCACGCCATATTTGCGCGCAATTTGATAGGGACCCTTTCCACTTGCCAACTCCGGATAGCCAACGAACCATGAAGTGGTGTGACAAGGCATATCGAACTCCGGAACGACACGGATGCCGCGGTCGCGCGCGTATTCGATCACGTCACGAATCTGATCCTGCGTATAGTACAGACCGTCAGAACCCTTTTCCTGCAACAGAGGAAACTTCTTGCTTTCGGCGCGGAAACCCTGGTCATCGGATAGATGCCAGTGGAAGACGTTCAGCTTGACTGCCTCCATGCCATCGAGATCGCGCTCAATCACCGGAACCGGAATAAAGTGGCGGCTGACGTCGATCATCAATCCGCGCCAGGGAAATCGCGGCTGGTCGTAGATGGTAACAACGGGAAGGCTGAAACCTTGAGGCGTGGTCCGAACCAATTGAAGAAAGGTCTGCAACCCGTGCAGAATGCCGAGAGGATTGGGCGCGCTAAGTAGAACGTGGTTCGCAGTAATTTCCAGATGATAGGATTCATCCTCACCCAGCTGCTGGACTGGGTCGC
>JBARFA010000081.1:0-2486 GCA_049796755.1 Acidobacteriaceae bacterium
AGATCAGTGTGCCGGTCGCCTTGTCATACCGGTTCGTCTTGAAATCCTGTATGGTGCGGGTTCTCGCCGTATCTGGATTTGCTTTGTCATAGAAGTCCACACTGGAGAGGGCCGCGCGGTGGAGATATTCGGCGGTGAAATCAGGTCCCAGATAAGCGCCATGGCCGAAGATCGAGCCGTATTCCATCAGACCATTTCCGAGAAAGATGCCCTGACCCGCCAGGATGTCGGCGCGAGTAAAGAGGACCGCGCCATTCGCATCCTTGACGACCTGAGGAATGGGCGGCTCGTCAGTATAGGTGTAGTACGTGAGGATTCCCATGATGAAGAAGCCGACAATCAGAACGATGCCTGCCGCCTGGATCCAGCCGTTCGCGATCATTCGCGGCCGTTTATCGGTGATTTGCATAAGAACTCCAGAATCGGAATTGAGCAGCGGGCGTAGTAATCAGAATTAGGCGCCAAGTATACAGAGAAAGGCTGACATCGTGCCATCGATCAGCAGCGTCCGAAAAAAAGGAAGCAGGATCGAGCGATGCATGCCAGTCTATCCGAGAGACTTTTGGGAAATTCATGCCACGGTACCTTGTGCAGCAGATGGCATTCTCATGGCAGGACGAAGATGAGCAGGTGGACGCAGGAGCGTCCCGATTATGTTGGCGGCGAACAGAACTACCGCAGTCAACTCCACGACTGCAGAGTACGGCAGCAATTTCCAGGCAAAATTCCAATATCCTTCGTAGGCCAACGGCTCCAGCGTGATGCGCAGTGCACAACCCAAGTTCAGCAGCAGTAGTGACCAGAACATCAGGCGAGTACTCCACAGAATTCGCATGCCACAAAACGCGGGTAGAACTCGCTGACCGATGACGAAGACCATTCCCGCAACAAACCCTACAGTCAGTGCGTGGCGGCTGGCGCCCCAGATGCCGCCGGCGTAGTCGTAGCGCACCGCGAGCGCATCCAGCAAACACGACACCACCAGCCAGACATACGCAACGCGGATGAACAGCGGAAACGTCCTGGCAACATGCAACAGCTTGGCTGGCTGGACGGCTGGCTGCCACACATGCAGCGCGTGAATCGCCAGGAACGCAGCCACCAAAAATAAGACTGCGGCGATGGGTAGCCATTGCAGAAACACCGCGACTACGCCCGCCACACTGAGGCCATAGGCCACCAGCAGGCGAACGCCGTCCGGTTTCTGAAATCCGGCAAACACCGGCAGCCAGCGAGCGTTAAAACCCCAGATGGTCGGCACCAGAACTCCCCAGACCGCCAATACGACCAGTTGCAGATCGAGAACATGCGGCAGTGCGGGCGATTTTCCATAGAGAGCGAGATACGTCGAAGCGGCACAATTTGCTGTCACCGCGACGAGAAATGCAATGGTGGCTGCGATCACAACCACCATCCAGGCTTCCGGGTGACGATCCGGATCCGCTGACCGATGGCGCCGCACCGCGCGGTAAAACAACAGGCAAGCAATCTGTTGCAGCGCGCCGGAGAGCGGCAAGAGAATCCTCCAGTGCCAAGCCATGACACCACCGGTCCAGCGCATCGCAATTCCAACTGTCCACAGGGTCCACGCAGTCCACGCGGCCCGCACCGGAAAGCTGAGCGTGTTCTGCATCTTGGTCAGAGAATAAAATCCAATCCCCACAATGAATGAGCCAATCCAGCCAAATATTTGCGCCTGACCGTGTGCCTGTAACCATGCGGGTGAAAGGCCGCTGAGCTCGCGGTGCTGGGAGATGCCAATCAAATTCCACACCCCCAGAAAGGTTCCCGGCAGCAGCATGAACAACATGCCGCTTGCGATGAAGGCAGTCACCAGCCGCTGGCTCTGCCGCTCCATCGCAACGCGTGCCGTATTCGCCGATTGCTGCAACGAATCAATCGCTGTACTCACACCGTCTCCATCGTCTGCGCCAGAGCCCGGGCGAAAAGGATGTTGTTTTCCAGATGAATGTGTTGGTGCAGGTCCTGCTCCAGATCTTCCAATGCGCGATAGAGAGCGCGCCAGGTGGCGCAGGCGGGCGTGGGCGGCGTGTAGTCATTGGTCAGACTGCGCAGTTCACGAAGTTCTCCGCCAGCCTGGTCGTGGTCCGCCATCATACGCGCGATAGGCTGCGCTACGCTGCCAAACATCGGCGGCAGTACCGCTGGCTGGCCCCCATCCAGCTTTCCTATATAAGGAAACAGGATCGTCTCTTCACAAACAAAGTGGTGCGCCAATTCGGCGCTGACCACGGCGAAAACCTTGGCCATTTGGTAGATCTCCGGATGATCTGCACCGTGACGCGTCTCTACCTTCGCCATCAGACCGCCGATCAACTGGATCTGCTCCCGCGTGAACGCATGATGCCTGGTCACAATGTAGTCGGCGAGTTGCTTTAGCGGCGCACTCTGCCACTGAACTTCGGATGCACTGGTTTTCTGAAGTTGGAGTTCCAACTCTTGTAATACGGGACCGACTTCTACCG
>JBARFA010000082.1:0-6179 GCA_049796755.1 Acidobacteriaceae bacterium
GTTGGAGGCCGGTCCGCGAACAGCGGTCAAGGGATCGCCGAGATTCGGCATGTTGTTATTGGGAAGGTTGATATTCTTCGGCATTACCACCGTGGGTTCAACCGCGAGTTTGGGCTTGGGGTTGCGAATGATCTCATCGGGAGGAACAAACTGCGTCTTGGCGATAGGAGGCAGTTTCCCAGCCGCCGCAGGCGTGATGCTGCGATCTCCACCGCCTCCGCCACCTCCCATCGGCTTCTGGCCGAGAGGAAGGAAGGGCGTGACGTTGAAATTGGGCGGAGGAACGACTTCCGCGACTGCGGGCCGCTTGGGACGCCAGAAGATTGCCGCCAGGATGAGCGCGAGCACCAAAACGTGAATCCCGACTGAGATGAAACTTGATTTGCGATCGCGGGGCCGCTCCAGCGGGTTTGACACCGCGACGGCATGCGATTCCAGGTGCAACGGTGGCAGCCTGCGGGGAAAGAAGATTTCCCGAAAATCCTCGTAGATGCCGACCCAGATGGGTTCCTGATAGAAGGGATCGGCGACGGGTACGGGCTTTGATTTCAGCTGCAGCGCGGGCTGCGGCCGGGGGAAAAACCGGGCACGGAGATTCTCTGTCAGCGAGGACCAAAACGAAGGATCTCCCGCGACCGTACTCGAAAGGGACGGCTGCGGGAGCTCTCGTGATTTGTTTTTCTCGATTTCAGGCGGTATCAGAAGCTGATTCGACATCCATAACCCATTTTCGACTGCTCGCGAGTGGGGACTCTCGGTCGCCGCGGTGACCTGCCTGCCTCAATTATGCTGGATGCAGGCTTACTTTGTCGTCTTCGCCGAAATCCTTCCATGAATTCCAGGGCATTCGATCCAGTGTTTCGAGTCAACTGGCAAGACTCAATCGGCTGAAAAAATCCTCAGGTTATCGAGAACGACACGGATATCGATAACGTTAATGCTTTAGACGCTTCACCAGCCAATCCGTTTTGCTCCCCAGACCGATGATGCGAGGTATGCATTTATCATAGTGGAGTAGGAGAAACTTTGCTTCGGAGAAGATATGCCCGCTGGGCCTGATTTAAAGGCGACCCTGAACCTGCCACACACCGATTTCCCGATGAAGGCCAATCTTCCCCAGAATGAGCCGAAACGGCTAGCCGCGTGGGAGGAATCTCAGTTGTACGCGCAGATTCGTGCGGCGCGTCAGGGCGCTCCTGTGTACCTGTTGCATGATGGCCCGCCGTACGCGAATGGACCCATTCATCTGGGCCATGCGATGAATAAGTGCCTGAAAGATTTTGTGGTGAAGTCCAAGACCATGGCGGGCTTCGACGCCCCCTATGTTCCGGGATGGGATTGCCACGGCTTGCCGATCGAAATCAAAGTAGATGAGCAGCTGGGGCGCAAGAAGCTGGAGATCCCCGCAGTCGACGTGTTGCGCGCCTGTCGCGAGTACGCCGGAAAATATGTCGATCTGCAGCGCGAACAGTTTTTGCGCCTGGGAGTGCTGGGCCAGTTCAACCGCCCGTATTCGACCATGTCGAAAACGTATGAAGCGCGGGTGCTGGAACAGTTCTTTGAATTTTTTGAAGCGGGATTTGTCTACAAGGGATTGAAGCCGGTCTACTGGTGCATCTACGACCGCACGGCGCTGGCCGAAGCGGAAGTGGAATACGAGATGCACACTAGTCCCAGCGTCTATGTGCGCTACCGGATGACCAGCGATCCTGCGGCACTCGATGCAGCGCTGGCTGGCAAGCAGGTGAATACCATCATCTGGACGACCACGCCGTGGACGCTTCCGGCGTCATTGGCGGTGGCCTTTCATCCGGATTTTGAGTATGTCGCACTGGAAGCGGACGGACAGGTATATATCGTCGCCGAATCGCTGGCGAAGTCTGTGGCCGAGGCGGTCGGTTTCAAAGATGCGAAAGAAATTGCGCGTTTCGCTGGACGAAAATTGGAGCGCACGACATTTCAGCATCCATTTTTAGAGCGCAGCATTCTGAGTGTGCTCGCGGACTACGTGACGGCGGATACCGGCACGGGCGCGGTCCATACAGCTCCAGCGCACGGTGCGGATGACTTTTATACCGGGGTGCGGTATGGGCTGGATCCAACCTGCAACGTGGACGGCGCGGGACGGCTGCACAATGGATTGCCGGAGTATGACGGCAAAAAAGTTTTCGCGGCGAATGAGCCGATCATCGAATTACTGAAGGAACGCGGCGCGCTGCTGGCGCGGGTGGATATTAATCACTCCTATCCGCACTGCTGGCGTTGCCACAACCCGGTAATTTTCCGTGCCACGGAACAGTGGTTCATCAACATGGAAACGCCGATGGAAAATCCGGATGGCTCGGCGGCGACATTTCGCACGCGAGCGCTGGATGAGATCAAGAAAGTACGCTGGGATCCAAGCTGGGGCGAAGAGCGCATCGCCAACATGATTGCGACGCGGCCGGACTGGTGCATCTCTCGCCAGCGGATCTGGGGCGTGCCGATTGCGGTCTTCCTGTGTGAGAAGTGCCATGCGCCGCTCAAGGATCCCGCCATCTTCCGCCGAGTGGTGGAGTTGTTTGAAGAGGAAGGCGTGGAGGCCTGGCATACGCATTCGCCGGAAGAGATTCTTCCGCAGGGAACAACCTGTCAGACTCCGGGTTGCAGCAGCCAGAAGTTCGAAAAAGAGATGGACATTCTGGATGTTTGGTTCGAGTCCGGATCAAGCCAGGCCGCCGTGCTGGGCGAAAAGGCCGGTTTTGGATTGGGGTGGCCTGCGGACCTATACCTGGAAGGCGGCGACCAGCATCGCGGATGGTTCCATACTTCCCTGCTGTGCAGCGTGGGCACCAAGAATGCGGCGCCGTATCGTCGCGTGGCGACCTGCGGATGGACGCTGGATGATCAGGGTCGCGCGTTATCGAAGTCGCGCGGCAATGACATTGGCCCCACGGAAGTGGCTGCGGAGTTGGGTGCGGATATCATTCGCCTGTGGGTGGCCTCGGTAGATTTTCGCGAAGATGTGGTGGCTACGATTCCGCTGTTGAAGCGGCTGGCTGAAGACATCTATCGCAAGCTTCGCAACACATTTCGTTTTCTGCTGGGGAATCTGGGAGATTTTCATCCCGATACCGATGCGTTGCCGTTCGAGCAGTTGCTGCCGATCGATCAATACATGCTGGCGCGGACTGCGGAGCTGACGACGAAAGTGCTTCGCTGGTACGAGGAGATGGAGTTTCATCGCGTGTACCAGGCCATCAACGAGTTTTGTACCGCCGACCTGAGCGCAATGTATCTTGATTTGCTGAAGGATCGGATGTACACCTTTGCGCCCAACAATCCTGCGCGCCGTTCGGCGCAGACCGCAATTGGACGCATCGCCGAGGCGCTGGTTCTGTTGACCGCGCCCTACCTAAGTTTCACTGCTGAGGAGGTATGGCAATATCTACCCACCACAGTGAAGAGCCGTGAGCCGAGTGTGCGGCAGGCACTCAATTCACGGCAGCATTACCCGGGTCCCCCAACAAAAAGCGGCCGCGAACCGAGTGTTCATTTAGCGCTCTTTCCGCGGCCGCAAGATATCGCACCTGCCTCTGCGGCAGAATTGTTGGGTGACTGGAAACAACTTTTAGCGGTGCGCGATGGCGTGCTGAAGAGCCTGGAAGAGGCACGGAAAGAGAAGCGCATTGGCAAGGCGCTGGAAGCCAAGGTGCGGCTGCAAGTTCCCGCCGGGCTGGGTCCGTTATTGCGCAAATATGAGTCGAGCTTGAAAGAATTATTCAACGTGTCGCAGGTGGAATTGGTCGCAGCTTCCGAACCGAATGGATCGGGTACGCTGCAGGTAACGACGTTGCCGGCCGATGGCGCGAAATGCGAGCGCTGCTGGAATTATTCCGTGCATGTCGGTGAGAGCCACAAATGGCCAACCGTGTGCGAACGCTGCGTGGCAGCCCTGGAAGCGATTGGCGCGCCCGCCATGGGCGCGGAGGTGGCGGCTGCGGCCGCAGGAAATTCGACAAAGGATGGGCAGTGAGCGCAGCCTCAAATGTTGGCGGTACACGTTATTCTCACCTGAAACTTCTTCTCATTACCCTCGCAGTCTTCGTCGCTGATCGGTTGAGCAAGCTGTGGATCCTGCACCATATTATTTCCGGGCAGGAAATCACCATCATCCCGCACTTTTTTCATCTGTCGCACGTGTACAACAACGGCGCGGCCTTCAGCCTGTTCTCCGATACGCCGTCTCCGGATAAAGTGCGTTGGATGTTGATCGGATTCTCTCTGGTCGCGATCGCGATCGTGCTGTTCGTGTTTATGAAAGCCGGGCGGCGGGTGAATATGACCAGCGTCGCGTTGGCGCTGGTGCTGGGCGGCGCGATTGGAAATCTGTATGACCGGCTGGCGTATCGCTACGTGATTGATTTTCTTGCGTTCAATATTTTTGGATATCATTATCCGGATTTCAATGTCGCCGATTCCTGCATTGTGATTGGCGCGGCATTGCTGTTGATTGAGGTTTTCCGCGCGCCAAAGTCGGCGTTTTCAGACTAAGCCGGGGTGCTGCGAAGGAGAACCTGGCCGCATCGAAAGGATGAGTGCATGAAACTTCTCTGCTGTTTGTTACTGCTGGTTCCATTCGCCGCTGCGCAAACCAGTCCGACGCCTGCTACAGCGCCTCAAACTACCACCCAGGCCGCGCCGGCGACACACTCTGAAAGCGAGTATCAGAGAAAGCATGACGAGCAATTGCTGACGGACTTCGGCGATCTGGCAAGATACAGCGCGGCGAATGCGGAGTTGGGTCCCCCTGCCCCGGGCGTGAAGCGGGTCGTGTTCATGGGCGATTCCATCACCGATGCGTGGGGGCATCCGGTCGGAGTATTTTTTCCCGGCAAGCCATACGTGAACCGTGGCATCAGCGGCCAGACCACACCGCAGATGCTGGTGCGTTTCTGGCCGGATGTGATTGCGCTGCAGCCAAAGGTGGTTGTGATTCTGGCGGGAACAAACGACATTGCCGGCAATACCGGCCCAACGACGCCCACCTCGATCGAAGATAATCTGATGGCGATGGTGGACCTGGCGAGAGCGAATGGAATCCGCGTCGTGCTGTCCTCGATTTTGCCGGCCGCTGCGTATCCGTGGAAGCCTGGAATTGACCCAAGAGCAGAAATCGCCGCGATCAACAGCTGGATGCGCGATCTTTGCGAGAAGAAACACTACGTTTATCTCGACTACTATTCGGCCATGGTCAATTCAAACCAAGGCATGAAGAAGCCCTTGACCATCGATGGCGTCCACCCCAACGCGGACGGCTACGCGGTCATGACTCCGCTTGCCGAAAGGGCCATCGCCAAGGCTCTCAAGTCAAAGCAAAAATAGCCGCCCGCCCGCTGTCATTTATATATATCGCTAAACGCGAACGTTCCCAGGAAGATGCCATGGGACAGGGGTGGCTTGGTGGTCGATGTGTCGACCGGATACGGCTCACCATTGAGCGTAGGAAATCCCCAGATTCGTCCGGTCGATAAATCCACAACCATTTTGCCGTAAACATTCTGGCTTCCGTCGGGGGCGCGTATCAACTGTGTGCCCGGTTCGATGTACAGTGGCGCGAAGTTTCGTGTCTGCGCCGTGGCGGGTTGGGGCTGACGCAGGGGCTTCAACGCAATGGCGATCAGTGCCACTGCGATGACCAGCAGCAGGATATTGGTAGTCGCGGGATTTTTCATGATGCTCCTCTTGACGAATCGATTGCCGTTCAGGACGCAGTGTTTCGGGTTACGAAAACATCGAATCTTTTCACGATCCCTTGCTAGACGGTATACGACCCCACCATTGCAACGCTGTAAACTAGAAAGATGCGGCAGTGTGCGATTTGTGCGCTGCCAACCCCTCTGCAGAGACTTGTGGCCCAATGGATTCGATCACGGTTCGCGGCGCGCGCGTTCACAACCTGAAGAATATCGACTTTGAGATTCCGCACGGCCAGTTGACGGTCGTGACCGGCGTTTCAGGTTCGGGGAAATCTTCGCTTGCGTTCGACACCATTTATGCCGAGGGGCAGCGTCGGTATGTGGAGTCGCTGTCGGCCTACGCGCGGCAGTTTCTGGAGCGGATGGAGAAGCCGGACGTCGACCAGATTGACGGACTGGCTCCTGCGATTGCGATCAAGCAGAAAAATTCAACACGAAATC
>JBARFA010000083.1:0-28338 GCA_049796755.1 Acidobacteriaceae bacterium
CGTTTTTGCGAAGCGCTTCCTCACGTCGACCTATGGGAATCTTGTCGAAGCCGGATTCGGTGAGTAACAACAATGTTCCCTTTGCGGTCTTCTCGAGTCGAAACTCAACCAGCGTCGGTGGTTCTTCGGAGTAATCGACATTGGGATCGATGGCATACGGGTGCCAAGTGTAGGAGAACAGATGTTCCGGTTCGATCGCCTGAACGACGGCCTCCCATTTCAGGTGTTCATATCCGGGATAGGTCATGTGCCCGCGTGCAACTTGTCCCGCAAAAAAAGGGCCGTCCAGTTTCACGCGAAACCACTCGCCAAACTGCCGAAAATCGGTCAATGCCTTCCATACTCTGGACATAGGCGCATTCAGTTCGATCCGTTTCTCAATCCGGTCGCTCATGATTATGCAACCTCCTGGTTGCAGAATAGCGAGATTTGCGACGAACTGCAACCCTAAGGTTGCGCAAACGGGGCGACGCTCCATGCTGCGGGTCGCCGATCAACGGTCTAAAATGGAACTCTCACGTATGAACCTTGAAGCGATTCAATCTGCATTGCAGGCGGCCGGCCTTGATGGCTGGCTCTTTTACGATCATCACCATCGCGACCCGATCGCCTATCGCATCCTGGGACTGAGCGATTCATTGCACATCACGCGGCGATGGTTCTATCTGATACCCGCGCATGGCGAGCCCAGGAAGCTGGTGCATCGCATTGAGCAGGGAAGGCTCGATCCGCTGCCGGGCTCGAAAGCGGTCTACTCGACATGGCAGGAACTGGAAGCACAGTTGGCGGCGATGCTGGAAAACTCCACGCGCTTGGCCATGCAATACTCTCCGCGCAACGCGATCATGTATGTCTCGATGGTCGATGCGGGAACCATCGAGGTGCTGCGTGAGCTTGGCAAGGAGATTGTTAGCTCGGCAGATCTGGTCAGTCACTTTGAAGCGGTGTTAAGCGACGCGCAGATTGCCAGCCACTACGCGGCGCAGCAGGCTATCGACGCGATTCTGGCGGAGGGCTTTCGTGAGATTGGTCGCCGTGTACGCGCCGGTGGCACCACGGAATTTGCCATGGTCGAGTGGCTGCAGGAAGCGATGCGGCGGGAAGACCTAGTCTGGGACAACGGCCCGAATGTATCTGTCAATCGCAACAGTTCGGATTCTCACTATGAACCGACTGCGGAGAAGACCGCGCCCATCGTCGTCGGGGATTTCTTGCTGATCGACATTTGGGCGCGGAAAAATTCCCCTGGCACCGTTTTCTACGACATCACCTGGACCGGCGTGGTTGGCAGGAAGCCGACAACTCGCGAGCAGCAGGTTTTTGATACCGTTGCAGCGGCCCGCGACGCGGCGATTCAGCTCGTTTCTCTGGCTTTTGCGAACAATCAGCCCATCGCTGGTTGGCAAGCGGACGATGCGGCTCGCGACGTGATTCGGACTGCGGGATTCGAAAAATATTTCACTCATCGTACCGGTCATAACATCGCGACCGATATTCACGGCAACGGTGCGCATCTGGATAATTTCGAAACCCACGACGAACGGCTGATCCTGCCGAATACATGTTTTTCAGTCGAGCCGGGAATTTATCTTCCAGAGTTTGGCGTGCGCAGCGAAATCGATATGATGACGCGTCCCGGCGAAGCTAAGGTGACCGGACGGATTCAAAAAGAATTGGTGCGCATCTAGGAGATTTCTAGAAAGTACATATGGCGGAAGTGGAAAGGCTGATTTTCTGGCTGTATCGGCTTTGTTTCAGCAGTTGGACACGAGGGCCTTCGATGATTCTGGAGTTAGCGATCCTGGATGTACGTCCGGCAGAAGAAGAGGCTTTTGAAGCGGCCATGCGTACGGCTCGTCCATTGATCGAGGCGACCCCCGGTTTTGCCGGTATGGAGTTGCGAAGATGCCTGGAAATATCGAATCGCTACGTGCTGTTGGTGTCGTGGGAAAAGTTGGCGGATCATACCGAAGGTTTTCGACGGTCTGACCGATACCAGAAATGGCGCGATTTGCTGCATCATTTCTACGATCCTTTCCCCATCGTCCAACACTATGAAGAACCGCTGCTATCCTAGGCGAATTTATTCGGCAAGATTGCCCGAAATATAAAATCGGACCGTCATCCGCAATCGAAGGGATGAAAGTGTCGTCCGCGAAACTGGTATATTCGTTGGAGATGTCCACCGCTAAGGCCACCACGAAGGATAGCGCCGCGCAACCCGCCGCTGGCTCCAAACCCTACCCCGCCGGAATGATTCTCCTTGCAGGCTGGATGATTCCCGGGCTCGGTCACTTCATGCAGGGCAAACGGATTCGGGCGGTTCTGCTGTTTGTCTCCGTCACCTGCATGTTTTCTCTCGGTCTGGCCATGCACGGCAAAATTTATTCTGCCAACACCGGAGATCTGCTCGAAATGCTTGGATTTATCGGCGACCTGGGCAACGGCATCCTCTACGTTCTGTCCTCGTTCTTCGGCTGGGGTCAGACTGTCGTCCAGGTTGTCACCGCGGATTACGGCACCAAGTTTATCGTCGTTGCCGGATTGCTGAACTTCATTTCCGCAGTGGATGCGCACAGCCTGCGTCTTGGGAGAAAGAGCTGATGTACACTCCCTCTCATTTCACCGCAGTGCTGCTATTCGCCCTGTTTACGTCTGTCGTTTTTGGGATTACCCAGCGGTCAGAAACGCGTGCCATGATTCGCTATGGTGTGTATTGCTTTTGCCTGTTTGTGCTGGGGACGATTGCAGCCAGCTGGATCATGTTTCTGATCAAGCACTGACGCGACGTAGAAACCGTGACCTTCGATTGCAGGCTGTCGCACCCGCCGATATCCAATGGTCTAGTGCCAGCGCTTCTCCCACAACATCGCATCGAACCGGTGTTGCACATGGTAGCCAAGTCGCCGATACAGATTGACGGCGCCAGTGTTCCGTTCGGTGACCGTCAGGGTGACGGAGGTGCATCCGGTGGCCAGCAGAGAGCCGGCGCACAGGTCGAGAAGTTTTTCTCCCACTCCCTGGCGTTGAAACTCCGGCAACACGCATACCTGTGTCACGTGGCCAACACCGGCGCTCACCCGCGAACACAACAAAAGTCCAAAGAGCCGATCATTGTTCGGCGAAGCCAGCACCCAGGAGGCCTGCTCTTCAAAAATTCCACAGCCTGGGAAGCGCACGACATTATGCAAAAATCGCTGCGCCCCTCCCAGCGACAAATATTGATCGTTAGTTTCGCTGTCGATATGTCCGGAGTAGGCGGCGGTGATCAATTGCGGAGAGAGATCGAAATCTGAATTCTTCCATCGGCGATAATGGCCTCCGCCGGGGCCTGCGAATTCTTCTGCCCGCGCCGGGAGAGTGGATCCCGTCCCCTCAGACGGTTTCAATTCCAGCTCCATAAATAGCCTAGGATAGAGTTGAAATCCGGCTCGCTCAAATGGTTCACGATGTAGTCCATGCGGGTGTAGCAGCAGTTGCGCTTCCACGCGAGTCAGGTCGGGCGAGTGCTGCAGGGTTTCCAGCAGGCGATCAATCAGTTGCAGCTCGATAGCGACGGCAGCGGTTTCATCCACTCCCTGGCGCGACGCAAAGACATCTCCAATGACAGCCTTATTGGTCTCGTACACACAAAAGATATATCCGCAGACACGACCTTGATCGAGAGCTGCATAGCCGCTTAACAAATGCGATTCGATGTATTGCAAGACAAGGCTGGCGGAACTGCGATAGTCCCAATGCAGGCGCTGGCTCCAGAGCGCACTCTCCTCCTCCAGCAGCGGACGAAGATGCTGCGCGGAGAAATGGCGCAAATCTAAAAACTCGAGCTCGAGGGCGGAGGTCATGGTCGACTTCGCGGTCGAATCTAGGGGAAGAAAACTCGCGAATACACGCGGCCAGAGATATCAACCGTATGGCGCGAGTGTACGGCATTGTGGGTAGAATCGAAAAGCCGCAAATCCAGAAATCGCATCGGATTTCGCTGGCGTACATGAACTGACACCCTTGAGGTTAAGCCTGTAAACGACGCGTTCCTGAGGGTTACTGCGACAGTGGGCTCACCTGATACACGGTCAGATCCTGCGGGCGATAGAAAAATAGCGGCTCATATTGTCGGCCCGCCAGAAGCTTTTTTAGCCCATCCTGCGAGTGCTGTTCCTCTGCCTGATTGGAAAAATCCTGAACCACCAGCACATGCGCTTCCGGAGGAACTCCGGATCGCTGATAGTTGGAAACGCGCTCGTTCAGATAAAAGCCGAGACCATATTGGACGTCGCGGCGGGCCTGGTATACCGCAACCATGTGGGGAGCATCCGGCAGAGCAGCGATTTCATGCGCCAGGGTACGCGCGGAATATTTTTGGTCGAGCAGAGTGCCATTGCGAGTTCCCAACAGGAATACGAGAATCAGCGCCACAGGCACCAGCGTCGCGACGCGCAGGCGGTTCATCCCAAAGCGCACCACCACTACCAGAATCGCGATTGCAACCGCGGTACCCTCCATCAGCGCGGCAAGAATGACACGCAGCGGCGGCAACTGGTGGGGATGGACCAGAATCATGGGCAGCATCAGCGTCGCCGCCACCAGCGCGCCCACCACGATGGCGTGAATCGTCAGCAGGGGCATCTTCAGGCCGCGTTTTCGGATGCGGTTCAGATAGTCGCCACACAGAATTGTGACCGGTGGGACCGCCGGCAGAATATATCCCGGGAGTTTCGATTGAGAGAAGCTGAAGAAGACGATGGGGAAGGCGGCCCACAAGACGAGGAACTCAGGAAAAGCATCGCCTGCCCTGGGATTGCCGATGTAGCGATCCGGATTGCGGCGGACCTTCCATTCATCGATGGAGCCGCGCACCGCGTCCCAACAGGCCGCCCACGCCAGCGCAAGCCACGGCAGAAGCGCCAGCGCCATAATCGGAATGTAGTACCAGATTGCCTGTGAGTGGCGAAAACGGTCGGTGGCAAAGCGCTCCAGATTGTGTTCCCAGAAAAACACCCGGAGGAACTGCGGGTTTCGATGCTGGACAGCAATGAACCATGGCAAGACCATCGCCAGGTACAAGACAATTCCCGGAATCCAGATGGTGCGGCGCAGTAGAGACCACTCTTTGCGCAGCGCCGCAAACAGAAAAATAATGCCGAAGGCCATGAACGGCGCAACCGGACCTTTGGCGAGAGTGGCAGCGCCGCCAAAAAAATACAGGTCGAAGAGCCAGAATTTTTTGTCCGTCTCATACCAGGCATACCAGCCCAGCATGCCGATGCAGAATGGCGCGGCCAGCTGCATGTCGGTGGATGCGCCGCGGGCGAATCCGATAATCCCGGCGCAGGATACGGTGATCAGCGCAGCATCCAGTTGACCACCTGGTCGAAAGCGCCGCATATGCAGATAAATCAGGATGACAAGGATGAAGGCGAATTCCGCCGACGGCAGCCGCGCGGACCAATCGTGAACGCCAAAGTCTTTGAAGGAGAACATGGCGCGCCAGTAGTAGAGCGCCGGCTTCTCCAGCCACGGCTTGCCGTACAAAACCGGAGTGATGAAGTCGTGCCGCGCCAGCATTTCCCGCGCGATTTGAGCATAGCGGGGCTCGTCGGCGCCGACCAGGCCAATCACCGACCCACCCAGGTAGGGAATCAGTCCATATCCGAGAAAGAAGGTCGTGAAGCCCACCAGCGTGGCGAACTCAGCCACCGTTGCGGTGGTGAGCTTCTGCCAGAAGGTTCCACCTGGCAGGTATTGCCTCCAATTGTCGCTTCGATTTGCGATCACTTCGTCCTGGGTACGCAGCTTCGCAACGATGCTGCGAAGACCTTTCCCAGCCTACCAAATGCTGCGATGAATGACGATGGAATGCCGAAATCCACGGCCTGGCGGATTTTTTACGACCGAAATGCACGAGCGACCCCGTGCAAGCGTTCGCTCGATCTGGCAGGATAGCTGCAATGAGAATTTCCAGACGTCGCATGTTGGAAAGCATGGTCGCCAGCGCCGCGGTTGCCACCGGCGCACCGGCGCTATGGTCTGAGAGCGACGCGCCGATCATTCGGCGCGGACGAATTCGGCAATCCGTTTGCCAGTGGTGCTATCCGCATATTCCATTGGATGACCTGACGGCTTACGCAGCGCATATCGGATTGAAAGGCGTCGATCTGCTGAATCCCGATCAGTATGATGTGCCGCGACGCTATGGCTTGATCTGCACTATGGGCTACGCCGGGGGCGGTGAAATTGCTCAGGGCCTGAATCGTCTCGAAAATCACGCTGCCATCGAAGCTGGATTTCGCAAAAATATTCCGCTGGCGGCCAACGCCGGAGTTCCCAATGTGATCACGTTTTCAGGCAATCGCGCCGGTCTCTCCGATGAGCAAGGCGCAAAGAATACGGTGATCGGATTGAATCGAGTGAAGAAAATTGCCGAGGATTACGGCGTCAACATCTGCATGGAACTGCTGAACAGCAAAGTGAACCACAAGGATTACATGTGCGACCATACGGCGTGGGGAGTCGATGTGACGCAGCAGGTGAATTCGCCGAATGTGAAGCTGCTGTACGACATCTACCACATGCAAATTATGGAAGGCGATTTGATCGACACCATCCAGCAGAACATTCGGTGGATCGGACACTTCCACACCGGCGGCGTCCCCGGCCGTCACGAACTGAACGATCGGCAAGAGGTGCAGTGGGACGGCGTCATGCGCGGAATCGTGGCGACCAATTTCCACGGATTTGTGGCGCACGAGTTTGTCCCCTCCGGCGATCCCTATGCGGGACTGCTGCAGGCAGCGAACCTGTGTGATGTCTAAAGCACCTTGCCGAGGGCATTCCGCACCCAGGTTTTTTTTACACCGGCTGGGGCGGCTGAGCGGCGACGCCGGTGATCCTTCTTCAGCCCAGATTTACGTGGGCCTTCAACACTTCCGGCCCGGAAGGCTGGGTCACGCTCTCGCCGGGTTCTCCGGTGATGAACACTTCAAAATCGCGTGCCGTCGTCACCACATTCAATTGACCGTTTAGATTATTGCCCAGGCCGATCGCGCCCTTTTTTTCCGGAGGATCGCCGTTGGGCTTCACCCAGACGATGTACACGCTTTCGGAAGGCGCCAGACTGGATGGGGCGGCAAGGTTGTTCACCTTTACATCGACTTTCGAATCTCGGTCGTTCTTGTCTCTCTTCACGGTTACGGTCCCATTCGCAGCCGGAACAATGTTATTGGCCTGCATTTGGAATTTCTTGCTGGAAGATCCAAAAGGCCAGAACAAGGCAACAAATAAGATCATCGCAAATGTACTGTTCATACTTTTTCAAAACTCCTGAATAGTAAGATGCCCTGTTTTGGCTGCAAGGTTTCTAGCGGAAAAGCGGGACTCCGAGTCAGGAGAGCATCGAGCTTCGCGCGCTCACAGGAATGTGAAGTGCTATGAAAGTCGAGGGAAGAGTTTAAAGCTTGCTAGGTGAGATCCACAACAACATGGGGACGAAGGTGGCGGCGCACTTCGGTCAGAATTCGCTCGATGGCAACATCCATGGGGCCATCCAGGTTGCAACCGCTGGCATTTTCATGGCCTCCGCCACCGAATTGCTCGGCGACGTGTGTGACGCGAACCGTGCTCTTGCTGCGTAAGCTGACGCGAATGCGCCGATCCGCCATTTCACGCAGAAACACCGCAACCTCGACTCCTGCAATCCCGATGGCATAGTTCACGATGCCCAGCGCATCTTCATCGCTGGCGCCCAATCGCACCATATCGTCGTGCGTGATCCATAGCCATGCCACACTACCATCGCGCTGCAATGTTGTCAGTGCGGCTCCCAGCAAACGCATTTTCGAGAGCGGGTTGCTGAAATACAAATCCTCGGCAATCCGCGCCGGAGTTGCTCCCATGTCGACCAGGTCCTTCGCCAATGCAAAGGTGTTGGCTCCCGTGCCTTCATAACAAAACGAGCCGGTGTCACTCAGCAACGCCGTGTAAATGCATGTCGCCATCGCCGGCGTCACCTTCACCTTGGCGGCGACAGCCAGACGATACACCAGCTCCGCCACCGCGCTGGCTTTGGTATCAATCCAGTTCACATGGGCAAACGGAGTACCGCTGGTATGGTGATCGATGTTGATGAGAAATTTGTCGTCCAGCCCTTCAAGCCGAGACCGCTCCACGCTGTCGCACTCCAGAAAGATCACCGCGTCGGGCTCAAATCCAACCATCGGGCCGGCAAACTGCCGAATCTGATCCGCCGCCGGAAGGGTTCCATAAATGACAGGCACAGGATCGAACAGCTGCATTTCCGCCTGCTTGCCCATGGCGGTTAAGGTCATCCACAAGGCGATCAGGGAACCGACTGCGTCACCATCTGGGCGCGCATGCGAGGTGAGCAGAAAGCGTTCCCGCTGCCGGATCGCGTCCAACACTTCCGTGACCGACCCTTGCGCGGTATCGCACGTCAGTGTCTCCATGCGTCCGACGTTTCCAATCGGAATCGCTGGCGTCCGCCGCTCGGTGGTGGAGGGTTCGGTCATTCTTATTCGTGCTCGCTCGATGTAGGCTTTGCTGCCGCAGCGGCTTCTGCATTCTCTTGCTGCGATCTTTCCTTTTGTCGATTGCGACGTTCCACTCTGCCCAACAATTCATCGATTCTGGCTCGTACCGGCTCGGAATGATCCACCTGGAAAAATAGCTCTGGAATATGCCGGACGCCCATCCGCTGCAACAGTTGATGGCGAATGTATCCGCGCGCCGCTTCCAGGCCGGCCAACATGTCGGCCTCATCCTTGCTGTCGCCGTCGACGGCCACATAAATACGCGCCGATTTTCCTCCGGGAGCGAGCACAACCTCGCTAACGTAGCCGAAATTGATGCGTGGATCGCTCAGCTGACCCTCCAGCATGGCGCTGATTTCCTCACGCAGCGTTTCCGCTACGCGGTTCTGGTGATACGTGCGGCCGCGTTGTTCTGGCATGGTGTCACCCCTTTTCATTCCGTCGCATCAAGTGGTGTGCTGCGAAGAATCTAGCAAACGAATGAGGATATCAAACTTGCACCCATTCAACCATTCGGGCGCGTTTATTCCTCGGGGAAGAACTCCACGAAGCTGTCGCTTACCTGGCCTCCGTGCGTTTCCACAATGCGAATGCCGGCTTCTTCTACCAGCTGCATTTGGCCGCGAAGATAGTCTCTGGAAGCCGACACAGCGGCAATTCCCACGGTGGCGCGCTGCCACACAATCACTTCATCCAGCTCCGCAACAGAGACGTTGAAGCTGTGCCGCAGCGAATCTTTCAGGCTGCGGACACATTGACGCCGATCTTTCAGTGAGCGGGCATATTCCAGTCTCAATTCAAGAGTAAGGACCGCGAGGTGCATGAAAAATGATACGGCGTCGGCCTGATCCGCGGCGAAATTCGGCCGCTTGCCGTCGATTTTGCGCAAAACTCAATGCAGTTTCGGCAAGCAACAGTCCTCGAGCCGCGCGCTTCCTAATGGATGTGAAGCGATCAAACGGCATCACCACGGGAGGAGACGAACTTGAAAGCAGTTCAGTTGCACGCGTATGGCGGTGTCGATCAGCTGTTTTATGAAGATGTCCCGGACCCGAAACCTGGACCTGGCGAACTACTAGTCAAAGTGGCCGCGACCAGTGTGAATCCAATCGACTGGAAGTTGCGACGTGGAGACAGGAAGGACGCCATGCCGCTCAAGCTGCCTGCCATCCTGGGCCGAGATGTCGCGGGCACGGTTGCGTCGCTGGGTTCCGGAACCCAGGGATTTCAGGCGGGCGATCGCGTGATGGGTCTGGTCAATCGCGCCTATGCGGAGTTTCTTGTAGCCAAACCGGAAGATCTGACCCATATTCCAGACGGCCTGAATACGGAAGATGCCGCCGCGCTACCGCTAGTGGTGCTCACCGGCTCACAATTGATTGAAGACGGCGTGAAACCGAAGCCCGGCCAAACCGTGCTGGTCACGGGCGCCGTCGGCAGCGTTGGGCGCTCCGCCGTCTTTGTCGCAAAGCAACACGGAACGAAAGTGATTGCCGGCGTGAAGGCTAGCCAGCGCAAAGAAGCAGAGACGCTGGGAGCTGAGCAGATCGTCGCTTTGGACGACGACAAGGCAGTCGCGGCATTGGGGCAGGTGGATGCCATTGCGGATACTGTGGGCCGCGATGTCATTCAGAAACTGATGCCGCATATTCGCGCGAATGGAGTGCTCGCCACCGTAGTGGGTGCACCTCCGGGTTCGCAAGGAAAAGATTTTCGTGTGGAGCAGGTCTGGTCTCATCCGGATTCGAAACGCCTGCACGAGTTGGCCGAAGCGGTCGACAAAGGAGAGTTTTCCATTCCTATCGCGAAGCGAATGAAGTTGTCTCAGGTGCGCGAAGCGCAAACCATAGCGGAAGCCGGCGGAGTCTCCAAGATTCTCCTGATCCCATGAAGCATGCAACAACCGAAAGGAGGAACATTTCCGATGACAACTGAATCTTCCCGCGAAGTCATCAAGCGGTACATTGAGGATGCAATTGCCGCCGAGCGCAATTTTGAAACCCAGCTGAAAGCCTTCTCCAAGGAGGGCGAACAAGCAGCCGTTCAACGTGTGTTTGCTGAGCACGCCATTGAGACGCGCCATCAACATCAGCGACTCACCGCACGATTAGAGGAGTTGGGTGGAAATCCGTCCGTGCTGAAAAGTTTTTTTGCGCACATTTTTAACTTTGCGCCCAAGACGGCACAAATCGGCCACGATGCGTCGGAGAAGAGCTCGCAGGATTTGATCATCGCGTTCGCCATTGAGAACAGCGAAATTGCCATGTACGAGGAACTGGCCGTGGTTGCCGAGTTTGCCGGCGATACGGAGACAGAGAAGCTGGCGCGCGCGATTCAGGAAGAAGAACGCGCTGCGGCGAAAAAAATCTGGGACCTCATCGATTCCAGCTGCCGCCAGTCATTTATGAAAGTGACGTCGAATCCAGCCAACATTTCTGTGTACTGAACGCGAAGGTGCGAAGGCGTCGGGCGCGGGGATTCGACTCCGATCCGGTGGAATTTCATTGGTTGGTGCCGTTGCCTGGCAGTTTGAATCGCGGCCGCTACGACGTAGCAGCGCCTTCGGTGGTCGGTTCCGAGGCGGGCGGAGCAGCTTTTGCTTCGCCGTTCGCCTGGTGATTCACCAGGTCGCGCAAATCCTTGCTGGGCTTGAAGTAGGGCACGCGTTTCGAGGGAACTTCGACGCGCGCACCTGTCTTGGGATTGCGGCCAATACGGGGATTGCGCTGCCGCGTGCGGAAGCTGCCGAATCCTCGGATTTCGATCTTATCGCCGGAGCGTAAAGCAGCTACGACGGAATCAAAGATGGTCTCGATGATCGTCTCCGCGTCTGTGCGCGTCAGATCCCCCAGTCGCATTACGTCCACTACAAGATCGGCTTTTGTCATGAACAGGCCCTTTCTCCTTCAGAGTATAGGATGCGTGCCGGGGTTTGCGCATCGATATCACAACAACTTATTGCCACAGAAAATAAAAACCTGGACTTTTCTCCAGCAGGGACTGCAACTCCCGCGGATTGGGAAAAGCCAGCTTGGAGTCGGCCCCGAGCATCAGGTCGAGCAGGCCAGGATGGGGTTCGCGCGGGCGAACGATCACCGGCTCTCCTTTTATACCCACAGCGCGAGCCGTGTCCAGTAGGGCCACGCGAAAGCCACCGTATTGGTCAATCAGATGCAGTGGCAGGGCCTCCTGCCCGGTCCACACCTGCCCGGTCGCCAGTGTCTGGACGTCCTTCACCGGCAAATGCCGCCCCGTCGCCACGTCCTGGATAAATTGCGCATGCATGTTGTCAATCAGGCCCTGGAAATAGGCTCGCTCCTCCGGCGTCAGGTCCCGCGTGGGCGAGCCGGCATCCTTCAGCGCACCGGCTTTCAGCGTCACATTTTTCAGCTTCGCCCACTTGAGCAGGTCGCCGTAATTGATCCACTCCATAATGACGCCGACGCTGCCAACGATGCTGGCCTGGTTGGCATAAATCTTGTCGGTGGCTGTGGCAATGTAGTAGGCCCCGCTCGCACCAACGCTCTCAATGGAGGCGACAATGCGTTTCTTGTGGTGGTTGCGGATGCGCAAAACCTCGTGATAAATCTCCTGCGAAGCGGCCGCGCCGCCGCCCGGAGAATCGATGTGCAGAATGATGGCTTTGACCGAATCGTCGTTGGCGAACTTCTCCAACTGCTCATCGGTTTTGTCCGCCGAAAGGATCACACCCTTCAGATCCACCACGGCAATCTTGCCCGAGCCGAACCCGTCAAAACCCGAGGCGGAGCCGCCGGAAGATCGCATCACATGCCAGGCCGCGGTCCACAAAAGCAAAACAAACAGCAGAAATAGCCCCCCCACCAGGCTGAGCCAAAACCAGAAGGAATGTCCACGTGTCGTCTCGGTTTGCACGTCCATACCGGGGAGTGTAGCACCGGAAGGGGGCTGGGTTACATCCATCGAAAATCCCTTGGGCTGCATCTTAGATTGCAGAAACGGCGGGGTTACACCATAATTGGTGCAGACTTCGCCGCCGACATGCGGCGTTCTCCCCTTACCCTGAATACTGCAAGACCCGAAGTTGGCAACTGACGACTGGCATCGAATGAATATGGAACAGCCGCAATATAGTTTCGTGATCCCGGCCTTTAATGAGCAGGCACGCATCGGCGCGACCCTGGATCGAGTCACGGAATGCATCCAAACCCGAGGCTGGGACGCGGAAGTGCTGGTGGTGAATGACGGATCTCGTGACCAGACGGCGGCCATCGTGGCGGCGGCGGCGCTGAAGCACCCCATGATTCGGCTGATTGAAAACCCCGGCAATCGCGGTAAAGGCTATTCCGTCCGCAGCGGGATGCTGCAGGCGCGGGGCGACATCGCACTGTTTACCGATGCCGACCTATCCGCCCCGATTGAAGAAGCTCAGCTGTTGTTTGACGCGATCGCCGGCGGCGCCGATGTCGCCATTGGATCGCGATGGCTGGATCGCACTCGTCAGACTCTTCGCCAGCCCCTGTATCGGCGATTCTTTGGACGCTGCTTCAACTGGCTCACGCGCCTGATCATGAACCTCCCGCTGGCAGACACGCAATGCGGATTCAAAGCCTTTCGCCGGGAAGCAGCGCAAACCATCTTCATCCGGCAGCGCATTGAACGCTGGGGGTTCGATCCCGAAATTCTTTACATTGCCCTGCGATTAGGCATGCGGATTGACGAGGTTCCCGTCACATGGGGGCACGATGAGCGCTCGCGCATCAGCTACCTGAAAGACGGTTTGAAAATGCTTGAGGATTTGTTGAAAGTTCGCTTCTACTCGCTGGCCGGCTACTATCGCGCCGATCCCTACCAGGAAGATGGATTGGAAGGCTGCGGCTGCGGCAAAAAGAGTGCAGCTCCCATCGCCAAAACCTGATGGACATTCTGAAACCTAAAGTCTCACTTGAAGTAAGCCAAATCTAGTGAGCCGGTATTGGGGATTGTCGCCGATACGTGGTGTGGAACTTGCGATGTTTCCTTTCTGACAATTGAACGCCCTGATCTCCGTCCATGGTAAGCGTCCAGTCACGGGCACACTCTCCGCAAAGCCAATAATGTTCCATTAACTGGAATGGCTTTGAATTCGATTTTGAGCTGTTTTTGCGAGAGAAAAGAAACACCTTGCCCTCTCGCAAATAGTGGAGCGGTTTCTTGCAATTCGGATTGGCGCAATGACTCAACATGCCGGGAGAGCTCCTTCGGTGTGGGGGAGAAGTAGGTACCTTCGACCACAACCCGCTGCTGACGGGCCGCAGTGATTCTGCCTCTGTCTCCTACTGACGTTCTTGTGTAGTTGGATGCCGAACGGAGAGGCAAGGTTAGCAGAATCGCTCGCACACAAGAGGACAATTCACCCGAATTTGATGACGATTTGCAGGTGGGCAGAACCCGGAGAAGGAACGGATTTCTTCATACGAGATCCGTTCCCGGCGATTCTTCCGACATATTTCGCAATGCTACTGGGACCCAAGGGGTTGGCAGGAGATGGAGCTTGCAGGCTTTGTCATTCCTGCCTCGCCAATTAGTGAATGCGAATGTCCCCGGAGCCGGTGTCGACGCGGACGGTGGGGCCGCCGCCGTTGATCTCTCCGACAACGTGCTGGTGATTCAGGGTTCCATGGATCGTGAGTGGAGGATCGCTGTGAACGTCGCCGGAACCGGTGCTGGCGTCGAGGTTGTAAGCACTGTGTCCGGTGTTGAGAGTGACAGAGCCGGAGCCAGTTTCGAGCTTCCAGCCGTCACCCGGTTGGCCGGAAATGGAAATATCGCCGGAACCAGTCTGGGCATAGAGGCCGCCCATGACGCCTTCAAGCTGGATGGTGCCGCTTCCGGTTTCCGCCTTGGTGCGATGTGAGCCGTTCATCCAGGCATGAATGTCGCCCGAACCAGTTTCGAGGGAGACGTCGCCGGTGAGGCTGTTGGCGTAGATGCCTCCAGATCCCGTTGAGGCCTTGAGGGGAGCGTTGAGGCCGGTGATGTTGAGGTCGCCGGAGCCGGAGCTGGCGTTTACGGGTGTGCCGTTGGGAGCGGTGACGACATAGTCAATGGACACGTTGTGGTACTGCGTGTGCAGGCCCACTTCAACGTTGTTGCCGTTTTGCACGATAGGAGGATTGTCGGTGATGTGGCGAACGTTCTCTTCCGGTGAGCCCGAGAACAAGCCTGCAGACGAATGGACATGGCCGACGATGTGGATGGATCCTGCCGGACCGGGCGTGATGTGGATGTATCCCGAGCCGGTGCCGATGTTGAGAGTGGCAGCGCCGTTGACGGTGAGCGTTTTGTCGAATGTGCCCTCAGCGGCGAACAGTGCCGCGGGAGTGAGCGCGAACACCGTGAACGCAATGGCTGGGATGACGATTGTCCGGCGAAGATGCATGATGATGCCTCCGTTTTCTCGCGGGTCCCAGAATATTGCTACCGAGACGAAAACTTCCCGCGCACGAGGACATATACGGTCCTCGCACCGCGTTGGTTCCAGGCATGGTGATGTTCGTTATTTGGCGTGCGGGCGGCTGGACGGCGGCACGATGCCATTCATGCGCAAATACTCAACCATTTGACCGAAGTGATCGTTCATGTGAATGATGGCGAACACCATAATTCCCGCACGTGTGGAGATTCCGTCCACCGGTTTTACTGTTTCCATTGCGTTCTGCGGCGTCAGCGTAGCAATGGCGCGATGTGCGAATGCGAACGAATCCTTTAATCCCTGGACGAGCTGTTCCTTCGTCTTCATTTGTTTGATTGCATTCATGTCTGGCGGTTGCAACGAAGACGCAGTACTGAACATCCAGTAATTGGCCATGGTGACATGCTGTACCTGCTGCCCGAAGGTGCGAACGCCCTTGAAATTCCCATTGGTCGGAGCAAAATTGAACTTGTCGGCGGGCATGGCTTCGACCAGCGGAACCATCTCGCTTTCTACCGTGTTCAGCAACTGATCCACCACCTGTGACGGCGTGGTTGTGGCCGCGGGAGCAGCACTCATCGCTGATTGTGCCTCGATCGGAGGCATTGTCCACATTCCGGCAACCGCCAGAACCGCGGAAAGTACGGCCAGAGTTCTTATTTTCATAGAGAGTCCTTTGGGTGCGAAAACTTCCAACGCCTGAGCGTAGCAGAGCGGCTGATATGCGGCAAGCGCGATCCCCCCATGAGCGGCCCACCACTTTTCCTGTCCTTACTGTCCGCCGTCGAATCGCAAATCCGCGGAGTCTAACGAGCATAGGATGAAGTTTTATGCACTGGGCGGGGTTCGACAACGCGGCCGTGGTTGCAGTGCTGGCGCTGCACCTCGCATGGATCCTGTGGGTGATCTTCGGTGCCTTCTGGACCTCCGGCCGCCCGTGGTTGACCGCCTTCCATATCGCCTCGCTGGTGTGGGGAATACTCGTCGAAGTTGGACCGTGGCCGTGCCCTCTGACCATGGCCGAAGATTTTTTTCAACAGCGCGCGGGCGAAGTTTCAAGCGGTGGGAATTTCCTGCAGCATTACATTAGCTCTATTGTTTATCCCAATGTTTCAGTAACGCTTCTAATCATTTGTGGCGTCGCCGTGTGCGTTGCCAATCTGGCAATCTATGCGTGGAGAGCGTTCCGGTGGGTTCGCCGCCATCCGTATGGGTCGTAAATCGCCTCTAAAATGCAGGCGCGGCCTGTATGCAGACATTTGCGCATCGATAAGCGCCTCTCCTGCAAATTCTTGAAAAGACGACTCTCCCCAGAATTCAGATTTTGTACGAGTTTTCCGCAACTGAAATGAGTCACAGATGCATCTCTAATCTGATAGAGTTTGCGAAAGGAGTAACCCAATGGAACAGGAAATGACTTGGTTGCGAGCGCTGGCAGCAGGGTCCTTGGTAGCCGCAGCTGCATTGTTGCTGACCGGACGAAAGAAGGCTGCGCTGACAGCTTCGGGTTTGGGAGCAGCAGTCATCCTATCCGAGGATCCAGAAGCGATGAAGGAGCTGTGGAAGCATGTTCCCGATTTGTTAACGGACGGTCATGAAATGTTGGGTCGCCTCGAAGGCGTCCTCGACGGCATTACCGAGCAGGGTGGTCGTGTTCGGCAACTGGTGCGGCGAGCATAGCAGAATCCATTCCCCGTGGTTCCCTCCAAAGAAACCTGGTTGTAGGCTTCCTGCCGTAGTGATCCTAGCAAACGGCTGGCGGAGGTGCGTTGCAGAACGTCGCGCCCCGCCGCCATCTTCGGTCCAATCGCGGCCGATCTAAAAAATTTTATTGATCAGGTCATCGCCCAGGCCAAATCCCAGGCCCATTTCCATGGCGCGACCGAATCCGGATTGCAAAAATCCTCCGAATCCGCCTGTGGATTGCGCGGGCATCGGACCTCTACCCGGCATAAACCCAGCTTGCGGATAGCCTCCCTGCACGGGCTGCGGATACCCCTGACTGTAGGCCTGATTTTCATTTGCCACGAAGCTGTGAATCGCCTGCAGCAGATTCATCGTTTGCTGTTGCTGCGATTGGACCGCCAGGGCAATTTCCTTCAAATCCAAAACCCATTCGCGAGCTTGTGAATTTCCACCGGTGGATTCGGCCTGCAACTTCGTTGCCAGCTCCTTCAGTTCCTGTTCCACTTGCTGCGAAGCGTTCTGCAATTGACTGTACTGCTGATCGATCGTTTGAATATCCATTCCTCTGTTCCTGCTTTCTCTGAATTGTGAAGCAAATCTGCCGCTCGGCGTGCGTCCGCAACCACGCTGAATGATCTCGCCTCTTTCATTGTAAGACGCGAAAAAATCCAGCTTCGTTTCAGGCGTTCGTCGTTCTGCCTGCTTCACAATCACTTACGCGAAATCGTAACCGGATGTTCATCGTCTTGTAACCGAACCGCAATCTCTGGATGTGATGCTGATCACGTTGCTCTTAGCTTCTTAAGATTCTCCAGGCGCGTGGCAGGAGAATCAACGCCCACCTGAATCACGATCGCGATCAAAAAATCCAAAATTTCCAGGAGGATTCATAGAGTGCGCAGGTTATTTGTCATGTGCGGAATTGTGTTTTGCAGCTTGTTCTGTGCCAGTGCCCGAGGAATTGTACCGCCGCGCAAAACGGAACAGGTCCAAGGGAAAGTAGTTGACGCCACAGGAGCCGCTGTTTCTTCTGCGGCCGTTACGTTAACCGACTTATCAACGAACACAGCGAATCACACCACTACCCGGACAAACGGCACCTTTGTCTTCAGCACTGTGTCCAGCGGGCCATTTATTCTCTCCATCGAGAAGTCGGGATTCGAGTCATACTCGGAGCGGATCTCGCCGGCGACACAGAACAACATCACGGCCACATTGCAAGTGGCGAAATTGAACGACAGCGTGGTCGTTCGTGGAACGGTGAATCCCGAGGCCACACCCGTGCCCTCTCGAGAAGACGTCTTGTTGATGCCGCAGACTGTGCGCGTGCTCGACCGCAAGCAATTGGACGCTGCTGGCCCGGTGGCCGGCGGAGCGCAGATGCTGCAATACACCCCAGGCGCGAATGTGATGGGTTATGGACAGACCGGCTCAACCAAATATACGGTCATCCTGAACGGGCTTCAGCAGGGCTGGGCAGGCGAGGCGACGAGCTTTATTGGGGTGGGTTCGCTGGGCATTACGTATGACGGCATTCCGGTGGCCGATCCGGCAACCGGCTTGTGGCAATCGGCAACGATGCCGCAGAACCTGGTCATTCAGGATGTGAAGGTGAACTACGGGCCTGGCCCGGCGGCGGGCCGTTGGTACACCGATATAGGCGGACGAGTGGAGTTCACTCCCGTTCAGCCGACGGAAGAACCCCACGTCAGCGTCGCCGCTACGCAAGGTCCCGACGGGCAACAGAACTTCGCATTCGTGGGCAATACGGGCCACTTCAAGGGGTGGTCGACGGTGCTGGGCGGCGGCCTGGGACGTGGCAATAGTTTCCGCATTGCTCCGGACGGCTTCGACAACCACACCAGGAACGGCTCGGTCTATGGCAAGACCATCAAGACAGCCGCAGTGGGGAGTTTAGCCTTCGGCGTCCTGTACGCCAAGGGCGGCGGTTATCGCCCCACGGTGATTCCGACCACGGACGTGGGCCTGGTCGACCCGGTCAGCGGCATCCATTACAGTCAGGCAGGCTGCGGGTTCTATTGCGCACTCCCGTATGCCTCCTACAATAAGTACGACACCAACGAAGGATTCATGGCGTATACGCGCCAGAGAATGTATTTCAGTCCTACATCTACGCTGGAGAATTCGGCATGGTACACGCACATTCGCCGTTTTCACCGGCGAAATGAGGATGCTCTTGCCCAGGGCGCGCAGGTGGACGAGTGGAACAACCCGCACAGCAATATGTTTGGAGACCAGATCGGCTTCACTCAGGTTCTGCCGTACAACACGGTTAGCTTCGGCGGTTACATCATTACCGAGGTCTATAACTCGCACAACCTTTTCTACAATCCCGCGGATGGAGGCAGCGGCGCCGAGCAGATCGTCGGCGAAGGGTCAAAGTTCCGCTCGGGATACTTCCGTCAGGACAACGTGACCTTCTTTGCCCAGGACGACCTTCACCCCATTGCGCGCATTCACATCATTCCCAGTGTGCGCGTCGATGGTTTCTCCACCAGCTATAGCGATCAGGCGGCGCGTGATTTCACCTTTGCCCGGCAAACCTACTTTACCCAGGCAACACCTACCAGCCCGCAGGTCGCGTCTCCCTATCCTGTCTATCAGACTCACTGCTCGTTGTACCCCCAGGGCCAGACTCCGAACCAGGATCCCTATTACAACCTCTGGGGAAATCCCGCCTACGCTTCTGACGGCAGTCAAGCGAAAGACCAGGGCTCTTTGTGCGGGGCGCATGAGAGCCGCTCGGCTGTCGAGCCCGGCATTGACGGATCTTACATGCCCAAGGATTGGCTCATGCTCTACGGCGGCTACGACACCATCTATCGCTCTCCCGAGCTGGGCGGCGGCGGCGGGCAGTTCCAGGCCGTGAACCCAACCTATTACCAACTGGCGAAAGGCGCCTATGGTCAATTCGGCGGCAAGGTTCACTTCACCAACGCGCCGGTGCTCGGAAACTACATCGCCGGGGTCAGTTACTTCCATAACGACTACACCAACCAGGAAATTGACGTTGAAACAGCCAACGGCATCGAGGAAACCAGCGGCGGCAGCTCCACCTACCACGGCGTCGACGCGTTCTTTGATGCCGATCCGCGCAGCAACATTCACTTCTTCTTCAATTTCTCGGGAGAAGCTTCCAACTTCACAACCTTCGTCACAGGTGGTCCCCTGGCTGCCTGCGGCACTCCCGCGAATCCCGCTCCCGGTTGCACCTTTTACAACAACCTCCCCGTTTCGTATGTCCCCAAGGTGACCGTGAATGCGGGCCTCTATTACGGCATTCAGCACAACGACCGCACCATCCTCGAGCCGCGCTTCTGGTTTAATACGACCGGCAGCCAATATCTCTGGTCGAACGAGACCGGCTCCCCGACGAAAACGACCTTGCCTTCCTACACAACGGCGAATCTCTCCTTCAACGCTCCCATTGTCTTCAAAAAACAGTCGTTCAACGCGCGTCTCGATATCTTGAACCTTGGCAATGCGCAGTACAACGAGTTCGCATACATCTCCAGCGGCGCCTATTTTGCGTCGCTCGCTCCGGATCCAAATAACCCTCCGAGTGGCTACATCAACGCCTATCCCGGAGCGCCTCGTATGATTTACGGCACAATCAGCTATCAATTCTGATTGGGTTGTGCGCGGGCTAAGGCACGGAAAAGTGGAAGGCGTTGTCGGCTTTCCACTTTTCCATGCCTCGCTTTTTTCAGCTCGCCGCGGTTCGAGCAAGACCATCCGCCGGCGCTGAGTCGAAATTGAATGTGAGGGAGCAAGCGATCGAGCATTGGCAACGCGGGGCCGCGTCGTCTCATTCCATGACCGCATCTATCTTAATGATGCAATGAACGAGATGGGCGCGTCAGAATCCGAGGCATGAAAGAAGTCGAGATGGACTTTCGCTATTCGCGTCCGGCAAACCTTGAACTGGATTTTTCGGGCGCCGTCACCGATTGGGAAAAAGGAAAAATCGATCGCCTGTGGGCCCGCGATGCTTCCTTGTGGACAAATCAGGATGAGTCGAAGTGGATGGGCTGGCTCGATATTGTGGAGCGACAGCAGAAGGACCTGGAAAAATTTCGCGCGCTGGCCCAGGATATTCAGGCAGCCGGATTTCAGTACGCCTTGCTGCTTGGCATGGGAGGCTCCAGTTTATGTCCAGAGGTGCTGGCGGAAACCTTCGGCCAGCAGCAAGGATTTCCGCGCCTGTCCATCGTTGATTCCACCGACCCTGCGCAGGTGCGTGCCGCCGAGCAAAGTGTCGACCTGAAGAAAACTGTCATCGTCGTGTCCAGTAAATCCGGCTCGACGCTGGAATCGAACATCCTGAAGCAATACTTCATGGCCCGCATGAGAGATGCCGTCGACAACGAAGCAGGGAAGCACTTTATCGCGGTTACAGATCCCAGCTCTCACATGGAACAAGTCGCCAGGGCGGATGGATTTCGGCACATCTTCTTTGGTGATCCTCAGATTGGCGGACGTTACTCTGCGCTCTCGAATTTCGGCATGATTCCCGCCGCCGTCATGGGCCTGGATGTGGAGAAGTTACTGGCGAAGGGGAAGGTCGCTGTCGACGCCTGCCACTCCACCGACGTCAAGAAAAATCCTGGCGTGGAACTTGGCCTGATTCTTGGAGTGGCGGCGAATGCAGGTCGCGACAAGATCACCTTCTTTACCTCGCCGCCCATCTACGACATGGGAGCCTGGTTTGAGCAACTGATTGCGGAGTCGACCGGCAAGCAGGGCAAGGGAATTACGCCTGTCGATCTGGAGGAGATTGGCGATCCAGACGTCTACGGCAACGATCGCGTTTTTGCCTATGTTCGTCTAGAGGGCGCGGACAACGCTCATCTGGATGCCGCTGTCGAGAAACTGGAGAAGGCCGGCCAACCGGTGGTGCGCCTGGCGATGCGCGATCTCTACGATGCCGCAGAGCAATTTTTCACCTGGGAAATCGCGACGGCGGTTGCCGGATCGATGATCGGCATCAATGCATTCAATCAGCCGGATGTGGAGGCTACTAAGATCGAAGCGCGACGCCTGACCGATGAATATGACAAGACCGGCAAATTACCGGAGCGGACGCCGATCTTCGACGACGGAAAAGTGAAGCTGTTCGCCGACCCACAATATGCCGCGGTTCTTCATGGAGGGCAGGACATGGGGACACCCGATCTAGCGGGGTATCTGCGGGCTCATCTAGCTCAACTGAAACCCAACGATTATTTTGCGGTGCTTGGATTCATTCAGCGCGATCGCGAGCACGAAAAGACCATGCAGCGGCTGCGCCACAAAGTTCGCGATAGCAAGAAAGTTGCGAGCTGTCTCGGATTTGGTCCGCGCTTTTTGCACTCCACTGGACAGGATTACAAGGGGGGTTCCAACACCGGCGTGTTTCTCCAAATTACCGCTGACCACGCGAAAGACCTTGCCATTCCGGATGAGAAATATACATTTGGCGTGGTCATTGACGCCCAGGCTGCCGGTGATCTGAGCGTGCTGCAGCAACGTGGACGTCGCGCCTTACGCGCCCACCTTGGCGACAACGTTGAAGCGGGTTTGGAATACCTGGCCGACGCTGTTGAAAAAGCTCTTCGCTAAATCTGAAGAATCGGGATAAAAAATTCACTCGCGGCCGGCCCCTCGTACGCGTCACTGTTCGGGAGTTGAAGGAAGATTGGGGAGTCCGGCGAGTACCCGCGCGCGTAGAAAAATCTCCCGAAACATGGCGCGGGTCAGCAGGCCGGTATTCGTGTTTTGCAGCGACGGGTGGTATGTTGCCAAAATATGTTGACCGTCAGGAAGCGAATATTCTGCGCCGTGACGAAAGACGAATCCTTTGCGAGCGGGGATTTTTCCGTTCCGGAGCAGATGGTTGATATATCCGTCGAAAGCAATCTTGCCCAGGCATACGACGACGCGAAGGTTTCTCAGGTTCGCAATTTCTTCATCGACAAAGGTCGAGCAGTTTTGTATCTCCGTGGGCAGCGGCTTGTTTCCTGGAGGCGCGCAGCGAACGACAGAAGTAATGTGGAGATCGATCAGCCGCATTCCGTCTTCGCGAGATTGTGCCGTCGGTTGCGACGCGAATCCTGTCTCGAATAAGACTGGGTATAGGAAATTTCCGGATCCGTCGCCGGTAAAAGGACGACCGGTGCGATTGGACCCGTGCGCACCCGGCGCGAGCCCCAGCGCCAGCACGCGAGCGTTGGGATCGCCGAAGGAGGGGACAGGTTTTCCCCAATAAGTTTGATCCGCATACGCACGCCGCCGCACACGCGCGATTTCCGCACAGTAGGTGCGCAGGCGCGGACAAAGTTCGCAGGACTCGATGCGCATGGCAAGCTCGTCAAACTTTGCAGCGGCTTGCCGGCCTTCGCGTAAGGCTCCGCCGGAAACCAGATTGCTGCCGATTTCTTGTACCTTCAAGGAACGATCGCGAGTCACAAAGAAAATTGTACGGGTTACATCTCAGCGAGCTGTAGCGCTGCCATCCGACAGTTGCCGCCAAATTTCTGTTATCAACGTGAACTCGTCTGGTTGCTGCCTTCGAACCTTCCCTGCGCCGCGAGGTAAACTAAGCATGTTGCGCTCAATTCTGCGGGCGCGTTGGCAATAGAACGAAAGAGGTTTGAAGGTTGCTTTCGATCGACGTTCGCAAGACTAGACTCAAACAGGCTGTATCGGCAGGTTTTCTGTCGCTGGCCATCGTGGGATGGAGTATTGGTTGTAAGTCACGGCCCGTTCCCCGACCCCCCACCCCCACCGCAACTGCGTCGGCGAATCTGCCGGAGGTCGGCGGTCAGAAAGCCATTGAATTACGTCGCCTGCAAAGCGGCGTGGGCGCGAAACCGGAATTTCTGAGTGTCACGGTTCTGCCCGGGCGCGGCATGAACGTATTTCAGATCACCGCCTACCTTCCAGGAAGAGGCGAAGTGCCATTGCTGGCATCGCAGTCCGTCGCTGCGGCCGCAAAGATCATGAACGGCGGACCGGACGATCTCGAGGGGAACCAGAGCTTCTCCATGGGAGGCGCGCTGCTGTTTCCATTCGCCAATCGTCTTGTGGGCCCCGTTACTGTCGACAGAAATACGGGCGACCATATTGTCACTGCCACATGGCATGGACGCAGCATTCCTGTCATTGCCAATTGGCACGGCAAGCAACCGGGCGCTCCCTGGTGCGCCATGCACGGACAAATGTTGGCAGCGAAAGCAGACAATATTTCCATCAAGGCAGACTCCGACAGCGCCGCCGCCATCGCAGAGTATCGCTTGCCGGCAAACGGTCACTGGTTTTCTGACAACGATGTGAAAGTCACAGTGGCACTCGATCGTGACACCGTCACTGCAATCGTGACCGCGACTAACCGTGGCGACAAATCTGAACCGGTTGGCATTGGATGGCACCCCTATTTTCAGCTGCCCAGCGGAAGTCGAGCCAACGCGCGCGTTCGTATTGCATCCCCCATGCGAGTCGAAGTCAATAATTACGACGATGTCTTTCCCACCGGCAAACTGCTTCCAGTCGCGGGAACACAGTACGACTTCAACGCGATGGAAGGTCAACCGCTTCCCGATACGCTGGTCGATGATACGTTTGTGGACCTGACCCCCGACGCCCAGGGCAACGTGGTTTCAGAGATTCGCGATCTCGGCGCCAACTACGGCATGCGGGTCACAGCGATGTCGCCGCATGTTCGCGCCATTCAGCTCTATTCGCCGCTCAACAAGTCCTTCATCGCTCTCGAGCCGCAGTTCAACTATGGCGATCCATTTGGCAGGGAGTGGAACGGCGCGGATACCGGCATGGTGACGCTTGCGCCGGGTGAATCCGTTACATGGAAGGTTCAGTTGCAGTTGTTTCAGCCCGCAAACGACATGGTAGGGCAGGCGCCACGTCCTAACGTTCCGTAAGTGCGCCTGAAGAATCGAAATCGCACCCCAAAGTTAGGTTACCGAATCGCTCTTCCAGTTTGACCCACTGTACGTAACCACCTACCATGGATCGTAGGAAGGTCATCCTTTCGCTCCGTGCAAAATTGCCCGTGGCTGCTATCTGCCATGGTTCCTTTTTCGCCGGATCGGCAGACGACAAGCTCTTTTTCTGGAAGGCATATACCCCTTGAGTCCCACTGAATCGACCACCACCCCACAGACCGGGGAAGACACCCAGCAGCCGACGGAAACCGGCGCGCACGAATCGACCCTGGCAACCCATCAAGATGCAAATTCCCTGGCCGAAACTTCCGCTGACGCGGCGCACGATCACGAACACGACCATAACCACACGCACGATCATGGTCCGACTCTCAATCCAGAGTGCACGCGACAGGTAGACGTCGAAGTTCCCGCCGACGAAGTGAGTCGCGCCTTCGCCACCGTAGTGAAGCAATATCGCCGCGCCGCTCGCATCCCCGGCTTTCGCGCCGGCAAAGTTCCGGAATCCGTGATTCGCAGAAAATTTGCGGACCAGATTCAGCAGGACGTACTCGAGCAGATTCTGCCGCCGCATTTTCGCGCGGAAATTGAAAAGCTGGGCGTGCAGCCGGTTTCTCAGCCGCAGGTCACCAGCATGCACCTGGTCGATGGCGAACCGATGCGCTTCCAGGCTGCTTTTGAAGTGCTACCGGCCATCGACATCGTAGGGTATGACCAAGTCAAGGTCGAGCGCCCGAATACGACACTTGACGACGCAGAGTTCGAATCGGAGCTGGCCCACCTGCGCGATTCGCACGCCATTATGGAGCCGGTCGAAGAAGATCGCGCGCTCGCCGATGGAGATTTTGCGCAGATTCGATTCACTGGATTAGTCCACACCGGAGACGAAACCGCCGAGGGTGACGCCGCCAAGCCGATTGAGGGCGATGACGCCACCGTCGAAATTGGCGGACCCAACACGGTCGAGGCATTCACAGAAGCTTTGCGTGGAGCCAAAGTCGGACAGCAAATGCAATTTGAAGTTTCCTATCCGGAGGACTTCACAGAAAAGCGTCTGGCAGGAAAGTCGGTTGCCTATGACGTGGAAGTGAAGGGAATTCGCAAGAAGATTCTGCCGGAGTTGGACGATGCCTTCGCCAAGCAAATGGGTGAGTATGAGACCATCGATCAATTCAAAGAAAAATTGCGCGAGCACATGGTGAACGACAAGCGTCGGCGTCTGGAGTCCGAAGCGAAAGATAAATTGGTCGGCTCATTTGTCGAGCGCTATCAATTTCCCGTTCCGGAATCTCTGCTGCAACAGCAGATCGATGCGCGACTGGATCGTGGATTGCGCGCGCTGGCTGCCCAGGGAATGACCACAGAGCAGATGCGCAATCTTGATTTCACGCGGCTGCGAGGCGCACAAAGAGATTCCGCGATGAATGAATTGCGTGGTTCGTTGATTCTCGATCGCATTGCAACAGTTGAGAGCATTGAGGTTGCCGAGGAAGAGATGGAATCGCAGTTGCAACTGTTGGCGTATCAGGCACGGGAACCGATTGAGGTACTGCGGAAGCGTTTGACTGAGGACGGTGGGCTGACTAGAATCCGAGAACAACTACGTAGAGAGAAGACAGTGAACCAACTCTTCGAGAGGTTGGCCGCCTAATGTTTTTTGGGGTATTGGTCGATGGTGAAACCAGAGACCTACAACCGCGAGAGAGGCAATAAGGTAACGGTATGGGTTTAGTTCCAATGGTGGTAGAGCAGACGAGTCGGGGCGAGCGCGCCTACGACATTTATTCTCGCCTGCTACGCGATAACATCATTTTTCTTGGTACCCCGATCGACGATCAGATCGCAAATCTCATCATCGCTCAGATGTTGTTTCTCTCCGGTGAAGATCCGGATAAGGATTTGCAGCTGTACATTAATTCTCCCGGAGGTTCCATTTCCGCCGGGCTTGCAATTTACGATACGATGCAATTCATCAAGAACGATGTAGTGACGTATTGCATTGGACAAGCGGCCAGCATGGGAGCGTTCCTGCTGATGTCCGGCACCAAGGGAAAACGGTTTGCATTGCCGAACTCCCGTATCCTGATTCACCAGCCGTCCATGGGCGGACTGTCGGGCCAGGCCACGGATATTGATATTCACGCCCGCGAGATTCTTCGCATTCGTGAAATTACCAATCGATTGATGTCCAAGCACACCGGTCAGCCGATTGAACGGATTGAACGGGATGTAGAGCGCGACTTTATTATGAACGCGCCACAAGCCAAGGAATATGGCATCATCGATGAAATTATTGACAGGCCAAGGACGTAAACTGGGATCGAGCTCGAAAACGGGCAGGAACCGGTAGCAGTAAGGAGAAGCAATGATGAAGACACGCGCGGGTTCCGAAGATGTTCTGCGTTGTTCGTTCTGCCATAAATCGCAGGACGCGGTAGCCAAGCTGATTTCCTCGCCCAGTGATTATCCACGGGCTTATATCTGCGACGAATGCGTTGCTGTCTGCAACTCCATTCTGGAAGACGATAAGAACGAGGCACGCCCAGCCGCCGCTCCGGCACATTTGCCCAAGCCCCAGGAAGTGAAAGCCTTCATGGATGAGTATGTGATTGGGCAGGAGACGACCAAGAAGAAGCTGGCTGTCGCCGTCTACAACCACTACAAGCGCATCCAGATGAACCGCGCCCGCACCAACGATGTCGAACTGACCAAGTCGAACATTCTCTTGATCGGGCCGACCGGCAGCGGCAAAACCTTGATGGCGCAGACCCTGGCGCGCACCCTGGACGTTCCTTTCGCGATCGTCGACGCAACCACCTTGACCGAAGCCGGGTATGTGGGTGAAGACGTCGAAAATATCATCCTGAAGCTGTTGCAGGCCGCCGACGGGGACGTAGCTCGCGCCCAGACCGGCATCATCTACATCGACGAAATCGATAAGATCGGGCGCAAGGATGAAAATCCTTCCATCACCCGCGATGTATCCGGCGAAGGTGTGCAGCAGGCGCTGTTGAAGATTCTCGAAGGCACGGTCGCCAACGTTCCGCCGCAAGGTGGACGCAAGCATCCGCACCAGGAATTCACGCCGGTCGATACCACAAATATTCTATTCATCTGTGGCGGAGCTTTTGTGGGTCTGGAACGTGTCATTGGCCGACGCGCCGGCAAGAAGGCGCTGGGCTTCAAAGCCATCTCCGATCGTGAGGGCCAGCCTTCCACCGCCATTCCTTCGCTGCGCGATACGGAGTTGCTACGCCAGACCGAGCCGCAGGACTTGATCAAGTTTGGGCTGATTCCGGAGTTTGTCGGACGTCTGCCTGTGATTGGAATTCTGGACGAGCTGGATGAGGCTGCGCTGGTGGAAATTCTGGTGAAGCCGCGCAACGCCATCATGAAGCAGTATCAGCGCATGTTCGAGTACGAAAACGTGCGTCTCACCTTCAGCCCGGAGGCGGTCGGAGCGATTGCGCGCGAGGCCTTGCATCGCAAGGTAGGCGCTCGCGGTCTGCGCATGATCCTCGAAGAGCTGATGCTCGATCTGATGTATCACCTGCCCAGCAACAAGAAGGTGCGCGAGATCGAGATCACCGCCGACATGGTCCAGAAGCGCGACCTCTCCGTGACCCTGCTGGAAAAGGCTGGATAGCACTTCCACCCAACCCATTCGTAAAAAAGTTCAGGCCTGCAGCGTCGCTGCAGGCCTGATTTCCTT
>JBARFA010000084.1:0-16891 GCA_049796755.1 Acidobacteriaceae bacterium
ACAGACTTCCGATTCAGCGAAAAGAGAAGGTTTTCATGGCAAATCATGTTTCGTCGTTAAAGCGCGCCCGGCAGACCGTCAAGCGCACCGCCGTCAACCGCGCCAACCGCAGCAAGCTCCGCAACGGCCTGCGCGCCATGCGCGAAGCCCTGCAGAAGAATGATGTTCCCGCAGCGCGGGCGCAGTACAACCAGACTGTCTCGCTGCTGGACAAGAGCGTGCAGAAGGGCATTTTGCATGACAACACTTCTTCGCGCTACAAGAGCCGCTTGAATGCTCGCGTGAAGGCCCTGGCGACGAAGACCGCGTAGTTTTTTCCTCTCATCTTCGTTCTTCAAGGGTGGCGCACGGATTTCAGACAAGCAAGCACTTCCCATGTCTCAAAAGCGAGACCCGTTCGACTCGCCCTCGGCTCGCTCAGGGCAGGCTATGGGGCACCCCGATTTTCTCCTCGAAATTCTCTCCATATATTTCGCTTCGCGAACAGTCGGAGCCACGCTCTATCGCATGACGGTGGCGGCGATCAACGCGTCCAGAGCGGAGGTCTGACGGGTGGCGTCGGCGGAGTCAAATGGCCCCTGCCAAAGGCCGCCGAACTGATGATTAGGCCCTTGATCTTTGCTCCAGATGCTGTTGGCATTGGCATCCACAAACGCTTTGTAGCGCGGATCGGGAGCGGCGGCGTACAGCGCCATCAGATTGCGAACGAAAATTCCTTTGAACTGGGGCGCATCGCCGCCGGAAACCGTCCGGTCCACCAGAATGCCGTCAACTGTAAGGCGCGTGATGGCCGCGTTGGCGATGGCCTTTGCCTGCGGCAGCAGGGTCGGATCGTGTTCGGCTTTCGCGAGTTCCACCAGGCCGCCAAGAATGACTCCCTGGTTATAGGTCCATGTGGTTGCGCCATTGTTGGTGCAGGCGTGCGGGTTGGTTGAGGTCAAGCCGTCATTGACCAGATGCTGCGGGTTGATCATGCCGGAAGCATGGAACCATGCCCACTCCCTCTGGGCCCAAGCCAGGTAGCGCGTGGATGCGGTTCCTTTGGTGCGATTGGCCAGGGAAGCGGCGACGGAGAGAAACAGTTCGTTGGCGATGGCGTTCTTGTAGTCGGCAGGTTTCTTCCACCAGATACCGCCGCCGCAGGTGGTGGTGTCCCATTCGCCGGCCATGTTCGCGAAGATGGTTTCAGCCATGGTCAGATAGGCTCGTTTGCCGGTCAGGTCGTAGGCGTCAATCCAGGCCAGCGCCCACCAGCCTTCGTCATCGTCGTAAGAATTGAGAAAGTTGATGGTTCCCTGGCTGCTGCTCGCCCGCTTGAACGTGTTGGCGAGGACTGGCAGATATTTTCTGCTGCCAGTGGCTCGGGAATAGTTGGCGACCACCGTCATCGAGTTGGCGGCGTTCCACCAGCCGGATGGCGCGGCGTAGAGCCCCGTACTCCGCACATACCATTGCTGCAGCGTGCGGACACCTTCAGCGGCCTGCTGCGCGTAACTGGGCGGAGCTGAAGGACGGCTGCCGCCATCGGCTGTCGCGCAGAAGATGCATAGTCCACACAGAAACCCGGCCAATCTTTTCAACGTGAGTTTTCCTCTTGTGTTCCGCTCGTCGCCGGGGTGCAGACTTGCCGCAGCAGTTGCACCCACCGGTCGCCGTAATCGTTCCATCCTCCCAGGTGCTGCACGCGCTCCAAGGCGGCGGCGCTCATCCGCTGTTGCAGGCCTGGATCGTCGGCAAGCTGTTGCAGCCGCTCGGCGAGTGCGGCAGCATCGCGCGGCGGCACGATAAAACCCTCCTTGCCGTCTGTAATCAGGTCTTCGCTCCCGGTGTTCGGCGTCGCGACCACCGGACATCCGCAGGCCATGGCCTCACCTTGGACGAGCGCCAATCCCTCTTCCAGAGACGGCAAGACCATCGCGTGGCTGCGGCTGAAATAGCGGATCAATTCCGCGCGGGAAACAGCTCCGACAATCTCGACATTCTCCATGGGCAGCCGCGGAAACAGCGGCTTCATGTGGGGAAACATTGGGCCGAGAATACGCAGACGCTTGCGCGGATGCTTCACCTTGGCGAACGCCTCCAATAGATAGGGCACACCCTTGCGCAAGCTGACCTGACCGACGAAGAGAAGCTCGAACGTGTCGGTCGGGCGCGCGATATCGGCGGATGGCTGGAAAGAATCCAACCGAACTCCATACGGGATGACGTGCAGCTTTTCCGCGGAGATACCTTCGGCAACAAAACTGCGTGCCGCAAAACTCGAAGGCACGACGATGCAGTCAGCCTGGTCATACTGTTTCTCTTCGCGCTCCGTATCGCGTGGATCGTAGATGTCGAGGGGCACGCCCCAGTGCTGATGTTCTTCACTGAGCAAGCGCCATTGATAGCGCGCGTGGGTCGAACCGCGATCGCAAATATATTTGCCGCCGCACGACTGCACCACCGCTCCGGCGGCCAGCCCAGCGCCGGAGATGCCGATCAGCGCGTCGAGATTTGTTTTCGATCGGGCAATGCGGCGCGTCATCCATTTGTCGAACGCGAGTCCATTCCAATAATCCAGGCTCTCCGTCCAGGGAGCCGGGTAGAGCCCAAATCGTGCCAGTGCCGCCAGTCCGCCATGAATCCACGGAAATGTCTGGACATATTGGTGCGGCAACCGCTCCCGTTGCAGCCTTCGCCAGGGATAGGTGGAATAGACGGTGTCGAGATAGTCGTAGCGGCGCAGCTGATGCGCGAGTTCGAAATGGTGGAAGACACCAAAAACAGCTTGAGATACGCGCACTGCCGCTCCGTCCTGAAAAACTGAAGCCGGACGCAACCCCACTCAAGCCAAAAAGGCGGCTTGAATGGGCCACCCGCCGATGTTTCTCTTTGCACCTAAAGTATCAGGATGCAGGGCGCAGCGAAATGAAAGCGGGAGATTTCCGCATCAGTGGGCGACTGCGTAATAGCCTTGGCGCGCCTGCACCTTGAGATCCTGCCCGTTCTGCCGGCAGGCGACGCGAATATGCCGATAGCTTCCATCCAGAACGGCGTTGGATGGGGTGTAAGTCACCTGGTATTCGGTCCGCATCTGACTCTCAATGGCGTCGAAGGCGGCGGGCAGCTTTTTCCCATTTTTGCCGATGGGAAACACCTCGCCGCCTGTGGCTTCCACCAGTTTGCGCATGGCGCCGTCGTCCGAAAAGTCGAGCGTCCCGTAGATTCCTGGATCGCTGATCAACAGAACGTACACGACAGCGTCGGCTTTCTGCGCGGCTTCAATCGCGGACTGCAACTTTTCGTCGCTGCCTTCATCCTGGCCGTCGGTCAGCAACACCATCGCTTTGCGACCAGACTCCTGGCGCAATTTGTCATTGGAGGCGAGATACACCGCGTCGTAGAGCAAGGTGCCTTTCGGCTTGGTGATCGAGGGAAGCGTGCCGTTGGCGTAGTTGCCGGAACTGGAGTTGATCTGCGCGGCATCGAGCGCACGCTTCAGGTCGTCGGGATTACTGGTCCAGTCCGCCAGCAAATCAACGGTAACGTCGAAGGAAATGAGAAAAGCCTCGTCGGTTGGACGCAGGATGCGGTGCAAAAAGGCCGAGGCGGCCTTCTGCTCTTCGGGCAAAACTCGTTCCTGGCTCAAACTGGTGTCCAGCAGGATGCCAATCGACAACGGTAAATCGCTTTGCGCGGTAAAACTTTTCAGCGGCTGTGGCTTATCGTCCTCAAACACACTGCAATCCGCTCGGGTGAGGTTTGGGACCAGCTTGCCGGACTTGTCGTGGACAACAAAGAACAGGTCAACCAGATTAACGCTGACGTGCAGGGTAGTGAGCGGCGACGAGGCCGGCGCGGACGCAGGTACGATTGCACCACTGGGGGTGTCCGGTCCAGTCGGCGGACCGCAGGTTTGCACCTTCACGCTGCAAGGCTGGAGTTGCGAGTTGGGCTGGGATTGTGGCTGAGTCTCCGGCTGCGGTTGCGTCGGCTGTTGTAGCGGGGGGAAATTTGATTGAGGCTGGCCGGGCGGTGCATCCGGCTGGGGCGCCAATTGCCCCCAAACCATGGGAGCAGCCACCGCCAGCAGGAAGATCGCCAGCAGCAAAATGGTCGGCCGAAGCAGTCTGATTGGAATGACAATCTCTCCCACCCCACTCAAGCCAAAAGAGGGCTTGAATGGGGCACCCGGCCGAAGAAGGAAGGACGACGCTGGAGGGTTCGTTCGTCGACTTCGTTTGAGGCGATTCAAGAATGTTTCCTTCTTTTCGATCCTTGTTGAAGCCGTCCCAGAGTGGCGCTTGATCTGGACCGAAAAAGCTATGGCCATTCCACACAGGCTGCAGCAGTTTCATGCGCCATTGACAACTCTGCTGGGCACTTTCTGCTTCCCACCGTACAATGAAATGAACAAGAACGGAAGACAACCCGAGCGGAAATTTAGAATAGACGCGGAACGAATGCGGTCAGGATATTTCATGATTGGAAGTAAAAGCTCTGCCCGGCTCTCCTACACACGTGTGGTGAAATTGGGAGCCTGGCTGTTTGCGTGCCTGCTTTGGATTGCGGGGCCAACGGTCAAAGCACAGGATAGTCAACACCAGGTGCCGAACGCACCCGGCACCGCTACGGCGAACGCCAGCCAGAATGGAACAAGCGCGCCCACGCCCCAGCAATCGGATGAAGGCAATCCGCCTCCATCGTCGCTGAAACTGCCGAACCTGCTGCAGAATGTCACTCCGGGAGAAGGTGCACCGCCCGCGAACACAAGCAGTTCCGGTGCTCCGGCTGCTCCTGGACAGCCGGCCGCAACACCCGCGCAGCAGCAGCCTGCGCCGCCTTCGAATGTTCCGCCTCCGGTAATTCCGCCCAAAGGTCAGGGCCCGGCTGTCGCGACGTACACCTTGCGGACGCGGGTGAATTTTGTTGTGGTGCCGGTGACGGTGAAGGACTCCCACGGAACGATTCTTCCTGGGCTGACTCACAACGACTTCCAAATCTACGAAGATGGAGTCCAACAGCGGATCACGTTCTTCAGCGAAGACCCGTTTCCTCTCTCGGTGGCGTTCGTCATCGATCAGAACCTGCCTTCCGACACCATGAGGAAGGTGAACGACGCGCTGGCTGCATTTCAGGGTGCCTTCGCTGCTTATGATGAGGTTGCGGTATACACCTACGCCACCCACGTGAGCGAGGCGACGGGATTTACCGGAGCGCAAAGTGTGCGTTTGACCGCGACGCTGGACCGGGTGAAGTCTCCGGGCCGCTATATGGAGGTTCCCAGCAATACAGGACCTATGGCGGAAGGCCCATCTATCAACGGCCAGATGGTTGACCCAAATGTGACGCCGACGCACGATGGCAATTTTATTGGCATCATTCCAAAAGAGAATTACGTCCTGAACGATGCCATTCTGCGCGCCGCGACCGATCTTTCGCAGCGTGGACGCGGACGACGCAAGATCATCTATGTGATCAGCGACGGCAAGAACCAGGGAAGCACTGCGTCGTATAAAGAAGTCGTTCGCTATCTGTTGACGAATCAAATTGCAGTGGACGGAACGTTGGTTGGCGACTCGGCTTTGCCGGTGTACGGCTTCCTGGATCGCTTCCATATTCCATGGCAGATGGCGGACAATCTGCTGCCGAAATATGCCGGTGCCACCGGCGGTATTCTGGATGCAGAACTGTCCCGCAACGCCATCGAGGAAAGTTTTGCTCGCGTCGCCGGACAGGTTCGCAACCAATACACGCTGGGCTATTACAGCCATATTTCTGTGCTCGACAGCCGCTTCCGCAAGATTGAAGTGCGCGTGCTGCTGCCCAACGTGACCGTGGTGGCCAAACAGGGCTACTATCCGACGGCAACACCTGGCCAGTAGCTGGGGATGAGCGTAACGGCGACGACCACCGTCCTGGCGTTGAGTGCGGCGATCATTTGGGGAGCGGCGGATTTCAGCGGCGGGATTGGTGCGCGCTATCTCCGTGTTTACTGGCTGCTGGCCATCTCTCACGCCTCCAGCCTGATCGCGCTGGTGCTGCTGGCGCAAGCACTACATCAGCCGATTCCCAGCGAACGCATCCTGGCCTATGGGTTGATCGCAGGTCTGGCCGGCGGGACGGCGTTGCTGGTGTTTTACTACGCGCTTTCGCTCGGCAGCATGGGAACAACCGCCGCTGTCACCGGCCTGCTGACCGCAGCGCTGCCAGTTTTGTTTTCGCTCACAACCATAGGCGCTCCCAGCCGTCGCCAGATCGCCGGATTCATCTTGGCTGCTGCAGCCATCTGGCTGATCAGCAGTCCCTCCAGTTCCAACGAGCAAGTTGTCGAGGGACAGAGAAAAAAACTGGTGCTGGCAGTGATTTCGGGGATTGGATTTGGCATTTTCCTGATCGCGCTACGGGAAGCCAACAGCGGCGGACTTTTGTGGCCTCTGGCGGCATCACGTGTCGGCAGTCTATCGCTGGCGATTCTGGGCGGACTGATCCTGAGCCGCGACCACTTCATTGTGGAACCGGATCAGCAGATGGCTGGGCCTTCACGATCCTCGGTTTTCCTTGAGAGGATCAGCCGCAAACGCTGGGTGATTGGGATCGGGCTGGCATTGGTGGCCAGTGCTTTCGATACCAGCGGGAATTTCCTGTTTGTGGCGGCCACACGCATTGGCCGGCTGGACGTTGCTGCGGTGCTCTCGTCGCTCTATCCTGCTTCGACCATTTTGCTGGCTGTGTGGCTATTGCACGAGCGCACCAACCGCCGTCAGGCGCTCGGCATGACAGCCGCTCTGGTCGCGGTCGCGTTGATTTCCTGACGGAAATGCCTGCACGACTCATCGATCTGGGCGACGGAAACAGTTCTCATCCTTCTTCTGCGGAGTCGGAGACTGGTTCCGTTCGCGCTGGACGAATTCCAGGGCGCTGACCCGCCCATTGCAGCGGCGAAGCGCGGCGCAGAACCATGGCACGGCCTTCTTCCGCGAGTAATTTCATTCCCACCATGGAGAGCGAAAAAAGATTGGGATAACGATGTTTCACCTTCCAGCGAAGCTCTCGCTGGGTACGAGCGGTACCGTGTTCCGACTCGACAAATTGCGGCAATTCTTCCAGCGGCGTACCGTTGCGGACGGCGTTTCGCACCTGCTCCATGTAGGCGAGCGAATCGACAATTTCTCCGGCAATCCTGTCGTGCACATCCGGCGCGATCAGGCCATATTGCAGTTTGAAGTTGTTTAATTTATCCAGGCTGGCGTACATGGTTTTGACGATCTGCTCGCGTGTCAGCAAATTCGTTTCGTAATTCAGAATGAATTCCCACGAGGGCGCGGAGAAATGGCGAATGTGGTCTTGCAGCGTTCCGGCAAGCCGCTTCAGCCCGAACTGTTCCGGATGTTCAAACGCGCGACTGGCAGGATCGAGAAACGGCGCCAGAGGTGCGACGAAATAGCACAGGCGCTTGTCGCAATCGCAGGCGCGATGAATCTCCTCGCAGAAATCGATGTTGCGCATCGCGCTCTCATAGGTCTGGTGCGGCAGCCCGACCATAAAAAAGATGTCGAGCTTTCTGCAGCCATGGTCGAGTGCCGATCGCACCAGCTGAATGATTTCTTGATTCGTGCAGGGGAATTTTCCATTTTTCCGGCGCACATCTTCGTCTGCGCTTTCGAGAGTAATCTCCAGGCTGTACTTGCGGACGGTGCGCTCGACTTTCTCAAAGAAGTCATCGTCCGCGCCCCAGAACAGCTCGAAGACGAGTTCGTTGGTGGGCCGCAGAGCGCAGACTCGTTCCAGAAACTCGTCGACATACTTTGTTCCGCCCTGGCGAATGTCGCCGATCACAAAGATCGGGGTGCGACAGAAGCGCTGAATGCATTCGATATCCTGCATCAGCTTTGCCGGCGAGCGCATCGACGGCTTGGTGCGCGCGCAGTTGAAGGAGTAGGCGCTGCGTGAGCCTCCGCAGAGAGCGCAATCCTGCGTGCATCCGCGCATGGTGAGCAAGGCGCTCAACGGATAGCTGAGCCAGCCCTCGTAGGGCAGCGCATCGAGCAGGCTGTGATATTGAAATACCGAGCGCATCGCATAGCGATAGTCGGGAATGTCGATGTCGTCCAGATTCGCGGGCGGCGCACCGATCGGATTCACGAAAACTTTTCCATCGCGTTTCCACGTCAGGTTCGGCACCGTCGAAAAATCCACAGCTCCGGACTTGATCTCATCGATCAGCGCCAACATGGAACTTTCCGTGGAGTCGCCGCGCATGACGAAATCGACGCAGTCGTGCTGCATCAGTTCGCGATGATAGTAGGTAGAAGAGAGACCGCCGAAAATCACCGGCACGTCAGGGTGATATTTCTTTACCAGCTTGGCAATTTCGATGCTTCCTTGCGCGTGCGGCAACCAATGGAGCGAAATGCCGAAGGCAGACGACTTCAGACCGCGAATTTTTTTCTCCACGTCGAAGCGGCGGTCGTGCACCATGCGGGCGGCCAGGTTGACGATCTTGACGCGATGCCCGAATCGCTCCAGGTAGCCAGCGATGCTGGTAAATCCGATCGGATACATGTCGAAGACGGAGCTGGAGGGAACGACATCGCTGATGGGGCCGCGAAACTGATTGTTTTTTCTGAAGTCGTAGAAACTGGGCGGGTGAAGTAGGACCAGGTCAAATTCCATCGTTCATGTGTCCTGACATTTCGAATAAAGATGCAAATCAGTGAAACAGTTTTACTTAGCTTGAAATGCGAAAAGCCGCACAAAAATATGCGGCTCTTGCATGGAAATCGAACACCGGATTGAACCAGGAATCTCCAACGATATTTTCCGGATGGTCAGGTTGTCGCTTCGAGGGACTACTTCACTTCCGGCGTCGTCTTGGTGGTATCCGGCTTATCGGCCTCGTCGGAACTGCCGATGCCCTTGATGCCTTCCTTAAATCCTTTGATGCCTTCGCCCAGGCCTTTGCCCAGGCCGGGAAGTTTGCTCGGTCCAAAGATCAGAAGCGCTACCACCAGAATCACTACCAGATGCCAGGGCTGTAATAGGTCACCCATACTTGTTCTCCCGCAGGCTTGTTATTCGCCTGCCTAGTCTACTCAATGGTATTGTCGCACAATCGCGCATCGCTTGTGGCCCGAGCGCCGAACCCGCGTTGCGTCCATGAAAGTCATGATCGGGTATCTCGCGTTAGTGAAGCGCAACTATTGCGTATCGGCTGCGTCCCGGGATCCGTCTAAGGGATGTACGGTGGAAAGATGATTCCGGATTCGCTGATAAAACTCCCAGATATCCTCCCGGTCGCCCATGGTGAGTCTACGGTAGACCTTCATCAGGGGATAGAGCTGCGATCCTGAGATCAGCAGAGTCGGCACGGCAGCCACGCCGCCCGGATATTGGATCAGGTCCCATCCGCCATTCCAGTAGCGACGCACCACTTCGCCAAGGTAGCCGCCCCACAACTTCACCTGCTCCTCCACCTGCTCATTTTCCAACAGGTTCAGATCGGTACCGACGCTGGCCAGGATTGTCTCCAGCGACTTCAGGCTCTCCTCGGAGTAATCGAGCTCAAACCCAAAGCGGTCGTGCGCGATCTTTACGGCGCGGTCGGCACAGCTCTGCATCATTTCGGCAATGGATTTGAAGTCAGCCATAGCTCAAGGGTAGCAGCGCATGGACGAAATAGCTGGGCCAGGAAACGATTTCCCGGGTGACGATCGTTTCCGCCGAGCTGCGGTGATCGCAGCTTGTTCTCCGCCAGTCGGGATTGCTTTTGGCGGCGCTGGCTAGTTTTGGTCGGTTGCGGGAAGCACCGGCAGCGAAACCAGGTCGACTGTCGAAGGATCATCCCGCAGCTTCAGGTAGAGCGTTGTTCCATTCGGCCGCGGAACCTTCATGGTGTTGCCGGCAAATCCCATGGGCACGCTGGTCGGATGCGTGAATTGCGAAGCCGCCGCGATCGAATCAATCAGGAACAGGTTGTTTCCGGTGAGCGTGCACATTTCCGCGGGATCGCTCGGGCAGTCCACATGCTTCAGTTCCGGCAAACGTACCAGGTTCGCCAGCGGCTGCCAATCCCCCGGTACTCCAGCCGCCGTAACAGGACGGAACCGCAACGGTCCGAAAGCCGAGGCGCCGAAGGCTTTGGCCGGGTCCAGCGTGGCGAATACAGTTTGCGCGTCCTGCAAAGTCAGGGCATTGTTGGCGAGGGTCAGCGAAGTGACAAAACCGCCATCGGCAGCACCCACTTCAATGGTTTGGTCTCGCGGAAATTGCGGCGGCGCCACGGACTTCAAAAAGAAGTTCACATGCCCGTACTGGGGCAAATCGTTATCGTTCCCTAAGTGGATAAAGGCCGAACTACCGCCGGGAGTGACGGAGATGCTCTTGCTGAGCAACTCAACTTGCGGGCGCGAAGGAGCAATTGTCACCGGAACATCCAATACACGCTCGTCCTTCAAATGCACGTGGGCCATGATGGTTGCACCCTCGACAAACACCTTGGAGCCGGCGAGATTGGTCGATGTCTCCAGCTGCAGCTTGTCCTCTGTTCCGTTGTGTTTGACTGGGACGGCATGAAAAATGGTTCCGGCCATTTCGACGGTCGTCACTTCCTGCAGATGCGTTCCCGTCATCACCGCCCGATCGTCTCCTGCATGCAGAATCAGTCCACTCACTACTGCAGAGGGCGGATAGACGTGGACGGGCACTTTTTCAGGTTTGGTTTGACCGTATTCAGAAACCACCAGGGTATACACGCCCTGCGACGTTTTTGTGACCGGCAGATTCACTTCCAACAGCCTGGGCGGCGTGCGGGTGATGGTTGTCTTTTCCATCTTTCCCTGCGGGGTGTTCACCGTGACTGCCTGAACGCAGACCACGCTGTCCGCTTGCAGATGCAGCGATATTTTGTCTGCCGCGGTGACGGCACTGGTTTCACCGGCTGCGAAAGTCCATTCCTGCGGATGAGAGTTGGTGAAGGCGAATTCGGGGCCATTCCACGGATCGAAGCCCCATTCACCGCGCAGTTGACCGGTCACGGTCCCGGAGATGTTTGAAGTCTGCAGCGCGCGGGCATCCACGACAAAGCCGCCACGCTCCGCATCCGCGGTTGCGGGCAGGTCCACGGAGCGGCCTGCGGAATCCTGCACGTGCAACACCAGGTCATGCGCGTAGTTCGTGGAGAAAACCAGGGGAGCTCCTTCCACTGACAGCACCAGCTTGGGCCGCTCCAGGCAAAGCAATTCCTCCGGATGCACAGCACGCAGCATGGGAAAATGCACCGGGGCCACGGGCGGCAGGCTCGCCACCATCACAGATTTTGGATTGCTGAAAGAGGGAGGGCTGCTCAGTTTCAACTCGATGGCGCCGTCGTCATTCACAGACAGGGCCGGGATATAGGCATATTGCGCGGTGTGCAGGCTGCCCATAATGCGCACCATATCTACAACTGCGCCGACATACGGACTGTACATTCCGCCACCGGCAGCCGTGGATGCGCTGATTTGGTTGATCATGTCGCCCGCTGCACCGGAGGTCAATGCCGTGACCATCGACTGGCTTTGGGCGTCATTCAGCACCAGGTTGTCAGGATTCTGCAGCAGGCAGGATTCCTGTTGGTCGGGAGCCAGGTCAAAACATGCGTTATTGATTTTCAGGTAGAGGGTCTGCGCCAGCAACTTGGAGCGCGGTTCCAGTCGAGTCGGGTCGGTATTGGCAATCTTCTTTACCGAATCAATAAAGGCGTCCAGGCGTGAGCGAGTCAGGTCTGCGGCGTACAAGTCCTGGGCTGCACGCACGAACACTCCGGGGCGCGATCGCACCGCGGTTCGGACAGTGGTGAATCCGCCGCCGGTTTCCGGGGCCCAGAAAATCAGGGCTTCCAGAGCGCCGTCTGGAACGTGGATGTTGACCCCGTCGCGCTGTACCTGAGGCTTCCAGGCCTCGACCTTGGTGAACCAGCTCTCCGGCGGAGGATTCAAAGAGCCTCGGAGGAACACAGGGATCAGCAGATAGTGGATGGATTCGTTGGCAGGAAGATCGGGGTGCAGCCACATCTCGTCGCCAGCCTGCAGGTTTGGCACCTGGGAGATGGGTAGACTTCTGCCGGCACGCGTAATTCTTATCTCCAGCCTTGGCCCTGGCAGATCAAACGGAGCTGTGGCAGCGAAAGCAAACGATGAAGACAGGAGGAGCATCGTAACCGCAGGAAGACCTGCGCGAAACCATGGGCGCCAATTCATATCTTCTATTCTATGGAATCAAAATGAATCCTTCATCCCGCGTACCGAGTTCGATACCAAGAAATTCGACCAGAAATAGGCGAAGTCTGCGATGATTGCGAAGGCGTTTACGGTCAGCACGGAGTAGTTGAGAAATGGAACGGATACAAAAAGAAGAACTTCTGGACAGCGATCATTGGTCCGGAGCAGAAGTTGCCTGTGCCTTGCGAGCAATTCGACGAGTCAACCGGCTTTACGGCGGACACAGAATGCACAAGCGGCTATTTCAGCGCGTGTGCTCGAAATTCAACGGTAAGAAGCTGCAGGTCCTGGAAGTCGCGTCCGGTTATGCGGATGTGTTGCAGGCAGCGTCGTTGATGCTGAAAAAGCAGAATATCTCGTTGGAGATTTCACTGCTGGATCGCTGCGCAAAGCATTTGCCGCAGAGCCATAACTGGCATAAGGATTTGCATCCTCCCACGCTGATGACCGGCGATGCGCTGGATCTGGAGCTGCCGGACAATAGCGTCGACATCGTTTCCTGCTGCCTGTTTCTGCACCACCTCAGCGTTGAGGAGGCGCGAGCGTTCCTGCGGGAAGCTCTGCGCGTTTCCCGTGTTGCCGTGCTGATCAACGACGTGGAGAGAAAGCGCGTGAATTATTTTCTGTCTCACGTGCAACGATTTATGGATCCCAGCCGGCTGTCACGGCATGACGGACCGGCATCTGTACGGCAGGCCTACACCTACCAGGAAATGCAGGATTTGCTGAAGGACACGCAATGCAGCTTTGAGCTGCGGCGAGGATACCTGTACCGGCTGGGCGGGATCGCATGGAAGCAGGAGCTGCAGCCGGCATAACGTGGCTAGGTGAACATGCATATCGTTCAAAATTAAGAAAGCGAGCCGATATCGTTGGCTCGCTTTCTGCTGTTCTGGGGAAGGGATTGAAAAACCTCTTTTAGCTGGCGGAGGAATGCTTGCGCGGATTCACCTTAATCTCATTCACCACCTGCTGCACGTTAGGAACGTGCTTGGCCAGGCGCTCGGCCTCGCGCTTCTCGGCTTCTGTCTTGACGCTTCCAGTCAACACCACCGCTCCGTTCTTCGCCTTGACTGAAATATCCTGATCGTCCAGGTTGCGGTGTTTTTTCAGGTCTGCCTTAAAGCTGTCTTCAATGGCATCGTCAGTATCGGAATTCGCGGCCTGGGTCGCACTGGCATTTTGAGGAGGCACCACAGCAATTTCATCCGCAATGGTGTAGTTCGGCGCAGCCTGCTTGGCCACCGACTCCGCCTGCGTCTTCTCGCTGTCCGACGGCACGGTTCCCGTCAACGTGATCACGCCCTTATTCTGATCCTGCGAAACGTGGATGGCACCGAGATTGTTCTGCGTCAGCGAATTATTGACGGCCTCTTTTGAATCGGGATACTTTGGGTTGCTACTGCAACCCGCGAAGACGAGTCCAGCTGCCAAACTCGCAATCGCAATCACCTTGGACATACTTTTCTGTTCCTGCTTCATTGTCGTACTCCTATTTTTTAAACTGCTGGATGGGGGTTGGCTTTTCCCGGATTGCTTTGCATCATTGCGGAGAGCGGTTCTTGCGGATCGGCGACATTGTACCGGCATACCCCAAGGCATCCTGAGAAAAGATCGACCCGAACGCTTTCGGGCCATTCATCCAATTAGTTGTGGAATTTGGGATTCTCGTTGCTCAGAAGCCGGCGAATTTCGCTGACAGTGTAAGTGCTTCTACAAATTTCAAGCCCCCACCGGCACGACCTATCTGCCGAATGGACGACGCGATGCAAGGGTTGCCCGCCGCGCAAAAAATTGTGAGAGATTTTGTTGCTCCGAAAGATGCCGGACTATCCGCGCGCGAATGTCTGTGCGGAATTCAGGATTCTTCGCTAGCGGATTGGCATCGGCGCGACCGCCATGTCACAACTTACTTGGATTTTGGCCGGAGGAAGACGCTTCCAGTTGCCGCGCATAGCGGATCTCGTCGACCTCGATACCCCAGACTGTGGCCTTGCGGCGTACGCCATCCGCAGCCCAACCGTCGTTTAGATAAAAGCGTTCTGCGCGCACATTTCCTGTGAGCACCCACAGGATCGCATTGCGGAATCCATGCTCGAGCATCTGCGCGCGAGCGGCCGAGACTAGCGCCACACCCAGGCCTTGTCCCCAATGTTGCGGGTCCACATAGAGCGCGCATAACTCGCCGGAACCCGGCATGTCTGAGTCGGTCACGGGCATGGTTGTAGCGAATCCACGGATGGCTGGAGGCGGTCCCTCTTCAACTGCGACGATTGTGTGCGGCTTCAATGGATCTCGAGTCGCAAAGTCATACACAGCAGCCCGATCCTCAGGGCGAAGCTGATTCAGATAATCGTCAGGAAGGATGTTTCGATAGGCCGCCTGCCACGAGCTCACATGGACTTGGGCCACAGCCATTGCATCTTCGGGTTGCGCGGGACGAAGCAGCATGCCCGAGTACGGCATAACGATCTGCGTCGTCTGCTGGATCAGACGTACTCGCGCTCTTGCCGCCGGATTTGTTTGTATCGGGCGAAAGCCTGCCGATCGTCTTCCAGTCCCAGCATGGTGGTCAGTTTCGATCCGCGATAGGTGTTCGCCGCCATCGCCAGTACGTTCCGCGTGACGAACCATGGATCGTGTCGAAAGACCGTGGGCAGGTGTCGCGTTTTCATTCCGCGCTCCGCCTTCCAGCGGAGGTATTCGATCTCGTCTGCCGAAAGGTATTCATTTTTCACGACGGAAGTGGTCCCGTCATACTCTTCAAATCGTTCGTGCTCGATCAAGCCGCGTTTGCGAAAGTCGTCTGTCATCGGGGTGCGAGGGTACGGTGTCGGATGCTGAATGTAAGGCCAGTCGACATATTTGCGCGCAAACGCCAGGTTCGTCTCAATCGACTCGACGGTATCGCCGGGACTGCCGACGATCAGCCCTCCCACAACGTAAATCCCATTGCGATGCAGATTTTCGATCGCCTGCAGCGTCGCATTGCCGGTGTTATGTCCGTTCGATCGAGCTGTGTTTTTCGCGCTCGCCTGCAGCAGCTTCAAATCGCTTTCCAGAATATTTTCGATTCCGAGAAACACATAGCGGAATCCGGCGCGCTTCATCAGCGGGGCCAGTTTCTCTCCATGGTTGGCCATGGCTGAAGTCATGCCTTGCAGAAAATAGTCGATCGTATTCAGGCCGGCTTCAATGATCGCGTTGCACAGTGCCTCGAAACGGTGCACGTTCAAGGTGATGTTGTCATCGACGATGAAAAGCGTGCGTGCTCCGTGCTCCCGGGCATCTCGAATGTCGGCGATCACACGGTCGAAAGAATATGTATGAAAATTGCGGCCACGCATTTCAATGATGGAGCAGAAGCTGCAGTCAAAAGTACATCCGCGGGATGTTTCAATCACGTCCACCTGCCGCCCCAGCATCGTGTATCCCTTGAGAACTCGCGCGCTTCTCTTGGGCAGACGAATTTCCTCGCTTTCCAGGCTGAGAGGAGCGCGCAGCTGGTTGTGAATCCATTTGCCTCCGTGGCGATGCGACAGGCCCGCGATAAAGTGCATGTCGCTGTTTTTTTCCAGTGCGCGCGTCAGTTCACGGAAGGCGATTTCGCCTTCGCCACGCACGATAAAGTCGATCGGCATGGAAAGGTAGGCTTCGGACGCGAGGCTCGGATCATAGCCGCCGACGACGATCTTCGCGTTGGGTTTCAGTTGGCGAATCAGATGGATGATGCGTTCCGCCGTGCGGCGTTGAAACGTCATCGTCGAGAGCCCAACCAGCTGCGGATCATGCTCTTCGAGCAGACGGGTGACCGTCTTCCGCACGCTTCGCTGGCACAGGATCAGGTCAGCGACGGCTACGTTGTGATGCTCATCCACGTTGCCGGCCAGTGACGTCAACGCTCCATTCGGCATCCGGATCACGATCGAGGGCATGTGCTCAAACGAGTCCGGCATCGACAATAGCAAAATGTTCATAGAATCCCACCTGCCACAATCTGCTTGGGGAATTCTAACCTGAAATCTTCGAAATTGGCGCGTGTCTTTGCGCTAGCGCTCTAGCTGTAAGACAGCCAGCGGATCATCTCTGGCAGCGTCGGTCGTTTGCCATACATAAGGATGCCGACACGGTAAATGCGCGAAGCCACCCAGAGCACACCGTAGGTCGCGGCCACCATCAGGACGACCGACAGTGCCAGTTGCCACCATGGAACCACCATCGCCGACATGCGCAAACACATCACAATGGGAGTGCAGGGCGGAAACAGCGAGAGCAACACTACCGGCCATGCTGATGGACTGCCGAGAATGTAGACCATCAAAATCAAACCGACAAGCTGCGGCATCACCAGGACCATGCTGAACTGCTGCACTTCAGACTCCTGGCTGACGGTAGCGCCAAAGCCGGCGCTAAGCGCGCTGTAAAAGAAAAAGCCGAGCAGAAAATAGAGGATGAAGAATATCAACTGGACGGGCGTGATGCCATAGGCCGCCAAACCGCCCTGGCCTAGTTCCGCCCCCAACGCAGACGCACTCAAAAGCAGGACAGCCGTAATCCACACGGCCATTTGCGTCAGCCCAGCCGCGCCCACTCCCAGCAGCTTGCCTGCCATCAGCGATTCCGGCTTGGCAGTTGCCAACAGCACTTCAAAC
>JBARFA010000085.1:0-2193 GCA_049796755.1 Acidobacteriaceae bacterium
CGGGTGGTGCGTGCGGCGAGCAGCGTCGCGGGCACGGAAGCGGAACCCGCGCTGGCTGCAGGCTAAGAGCCGGCCTGGATCCCCAACTATTGAAAAAATAAGTCAGGAATTGCGCCACAAAACTTGGGGAATCTGAGATTTCGCGGTTGTCCGGGCGAGGAGTTATTGGCCCGGAAAGACCCCGCCAATCGGAGCAAAATTTATCAGAAATTGATCCATGGGCGTGCTGAACGGGCGGCAGCCCCTTTTCGGGTTCGCGCCACAGGGCATAAAATAAACTGTTCGATGTAGCTTCCGCCCCTCGCCGAAAGGCCTGGAGCGGTCCTTCCGTGCGGGTTGAGATCTCCGCGTGACAGCGAACACAAACGAACCCCCACCCGGCGTGAGAACATATTGAAAGCGAAACCTTTGACATTGAATAAGAGAGATGCACGAATGACAGTACCCACAGACCTTTCCATGGTCCGATGCGGAAGCAGTTCCAGCGGCTTTGCCCGCACTTTTCTGGCGTAATTTCGAGCGTCGGCTTTTCAGCCGGCGTTTGTTTTTGGAGTTTAGGAATACTGGGGCAGGCTCGCCGAGGCGAGCTGGTCCTGAACTGAGTGGAGATTGCCGGACGCACCGCGAGTGCGGTCCGCGGACGAAACAGGAGCGAGGATTTCCGATGAGCGCGAGCACCTTAGAATTACCGAAAACTTCAACAGCAAACGGCAAGAATGGTTCGCCAAGTTCCAAGCCTGCCAAGACGCAATATGTGTATTTTTTTGGCGGCGGGTCGGCGGAAGGCAACGGCTCCATGAAGGACATGCTGGGCGGCAAAGGCGCCGGGCTGGCGGAGATGACGAACGTTGGATTGCCTGTGCCTCCGGGCTTCACCATCCAGACAGAAGCATGCCGCGAATATATGAGGGGCGGGTTGAGCCCGGACATCGACACCCAGATGGATGCCGCACTGGAGCGGCTGGAAAAACTGCAGGGTCAGAAGCTGGGACAAGGCGAGAATCCTCTGTTGGTCTCGGTGCGTTCGGGCGCAAAGTTTTCCATGCCGGGCATGATGGATACGATTCTGAACCTGGGATTGAACGACAAATCGGTGGTGGCGCTGGCCAAGAATACGAACAATCCGCGCTTCGCCTATGATTCGTACCGCCGCTTGATCCAGATGTTTGGCAACGTCGTGCTGGACATCGATAAGGCGGCCTTCGAGGAAGTGTTCGACGGCATCAAGAAGAAGAAGGGCGTCAAGCTGGATATGGACCTGGATGCGAAAGCGCTCCAGGAGGTGATCGCGCAATACAAGACGCTGGTGCGCAAGCACACCAAGATGGATTTTCCGCAGGATCCGCATACGCAATTGGTGATGGCTCGCGACGCTGTGTTCCGTTCGTGGAACAACAACCGCGCCAAGACCTATCGCCGCATCAACCAGATTGATGACATGCTGGGCACGGCTGTGAATGTTCAGGCCATGGTGTTTGGCAACCTGGGAGACACAAGCGGAACGGGTGTCGGTTTCACGCGTAATCCTGCGACCGGCGAGAACAAGTTTTTCGGTGAGTACCTGCTGAACGCGCAGGGTGAGGATGTGGTTTCCGGGATTCGTACGCCAGAGCCGATCAGCGATCTGCAAAAGCAGATGCCGGATGTGTATCACCAACTGCAAACGCTGACCAGCAAGATGGAAAAGCATTATCGCGACGTGCAGGATTTCGAATTCACCATTCAAGACGGCAAGCTGTACATGCTGCAGACGCGCAATGCCAAGCGCACGGGTCTGGCGGCGGTGCACATTGCCATCGACATGGTGGATGAGAAGCTGATCACGGAGAAGGAAGCGATTTTCCGGGTCGAGCCCAATCAGCTGTACGACTTTCTTGTGCCGCGTTTGGATGAGAAGGGCAAAAAGATTGAAGTGCTGGCGACCGGATTGCCGGCATCGCCGGGTGCAGCGGTGGGACAGATTGTGTTCAGCGCCGAGGATGCGGTGAAGTATTCGCAGAACGGCAGCATGAAGTCTGTCATCCTGGTGCGGTCGGAAACGACGCCGGAAGACATCGCGGGCATGGAAGTTGCAGCCGGCATTTTGACGGCGCGCGGCGGTATGACCAGCCACGCGGCGGTAGTGACGCGCGGCATGGGTAAATGCTGCGTGGCCGGTGCGGGCGACATTAATGTGAGCGAGAAGAACCAGGA
>JBARFA010000086.1:0-18956 GCA_049796755.1 Acidobacteriaceae bacterium
CGCAAAAAACAGAGCAAATAACGCAAAAAAAAGTCCTGTCACCTCATGCCATAATGCGCGGCCGGCGGCGGAAAACGGCTTCCAGAAAGCCCGGCGAAACCCGCGACTGCCTTGCGTCGCCTTGCGAACCAGGTTGCCGCTGGGAACCGCGCTGCGTGTCGTCACCGACCGCGGCTTCGATTCCACTCTGGGCGGCGTGGGCTCAGGTTGTCTTTGGGTTGCGGGGGCAGCGGACGATGCATTTCCCAAGGAGCCCACATTCTGCGCTTGCTTCTGCAGAGCTTTCGCTGCAAGGCGCGTGCCGATTCCAAGCCTTCGACCTAGACGAACCTTATCCACACAGAAAAAGTGTAGCAGCCGTGCGCTACGACATTGCCCTCTTATCGAAACCAAAGTATGGTAAGAAAAACGCGACCGTTCCGGCGCGAGGAGGCTGAATTTGAATCGCAAGATACGCAACCTTATTGAGCAGCTTGGCGAAGCCATCCACGAGACCGTAGCCGAATCCGACCAAATTGCCGGAGTGGTGCGCAATATCCGCGCAGAGGGCTTTGAGGTGATGCTGGTGCTGGAAGCGACCATCGGGCTGAACGAAGCTACGCCGGAACCAGCAGAGACGCTGCTTGCGGATACCCCTGGTGCTGGACCTTTTACTTCCCAGGATTTGAATTTTCTCAGCTCGCTGCGAATTCGCGTCAACGAAGAACCGAATAGCTCCGACGCGCCCGACAAATCCGAAGACGCCGGCTAAGCTTCGCCCGCGTGCAGAACGGGCCACTTCCAACGTGGCCGCAATCTCTGGAATTAGCCTAAAGGTGATCGGGGCCGTTTCAAGATTCGCTACCCTGCACCGCATAGACTGGCGGTTTTGACCCGCGTAATACATACCTGCGAAGCGACATGAAGGGCAGTTCCAAGGCATATCGCGAAATTATGCATATCACGACAGTTGCGCAGAAAACACTCCCAATCCTAACCCAGTAGTCAAGGGTTCTTCCCGCTACGAGCGGACCCCGCCAGTCGTCGTAGACACGCATCACGTAGGTATGCGACATATACATGCAATAGCTTATTTCACCGAAGAAAACTGCGACAGAGGAGCGAAAGACTGCCAAATACCTGGCTCCCGAGTTCTCCACTGCAATTCGGATACAGCAATAAAAACAAAGATTGATCGCCGATAAAAATAGCGCGGTGCCCTGCATAAAGAATCTCGGCGAGTTCATAAGTTTGCCGGCGAATGCTACGCAAACGCAACTGAGTAGAAGGAGCCAAATCGCCCTAGTTTTGCGGCGACGGTCCGAACCGTTCGATAGGCTCCGATCTCCGCGGTAGAGCTGGCACGCCAGCAGTGCTCCTAGGGCCAATCCATCGCACCGAAAGAATGTGAACCTGAAGTTGTAATGATGAAACGCGGTGGCGATCAAGCGCAGTATGGGTTCAGCGATAACGACGGCTAACGCTAACGTTTTAAGCCGATCGATGCGCAATCTACGTACGAACCGAGGCCACACGAGATAGAACTGCTCCTCGATTGCAAGAGTCCAATAGGGCCCCGCCAGGCTGACGTGGAATAATCCTGCAAAATTGGCAACAAAGAAAACACTCACGATGACTCCGCCAACTGACGATCGAAACCACAACCATGCTGCGAGCAAGGAAACCAGATATAGGGGCAGAATCCGCAGTGCTCGCTTCCAATAAAAATTGAAATAAAAATTGGCGGAACTGCGGTCATTGAGCAGGATGGTTGTAATCAAATAGCCGGAGAGAACGAAAAAAAGATCGACCCCGTAGAGACCGTAGCGGCTTATTCTGCAAATCGTAGCTATGGGTGCGTTCCACAGGCCAGGTGTTCGGGCGATGGAAGCAAAGGAAAGATGATGGAAGAAGACAGCGATTGCCGCAATTCCGCGAAATCCATCCAGCTCCATAATATGGCGCGGCTTGGTAGCCGTGTATGGATTTTCCGGGGAACAACCTGCCATTTGTGAAGATTAACATCCCGACTTGATAGGCATATTTAGAAGAGAAATCAGGCAGCAGAGTGGGATGTCCGGCAAAACTGGGCCCGCAGATGTGTTGCACGTTGAATTGATCTGCTCGGCCGCAACGTAAAAACCGATGCAAGCTTACTGCGCCATCTCCTACCGAATGTCTTCGAAATTAGCGATCTTCTGCTGAATTGATGATGGCTTCGTCCGGCAGTGGATGTTCCGCCGGGAGATACGCCCACTTCCAACGCGGCCGCAATCCCAGCGACTTACGCAGAAATTTACGAGCAGGCTCTTCCCAGAACAGAAAAACCAGGATCGATAAGATGAGCAATAAACACGGACTCAGAAAAGCATCCAGATCATGTGGAGCATGCAGCATTTGTGCAACTACCAGCCTGGTATAGATTCGCGTCGGCAACTGCAACAGGTACACTGCGTAGCTGGCGCTTCCGAGCAATATGATGATCCGGTTCGACAGCAACCGAGCCACCGGCCCGCTCTGATAGGCGAGGCTGATAACCAAAACGGCAAAAGGGATCACGGCCACAGATGCCCAGACGGCCGATGGCAGACACAAAACAACGATGGCAGCCAGCAGCGCGCCGATAGAAATCAATGCGCTAAATCGCCGCTCTGGTGTATTTAAGAAGATTAATCCCAAAGCCATGCCGACGATGAATTCTGGCAGACGGAGAACCGGCACCGGAATGTAGCGCACGAAAGCGATCGCAGAATGCTGCCAATCCAAGACTGGGCGCGGCAGACCGCCGACCACGATGAGCGCCAGGAGGATGCCTGCGACCCACCTCAGTCCAGAAACGCGGAAGCGCTTTAATCCGATAAGAATCAGCGGAAACGTAAGGTAAAAGAACGCTTCGACAGACAGGGACCATGCCGGAAAATTCCAGGCCCCAATCATCTCGGGCTTCCACGGTATCCACGTCTGAACCATGGTAAGAACCGCAAGTCTCTGGCCAACGGTGATTGTCTTGGCAAACGGAGCCATCAGGGCCAGAGCCAGAAGATAGACCGGATAGATTCTGGCGAATCGAGCCTCCCAGAAACGAGCGACGTTCCCCGGGCCCGACATTTTTCCTTGATATGTGTAGACGAGAATGAAGCCGGAGAGAATAAAAAAAAGACTTACCGCTGAATAACCCTTGTCCAGCAGACGCAAAACAACTTCCGGAGCGCCATGGCGGCCAAAATAGCCCGAGCCCGTATGCAACATCACCACATAGTACGCAGCAAATATCCGAATGCCGGTTAACGCGGGCAACGGGCTACGTTTCTCGGCAGTCAATTCGCGCGCATCAGACATGTAGACACCAGTGTCGCCCGGAAGAAGTTGATGTGCAAGACTCAATCGAGTCGCATCAAACCTGCGAATCTGTTGCGTGCTGAGTTGGTATACTCGCTACTGACCCGCCCTTATACTGAACGTCGACCATCGAAGCGAACGGTGGTCGTTGTTGGCACCGCTTCACTGAGGAGCAATAGATTTTCGGCCTGCCGGGCCCTGTTGTTGAAAGTTGTTTCATGCGCCTACCTTATCCAACTCGAATCAACATCAACCACGTGTTGATTGCGGCGGCGGTGCTGCTGTTCGGGCAATTGCTGGATGGTACCGATCCTGTTTTCGCGCTTTTGGCATGTCTAGCGCTGGTCTTTAGTGCCCTGGCCTTCAACGCGCTGGACGGCCTGGCCACCACGAGCGGTGCCTTTGTATTTTTCATGGCCATCCCCACCTTTGCCATTCTGTTTCTTGTAAAACTTATTACATGGGAGCCCACAAACCGTCATTTTGAACAACCCCTGATCACAATTACGGCAACGGCGCTCGGATGGGCGGGAATCCTGGCGGCGGCTGGGCTCAGCCGCAGGTTCTCAACCAGGCGCAACCTTGTACGCTTCACCGCTCGCGATTTGGAAAACCTGAAGAATACCTCAGCAGGCTTATTGGTGATTGGACTCTTCAGCCAGATTCTGCTGACCAATTACAACACCGGAGTTAACGGAACGATTTGGGCTGCCTTGAACCAACTCAATATCTTCATCCCCATGGCGACAATTCTTGCGACCTACTACGAGATTTGTATCAGCCGAGGCACGCGCAGCATGAATTGGATCGTGGTCGTCAGCATTTTCTATGTAGCTGGGTTTGGATTTATTGCTGCCTCCAAGCAAGGAATGTATGCGCCCTTTTTCTCCTATTTTCTTGTGTGCGCCGCCCTGGAATACAAGTTCCGCCCCTTGCAAGTGATGGCGATGATTGCATGGCTGGCATTCGCTCTCGGATTTCTATTTCCCTGGGCGCAATATGCCCGTTCCATGACTCGCCAGTCAACACTGACCGGGACCGTCGATGCTACGATCGCTCTGCTCAGAAATCCCGACACGATTCCGGCGATGTATCAGTGGTACTCGGATTCCCTGAAGAAGAATGAAGACATCAATCAAGTTTCGCTGTGTTATGACCACCCTCACGGCCTGCTCGATCGCGAATCCCTGATCTGCCAGGACGACCGACTCATTCAGGCGACGCAACATACCGGCCCTGTCGGACTTAGCTATCTGGTTGACGGGTTTGAAATGGTCGTTCCCCATTTTCTGTGGCCTAACCGCATCGTCCTTTCTCTCGGGAATATCTATGGCCGGGAAACAGACGAAGCCAGCCAGGAAGATTTCACGACCGCTGTGTCGTTTGCACCCATTGGCGACGCTTATCGTGAGTTAGGCTGGTCCGGCATCGTAGTCGCGATGCCAATCTTGTATTTTTTTACCTTTATCTTTTTGAACGGCGTCTTTGGAGACGCGCGCGAAAGCCCGTGGGGTCTGGTGTTAGTCGCCTATGCCGCCTTTGAAGCGCCGGGGCTGCTATTGCCAGTCCATCCCCAGCTTTGGGGTCATTATGTACCCCTCATCCTGCTCGTGATGTGGATAACGCGATATGTTGCGCCGCAAGTCGCAGTGTTGTTTGGATTTCGAAAAGTTCAAGCAAAAATTGTCCAGCCCGGGCAGGAACTTGTACCGAAGGGCCGGGAAGTTCGCAATACTTTGTGATTTGATTCTTTGAAGTTCACTCGCCAGTCATGTCGCCGGCTGCGACAGTGCGTGTTGCGCTACGCGCCGTTCACACATCCAAGGGATATGTGGCGTAGATTCTCAGTTCTGGCCTATTTCACTTCAGGAGATGAAATGAATTCATTCTCTGCCATCAACCTCTCGCGTGCGCTTTTCCCAATCGCAAAAAGGAATCTGACGATTGGCTTCGTCGTAAGCTGCCTCGCCGCAGGCCCTCTGTTTGCTGCGTCGCCGATGGCTCCCAAGTGCGCTCAAACGAAAAATTCTGTTTCAAACACACCTGGCACAAACGCTTCACCGTGGTGGAAACATGCCCTGGTGTACGAGATTTATCCTCGCAGCTTTCAAGATACCAATGGCGACGGCATTGGAGATATCAACGGTATCATTCAACGCCTCGGATACCTGCAGAGTTTGCGAGTCAATGCCATCTGGTTGACGCCAATTTATCCTTCCCCGCAGAAAGACTTCGGCTACGACATTTCCAATTATGAGGCGATCGATCCCATGTTCGGCACCATGGCGGATTTCGATCACCTGCTGGCTGCCGCCAAGGCCCATCACATCCGCGTCATCATGGACATGGTGATGAACCATACCTCGGACCAATCTCCCTGGTTCAAAGAGAGCCGCAGCTCGCGCACGAATCCCAAACGCGACTGGTATATTTGGCGCGATGGAAAAGGCCCCGGCATCCCGCCCAATAATTGGGAGAGTGAATTTGGAGGCTCCGCATGGACTTACGATCCAACCACGAAACAATGGTATTACCACAAGTTTTTAGCGGCGCAGCCAGACCTGAACTGGCGTAATCCAGCAGTCGAGAAGGCTATGTTTGATGCCTGCCGATTCTGGCTCAACAAGGGAGTCGCTGGATTTCGACTCGACGCGATCCCGGAACTGTTTGAAGACCCGGAATTGCGCAATGAGAAAATCCTTCCCGGAACAAATGAAGTGGGCAGCCCGAATGAAGAACAAAACCGAACGGAGAATCTTCCAGAGGTCCACGTTGTGATGCGGGCGCTGCGCAAGATGGTCGATAGCTACCCTGGAGATCGCGTTCTGATCGGAGAGACCTACCTCGACAATATTCAAAGTCAGCTGGAATGGTACGGCGGAAAGGCCCACAACGAACTTCAACTGCCGATGGACATGCAGGTCGGCTTCATTGATCGGCTTGACGTCAACGAATTTCGCACCAAGATCAACCAGGCGGAAACTGAGCTGGATGGTTACATGCCGCTGTTTGTCTTCGACAACCACGACAACGAACGCAGCTGGAATCGCTATGGCGATGGCAAACACGATGCCGCAATTGCTCGGATTGTGGCGACCATCCTGCTCACCACCCGCTCCGCGGATTTGATGTATTACGGTCAGGAGATTGGAATGGTCACGACTCCGCCGAAAACACTAGCGGAAGTAAAAGACCCTGATGGCATTCGCGGCTGGCCAAAATACAAAGGACGCGACGGCGAACGAACTCCCATGCAGTGGAATCCAGGGAAAAATGCCGGCTTCAGCACGGCGGCGAAGACCTGGCTGCCGATTCCTGCCAGCTATAAGACTGTCAACGTGCAGATGGAATCCGGCCAGCCTGACTCCCTGCTGAACTGGTATAAGCAGCTCATCGACATGCGAGCGGACAATCCCGCGCTTCGCGATGGGCAAAACATTATGGTGGATACTTCGGATTCCTATGTTCTGTCGTATTTGCGAAAAAATCCTCACGCGGGACCATCGGTGCTGGTGGCAATGAACTTTACAGGCCAGCCCCATACCGTTTCGTATGATTTGGAGGCCGAGGGAATTCAGGGGACGCACGCGAGGGCGCTGCTTGCCGATCAGGGTGAAGCCAAGGACGTCGATCTGAATCACGTGACACTGCCACCCTTCGCGGTTTTCATCGGAACGGTGCAATAAGTTCGCGCGGTGAATCGATCCGCTACACCTGCCAAATGAAAGCGGCGCAGATCTCTATAAAGGACGCTGCAGCGCTATATATGGACCGCCGATTAGATCGACAACGTTCCTAGAATCCCATGGTATCGTCTGCCGACGGACCGTACGTCCCGGGTAGAGGAATATCATTCAACCGCAAATAGACTCCCAACTGGGCGCGGTGATGGACCAGATGGTTCAGAAACATCTCGCGATACATTAGGAAACGCGGCGCGTCCGCAATGGTGTGCCCCTGAAAGCTGAGTTTCCATTGCTTCTGCCATTCCTCGTCAGACACTTTGGCAACCGCAGCCCGCGCCTTTGCAATATTTGCATCGAAGGCGTCCAGGAGTTGCTGCCGCGACTCCATGACGAGTGGCTTCATACTTGACTTCGAAAAATCCAGCTCTGGCAGCTCTGCGATCATCACCGCAAATTCCGGTAACTGTGCGACGTGTGGCGCAAGCTTTCCCAGCGCCATCGACTTTTCGTGACATTTAAACTCCGGCTTCCCCTCGGGCACTCGTTCTAGAATCGCCCGAGTCTTCTTCATTTCCTGGTCGAACTCCGGTAGAAACATCTCTCGAATTTCCATGATCGCTCCCCTTCTAAAGTTTCTACGACAATTGCGAATGAAGAATGAAAAAATCCTCCACGTGATCCAGCGGGCGTCGCTATTCCGCGGGCGAATTCCGCCGCAATTACCGCCGCGTCTTTGTGATTTCTGGACGCAACGACATTTCCGACTCCTCGTCCAACAGTTCCTCCAAAGTACCCGATTCCGGCTTCTTTCCGCCAAGATGGTTCACTGTGAGCGAATCCCTCAGAATCGCAAACGCGTCTTCGGGAGTATCAGCAAAATGGAGCAACTTCAAATCCTCTGGAGAAATCGTTCCCTTTTTCACCAACGTGTCCAGATTGATGACCTCGTTCCAATACTGCGACCCGTACACCACAATCGTCATCTCCTTGGCCAGTTTGCGGGTCTGCGTCAGGGTCAACAATTCGAACATTTCGTCCAGAGTACCGAATCCACCTGGAAACACCACCAGCGCTTTCGCGAGATAGGCGAACCAGAATTTGCGCATGAAGAAATAGTGAAAATCGAGGCTCAGCGAGGGTGTGATGTACGGGTTGGGAGCCTGCTCAAAGGGCAGCCGAATATTCAAGCCAACGGTTTTGCCGCCTGCTTCGCTGGCGCCGCGATTCGCCGCTTCCATAATCCCCGGACCGCCGCCGGAGGTGACCACAAATCGATGACGCTTATAGCGCAGCGTCATCGACCATTGCGTCAGCAGATAGGCAAGCTTTCGAGCATCTTCGTAGAATTGCGCCATCTCGACAGCAGCTTCGGCATGTTCTCGTTGCAGTTGACTTGCTTGTCCGCTGGCAATCTGCTCTGACGTCGCCGGCTGCTCTTCGGCTGAAGCCCGTTTTGCGGACCCTGAAGTGTCCAACAACTCCAGACTGTGAGCGGCTTCATCCAGCGCGACGAATCGTGCCGAGCCAAAGAAAACGACAGTATCCTGAATTCTCTCTCGCCGAAAATGCGCCAACGGTCGCACATACTCGGCCATGATCCGCAGCAGACGCCCGTCAGGGCTATTGATAAATCCCGGATCTTCATAGGAGAGGAGAGCGGGCTTATGATTGGCCATCTAAGACCTCACGCTGAAGGTGTGAAATTGCTGGAACCCCGTGACGGGATGCAGTTTTGAGAGGCTCTGCAGGCAGGCCGCAGCAGATCGGTGGGCACGCTTAGGATCGATGCTCATGGTAATGAATGATTTCCGATATGCCGATCCAGACATCCAGCAGTCCAAGTCCGGAAACAACCCCGCGCGTGATACCGGAACTCATCAATCGACCGATCGGAGAAAACGTCAGCAGATAGTGGTTTTCGTTCCAGTATCTCGTCCACGGAAGCAGGAATACGAGCAGCCCAACATAGAAGCAAAACACCACCAGAATGACGATGGATACGCGTTGCAACCAAAGCGGAGCGGGGGATTCTGACCAATTTTCCGTCTTCGGCAAAGCGGAGGCCTCGGGTTTCAAGCTTTCCGGTGAAAACAAATCCTGTTGCGACATTTTCCTTTGACCCAGCTGTGGAGTCCTCGATACCGAGGCTCCTTATTCAGCCAGGGCACCATAGCTCGTTCCTCGATTTTAGAGCAGTTCCATGGTGAACATCTCTAGACCGAGGTGGGCACCGCATTTTTCTTGGGTCGACGATTGGCCTGCAAGATCTTTTTGCGCAGGCGCAAACTCTTCGGCGTCACTTCGACCAGTTCGTCTTCGTTGATAAATTCGATCGCCTGCTCCAGATTCTGCGGCTTGAACGGCACCAGCCGGATGGCATCGTCGGCAGAAGAGGCACGCATGTTGGTCAGCTTCTTTTCGCGTACCGCATTCACGTCCAGGTCGTTATCCCGCGAATGTTCGCCAACAATAATGCCTTCATATACTTCGTTTCCAGGCCCGAGGAACAAAACTCCGCGCTCCTGCAGCCCATCCAGCGCGTACGTTGTCGTTGTTCCGGCACGATCGGCGATCAACGCACCGGTGGAGCGCTGCGGAATATCTCCCTGATGCGGCATGTAACCGTCAAACAAGGAGTTCATGACGATGGTGCCGCGAGTCTCCGTCAGCATTTCATTGCGCAGGCCGATCAGACCGCGACTGGGAATGCGAAACTCCAGACGCACGCGCCCGTAGCCGTGGTTGTGCATCTTCACCATTTCGGCTTTGCGCGGGCCCAGTCGTTCCATCACAACTCCGACAAAATTTTCCGGAATATCAATGGTGAGCAGCTCGACCGGCTCCATCAGCTTGCCGTCGACTGTCCGCGTCACAATTTCCGGCCGGCCCACCATCAATTCATATCCTTCGCGGCGCATCATCTCAATTAATATGGCGAGTTGCAATTCCCCGCGTCCCAGTACTTTAAAGTTATCGGCGTTGCCTGCATCTTCCACGCGAATCGAGACGTTGGTGAGCAATTCCCTTTCCAGCCGTTCGCGCAAATTACGGGAAGTGACATATTGCCCTTCCCGCCCGGCGAACGGGGAGTTGTTGACGAAAAACTGCATGGCAATCGTGGGCTCATCGATCGAAATCGTCGGCAATGGCGCTGGATTCTCGAGGCTGGTGATGGTTTCGCCAATGGTGATTCCACTAATCCCCGCGACCGCAACGATATCGCCGAGGGTAGTTTCCTCAATGTCAGTCCGCTTGAGTCCACTGAAGCTGAACAACTTGGTGATCTTGGTTTTCTCCAGCGACCCGTCGCGCTTGGAAATCGCAACCTCATCACCGGTGTGCAGGGTGCCGTTAAACACACGCGCAATCGCCAGGCGTCCCAGGTAGTCCGAATAATCGAGGTTCGTTACCAGGATTTGCAGTGGACCGTTCGGATCGCCGGTGGCCGGTGGAATGGTCGACACAATCGCCTCAAACAACGGCTGCAAATCGGTGCCGGGAGTTTTCGCATCGGTCGACGATGTGCCCAGTTTTGCATTCGTATACAACACTGGAAAATCCAGCTGATCTTCGCCCGCATCCAGATCGATGAACAGGTCGTACACCTCGTTCAAAACTTCCTGTGGACGCGCATCCGGACGATCAATTTTATTGATCACCAGGATCGGAGGTAGCTTCGCTTCCAGAGCCTTCGACAACACATAGCGGGTCTGGGGCAACGGGCCTTCACTGGCGTCGACCAGCAGCATGACGCCATCGACCATCTTCAGCGCCCGTTCCACCTCGCCGCCAAAGTCGGCGTGACCTGGCGTGTCTACGATATTGATCTTGGTGTCGTGAAAGAAAATTGCGGTATTCTTCGCCAGAATGGTGATACCGCGCTCACGTTCCAGATCGTTCGAGTCCATCACCCTTTCGGCGACCGCCTCATTGGAGCGGAAGGTCCCGCTTTGACGTAGCATGGCATCGACAAGTGTGGTCTTGCCGTGATCGACGTGGGCGATGATAGCGATGTTGCGGATAACGGACGACACGATGAATGAACTTTCCTGTTCTGGTATGTAGATTGGCTGGGCGGCAAACGCGAGAATCCAATTGGCAAGCGCGCGGATTGCGGGAATATCCCGATCTCATTACTAGTTTACCGCATTGTGCCTGCCGGACTGCGGTGGGAGCGCGTGCCGCCGAAGCTTGTACACGGATCGCGAGTACACTTGCTGATAACTTTAAAGCCACATGCATCACGAGTACTTTTGCGACTATGCGTCGTGAGGGGTGAAGAAAATCCGATGACGAGGCCTCTGAGTCCACAAGAACGGCTTGCTTTGGGTCAACAGCGGCGTAAGCAAATGCGTCGCGCGGAACATGGAGTATGGAAGGCGAAAGAGCGCCGCGAAGATCCCTTAAAGCTGATGGAGAAATCCATGCACGGTCGCGTTCCGGCGCTGGCGGCTTTGAAATATGAGCGCATGGAAGCGTCTCCGTTTGGTTATTTTCGCGGCGCCGTTCCGGTAATGGCATACGATTTTTCTCTGGCAGCGAACACCGGCATTTTGACGCAGCTGTGCGGAGACGCGCATGTCCGAAACCTTGGCGCGTATGCCGGATCAGATGGGCGGTTGGTTTTCGACATCAACGATTTCGATGAAACCATTGCTGGCCCGTTTGAGTGGGATGTCAAACGCATGGCCACCAGCCTGGTGCTGGCCGGGCGAGAGGCCGGCGCGAACGATGGAAATTGCCGAGAGGCCGCAGAGGTTTTCCTGGATCGATATCGGCGTACGATGGCGTCGTTAGCGCGCATGCCGGTGCTGGAGATGGCGAGGTTCCAGGTGCATCGTCTACGAAGTGTTCCAACGGTGGAGCGAATTCTCGAAGTGGCGCAGCGCGCGACCGCGACAGATACTCTGAAAGCGCTGACCCAGGTGAACGGTAGACACAAGAAATCGGCCAAGAAACTTATCCCAGAGCAAAAAACAAAGTCGGGGTTGCCGACAAAACCGCCGCGCATCTTTAAGGACACGCCACCGTTATTGAAGCGGATCAAAGGCGCAGAGGCCGATCGAATCGTCGCCTCGCTGGGAAAATATGTGGAGAGTTTGTCGCCCGAACGCCAGAAGTTCTTCCTGCAGTATCGCCCGGTCGATGTGGCCTTTAAGGTGGTGGGAACCGGATCCATTGGCCTGCGCGATTACTGCGTCTACATGGTAGGCAATGGACCGAAGGATCCGCTGTTCATTCAGATCAAAGAAGAAGTCGCATCTGCCTACGCGCCCTATCTTCGACATGCGCGCAGCGACGAGAATCTCCAAAATCATCAGGGTAAACGGGTCGTGGAGGGAGAACGGCTCATGCAACTGCAGTCGGATCCGTTTTTAGGATGGACCACGCTCGAAGGCCGTGACTACCTGGTGCGGCAGTTGAACGACCACAAAGCTTCAGTGAAGTTAGACGATCTGAAGCAAGCGGGCCTGGTGGAATATGCTCGCGTGTGTGGAGATTTGTTGGCACGCGGGCATGCGCGCGCCGGCGATTGCTCCATGTTGTCTGGCTACCTGGGAGTTTCAGGAAGATTTGAGGCAGCGGTTGCGAACTTTGCTACGGCTTACGCAGACCAGACAGACCGCGATTGGCGCGAGTTGGTGAAAGCCAAAAAGAAGGCGTAGCAAGATAGAGGAACCTGCATTCGCGCGAACCAGGGCGCGACCTTGCCTCAAGCGCGCGCGGTAGCCGCCGGAAGCACTTCAAACGGCCGCATCATTCCATTATCTTCGTGCTCCAGGATGTGGCAGTGCCAAACGTAACGTCCTGCATACCCCTGAAATGGAACAATGATGCGAGTCACCATGCCGGGGTCCGTGCGGGCTGTATCTTTCCATCCCATCTCCACCGGCGCGGGTGGGACCGCAGCACCAAGGTAGCGAACAACTTTTTTCGCATAGTAGTCGAACGTGTCGAAGGGCCGCCGATCGAGAATCTGAAACCGCACCAGGTGCAGATGGATGGGATGTGAATCCTCGGTCAGGTTCAGCAGTTCCCATATCTCGGTGGTATTCAGCACCGGCTTTTCGGTAATCGGCATGCGCCACGGCGTATCGTTCAGCAGCATCCCCATGGAGCGCTGAACATCATCCAGCTTCTCATCCAGCGTCAGACGCCGCGTCCGCACCGCATCACTTTCCGGGATTCGCCGAATCGGACGGATGCTCGAAGGCAGGTCACTATCGTCGGACACCGGGTCGCGACCAACGCGAAACTGCAGAATGGAAAAAGAGTCACTGCGCAACTCCACCGTCTCGCCTTTCATCTGGCTGAAATCGACGATGATATCGCCGCGCTCCGCCGGAGCCAGCGGCAAACGCTTCAACGTGATCGGCGCGGCCAGTAATCCCTGGTCGGAACCGATCATGTGAAACTCGGCTTTGTTCTGCAGCGAAAAGCGATAGAACCGGCCATTCGATCCGTTCATCAAACGGAATCGATACTTTCGCGGCTCCACATCAAGATAGGGCAACAGCTTCCCATTTACTAAAATTGCGTTGCCGAAAACCTCCGGCACCCACGGCGCCTTGGGATTGGGCGAGACTGGATAATACAACTGGCCATCAGTCCGAAAGAGGCGATCGCAAAACATTAAGGGAATCTCGTATTTCCCTTTCGGCAGATTCAGGCGTTCTTCCACCTCGTCCCGCACAATGAAAAGACTCTGCATTCCTGCGTAGATATTCAGCCGGTTGATGCCCATTGAGTGGTCGTGGCAAAAAAGCAGCGCAGCGTCCTGCCGGCATGGATAGAAGCATGTCTGTGTCTTGCCGGATACAATCCAATCCACCGGATAGCCGTCGCTTGCCGCCGGCGTCCGTCCGCCATGCAGATGGATGACGCTTCGCCCCTCCGGCACGCCCGGTTCTGCGCCGTGGAGCGTATGGTCGATGGGCAGAAAATGCCGCGAAGGAAGCCGATTTTTCCAGTTCACCATTACCGCTTGGCCGCTTTTCGTTTCCAGCGTCACCCCTGGAAAGCATCCGCCCAGCGTCCACATGCGAGTCGGCGGAAGATCACGATGCACTTGCAGGCGCGTTTCCCAAATGGCAACGTCATAGGAAGGAATATTTGTTTTCGTATCCTCTGGATTGGGGACGGTCCCAGACGGCCGGGCAAGCTGCGGGACAGGCAGCGCATCCACAAATGGAGCCAGCGTGCCCGGATCGAGTACGGCCGCAACCGATGCCTCACTTTGTCGATTGCCAACCGTGAGACCTGCAAGCGTAAGGCTACTGTGCTTCAGAAAACTACGTCGTGTGATCAGAACTCTGTCTCTCCTTGCTGATTCAATCGACTCAGGAGTGGCGCTGGTTGGCGCCGCTCCCGAATTGACTCGCTTTGCTTCCTACCAACCGCCGCCGAAACTCGAGGAAACTTCCCCAGTGGTTGGGTCCAGAATGTACATACCTTGATTCGGCGGATTCTTGAAATTGAACATGGTATCCAGCGATCCCGCCAGCGCGTCAAATGAGCCATTTCCGATGCGCTCTCCGCCCAGCCAATTGTCTTCAATAAACCGAATAATCGAGGTTTGATCGGTCACGGTGTGATCCACGTAGTTCTTGCGAGCATACGGTGAAATTACCAGAATCGGAATGCGCGGCCCGTATCCGCAACGTCCTTGCGGGTGTTGAGAGTCCGGACCGGCCAAGGCTTTGTCGGTCCCGGTTCCGCATTGTCCGCTCCCGGTCAGCATGTCGTAGGGTGTGGTCGACTGGTTCACAATCGGCCCCATCTGGTGGTCATACCAGCCGTCGGAATCATCGTAATTGATAATCACCGCTGTGGAGCTCCATTCCCGCGTGTGCTGCAGGAAATTGATGACGCTGACCACAAAAGCCTGCTCATCGATGGGGTCCGAGTAGCCTGCGTGCGCGTCCTGATAGCCTGGAGCCTTCAAGAAACTAACCGCAGGCATGTTGTTGGCTTCCACGGCCGCATAGAAGTCGTTGATATCGTATTGGTGGTTCGCCCGGTCGCCGGCATGTCCAATCATCGCCGTGGAAGTCGGACGAAGGTGCTGCAAATTCTGCGTGGACTTATAGTACTGGAACGGCTCATGGTGCGGGATGTAATCGGTTTCCGTTACGTTCGTGATCTTCGAGAGCGTGGAGCGAGCGCAACCGGTCGTGCCGTTGGAGTTTTTCAATGCCAGGTCAAACCCGCCTTGAAACCATCCCCATGTAACGCCCTTGCTGTTCAATAGATCGCCGATATTCTGGCCGCCCATCGAAACTTGCGCTCCCGTGGTTGTCGAACAAGCGTCGCCAACCGGATCTGCATCACCGATCAATGTAGTGGTGCCATCCTCGGCATCAATCGCTTTCCCGCCCGCATTGATGGCATCCGATACGCCGTTGGTCTGGCCAGAAACAAGGTTGATCGCACCCGGCGAAGACGGGCCGAAGGTGGTGCCAAAAGCGTTGTCGTTCAGCGCATATCGCTGGGCATAGTTCCACAGCGCCGTCACCGTATTGCCATCGTAATATCCCATCACCAAGCCGTTGGTTGTATCACCGGTTGGCGGCGGACCCGGAGTTCCGGTGTACTCCGGAAAAGAATCCATCAGTCCGGCATGGAACGCCTCTTGCTCCGGACCGTAATTGTGATCCTGATCTGCGGTTGCCGCTTGGGAACGATCGAGGCGGAACGGATTCATCGCTCCTGCGCCATTGCCGGTGGTATTTAGAAAGTTTGGATTGCTGTAGAGAAGCGCACTTGTGAAACCGTTCACGGCTGGCGTGTTAGCCGCCGCCACGAACTTCGGTTCCCCTTTTGGATTGGTGGCGTAAGGATACGTTCCAAAGTAGTGGTCGAACGAGATGTTCTCTCCGAAGATGACAACGACATGCTTGATCGGAGTTGCCGTTCTCGCTCCACCTTCCTGCGCCTGAGACGCCGCAGGAATTGCCAGCTGACCGGCAACAAGCAACGCAGCCAAAGACGTTGCAGCTAACTTTTGCATTTCACTTTCCTCCAGGAACAGGCATTTCCGCCTGCCTATGGAACGTGATACCGGTCACACACACGCGCGGTCATTAGAAGTTCGTTACATTTTGAAGAAAAGTTTCCCCTTGGGCGGAATTTGTGCCAACTTGCTCGGCTGCGCCCGCTCTGAGTCCGATCATTCGCGAAATGGATTCGCTATTTTGTGCTTTGGTTTAATCGCGCCCTAAGCAAAGGTTAATAATGAGGACGGATGACTTCGCGGGAGCGTTGAGATTTCAGCCGCGTAAGCGATGGCATCTAGATTCTCCAGGAGAACAGGCAGATGGGAGAGTGGACGCGAAGAGGATTTGTAGGATCGCTTTCGGGCGCAGCCGCAGCAGCAGTCTTTGCCGGCCAGGCGGCGGCTTCTCCGATAGTTCCTCCTGCAAGACAAATGGAAACCGCACCGATCAAGATCATCGACCTGAAGTGTGCCATCATCGGCCGCAATCCCACAGTTCGAATCGTCACGGATCAGGGAATTTCCGGCTATGGTCAGGCAGAGTCCGCCAAACCATATCTCAAGCCGATGGTGCTGTTCTATAAACCATATTTACTCGGCGAAGACCCCACGAACGTTGCCAACATCATGCTGAAGATTCGCCGTATGGGCGCATTCAAGCCCTGGGGCGCGGCGGTGAGCGCGATCGAAATTGCCCTCTGGGATGTCGCGGGTCAGGCAGCGGGATTGCCGGTCTATAAGCTGCTTGGCGGAAAGATCCGCGACCGCGTCCTTCCCTATGGAAACTCGGAAAACATCGCGCCCCACTTGACTCCCCGCACCCCACAGGATTACGCCGAGCTCACGTCGAAGATGAAAGAGGCGAAGGAGGGCTTCACACTGTTCAAGCAGCCGGTCGGTTTTCACAATACGGTGATGCTGACTGCCATCCCCGATGCCTGGTACGGTAAGCAGTGGAAGGGCGGCCCACCGTACATGGATCGCGGGCTGCTTACGGAACGCGGCTTCGACCATGTTGTCGCCTGTGTCGAAGCCTCAAAAAAGGTGCTTGGAGATGAAATCGGGCTGGCGCTGGACTGCGGTCCGGGCTGGACGGTCAAGGATGCGATTCGGTTTGCGCGCGCCGTGGAACCGCTGCATATTACATGGCTCGAAGATCTGATCACCGGCGACTACACGCCTTATCCAAACGCGCAGGTTTTCAAGCAAGTGACCGATAGCACATCGACGCCGATTCACACTGGCGAGGAGATCTATTTGCGGGAGAACTTCAAGGACCTGATCGAGACTCAGGCGGTCAACGTGATCGGCCCTGACCCGGAGGATGTGGGTGGCATCGCGGAATTGAAGTGGATCGCCGAGTACGCAAATCTCCACGGCATCCTGGTAGCTCCGCACGGAATTTTTGATGGTCTGTTCGGCGTGGCTGCGCAAGTGCACATGGGGGCGACCCTGCCGCAGAACTATATTGCATTCGAATATGCGAAGGGCGATCCGGAATGGTGGTACGACATTGTGGATGGCCTACCGGATCCGATTGTGAAGAACGGCTTCATCGACGTTTGGGACAAGCCAGGCCTCGGTATCACGTTCAACGTTCGGGCGGCCAAAGCGCACCTCGCCGATGAAGATCGCGACTTCTTCGACTAATCCGCGGACGCGTGTGTCGATGCTGAACATCTATTATGGCTACTACGGCATCAAGCCTATTGGCATTTAGGGTGTTTCTGGGAGAGCGAACTCTGCTTATTTGGCTACATTCATTAAGATAGTCCGTTTGGAGTGTCTAAATCTGAATATCTATTCTGGCTACTATTCTTTTGAATACTCAGAGACGCAAGGGTTTTCGACGTCTGAATTTCGTGAAGTAATACCTCTTGCGAATTGATGACGCATCGCCAACCGGTTGGATTAATGCCTACAGGCGCAGGAATCCAGCATGCGACGGACGTCCATCATCCCCGGTTGTCCATGGCGGAGTATGTGCTGGATCGGAGCCAGACCGGAAAATAGTGGACCACGATTTTCAAACGTAGCCCAGCGGTCGGCCCCAAGCTTGCCAAAGTAGATATTCAAAGCCTTGTAGATGCCGATGACGAGAGGAATCCTTGTCAAGGCGTCCTGGTTCAGCCTCTTGCCTTTAGGGTTAGTTTTCCATTCATGAAAAGTCGAAGATGCGGACACCGCCGAGCAACCCGCACACCTGGGCCTCGCCGAGCCCCTATTTCTCCCAATGTTAACAAACGTCTTGATCGCACTCATGCACCGGCGCCAGGAGCATCGTACATCTTGGTGGCAACTATGAACCAATCCACTGACTCCGTCTGTGAAGGCGCGGTAAGGCTCGTGTAGTTGATGTGGATACTACCTTCAGGAGTCTCAACATTGAGGCGTGGCAGAGGACGTCGCGTGCATAGTATAAGTTCGTGTTGTTCGGTGGAATGTAGTAACGCCGCGATGACAGCTCCGATAGCGCCTACGCCCACAATTGCGATCCTTGCCATCTCACTATTATCGCAAAGTAGCACGCAAGGCCCAACAAGATCGACGAGTGTGAAACAGATGCTCCGGCCTCAGCCTTCAAGAGTCGCCTTATCGTCGGTGATCCTTTCGATGGATTCGGTAGTTCCAGGTGTGAGGAACTGAATTATTGGTAACGGATTGCCTGCATGCGATCGATGGATGTTGCACGCACCGCGGGAATTATGCAGGCCGAAACGGCGCAGAGGAGGAAGAGCGCAGCCACAGCAGCAAAAACGAGAGGACTCGAGTAGCTGTTTTTTGTCCAGTGGGATAGCAGCGAGAATTGGTCCGATGCAGGCGCTTCGGACGGAGTAGCCTCGAACGCCTTCGAGCAGGTTCCAAAGCCGTGCCCTCTCGCTTGGGTTCTGTGCAAGGGAATTGCACAGGAAGAACATGGACTGAGGGTGCTCGCCTGGTGCAAGGAACTTACTGGC
>JBARFA010000087.1:0-21307 GCA_049796755.1 Acidobacteriaceae bacterium
CTGGACACCAGGACCACGATGGTTCGCGGATTCGCGGCATACACATCCTCAATCAGTTTTTCCTGATCGGGATTCATGCTGATCAACTTGCGGTCGAACGCTTCTTTACCTTCCGTCGGATCGGGGCAATGTCCCCAGCCCATGCCGCAGGTCGGCTGATTGCCGACAAAAACAATCGCCACGTCGGATGTCTTTGCTGCCTGCACAGCGTCCCCGTTCGTATTGTCTGCCGCGTAATTCACTTTCACGGACGATCGAACATAACTCCGGATGCCCTGCAGCGGCGTAATCACAAACGGAGGGGTTCCACTATACCAATCCAAGTCCACTTCATTGGCGCGCGGACCGATGACAGCAATCGAATGCAGTTTGTACATGTCCAGCGGAAGTGCATGGCCTGAATTTTTCAAGAGGACGATGGATTCCTCCGTGACATGCAAGACCAGCTGTTTGGTAGCGTCGCTTTCCCACGGGGCAGGACCGTTCTTATCGTTGATGGCGGTGAACGGAACCAGGCTGGGCGGATCGAGCAACCCAAGCCGGATCATCACGCGGTAGACTCCTCGCAGATTTTCATCAAGGTCTGCTTCTGTAATCAATTTCTTCTGCAACGCGCCTTCCACACCGGGACGATACCGATCAAGGAACTGGTTGATGCCCGCATGAATGGCTGCCGCCGCGGCTTCGTCCATGTTGGCGCAATACTTGTGCGCAGTCACCATGAAAGTCAGCGCGCCCGCATCCGTGCAGATGATCCCGTTAAATCCCCATTTCTTCATGGTCAGATTTTTCAGCATGGGATTCGCGGTCATGGGGATGCCGTTCACCGCGTTGTAGCTGGTCATGTAAGCATTCGCGCCGCCCTGCTCAATGGCCATGCGAAAGCCCACGGCATAGTACTCATGCAACAGGCGCGCATCGAAATTGGACGATGATCCGCTGCGATTCGTCTCGTTGCTGTAGGCTACGAAATGCTTCAGCAGCGAAGCTGTCCGCCAATAGCGACCGTCGTTGCCCTGGAGCCCTTTGACGAATGCCACGCCCATCGTTCCGACGATGTAGGGGTCCTCGCCCATCGATTCCTCAGAACGTCCCCAGCGAGGATCGCGTTCAAGATTCAAGTTGGGCGCACGGATGACAAGGCCACCACGGCCGCTGCTCTGAAATATGTAGCGCGCCTCGATTCCTTCTTCCCGAGTCGCCTGCTCGAGCAGCGCCGGATCCCAGGTTTCACCCAGGCCAACCTCCTGGGGAAATTGTGTTGTTTCCAATGGCTCGTTCAGCGGATGTATGCCCGGGGTACCACGCTTGAAACCTGGAGGAAACACACGACCCCAGCCTCCGGGGCCACCGAGGGCGACTCCGTGCAGCCCTTCAATCTGGCCAGAGCCGTGGACGCCCAGGCGGGGCACGTCGGGATCGGTGCTGAGAGCGTCGATCTTTTCCTGGAGTGTCATCAGGGAAAGCAAATTATCGATGCGTTGTTCTGTAGGCAAATTTGGATTTTGAAATGGATATTGGTAGTGGACTTGTGCCGGAGAGAGTGCGGGAAAACTCAATCCCGCAAGCAACAATAGAGCGAACAAACGCATGGAATACACCTCGCAGAACCAATGCGTGCTACTTGTCTGGTTGTATCGTTCGCGCGAGTGATAATCCCGCTCCCATAGATGAGAGAGCGGACCTCGCGTCTCCGCGCAATATCGAGGGGTCGAGAAAGCTGATCCATATGTACAGAACGCCGTCGACTCCATCGAACAAGCGAGGTCAATTATAAGGCGAAATCTGCAGTGAAATGATCAGAAAAAACGTTTTAGATGGCGGGATATTACGAGATGGCGGAAGGAGAGTCAAGGTTCGAAAATTGTGGTCAGTTGGCCGGATCGCGGAAGCAGAATCGGGAGGTTGACTTGGAGCTATCGTGACCGTCGCGCAGTCTTACCAGCTGCAGAATTCTTATGCGACGAGTGGGAATTCGGCGCGGTTGTTTCACGCACCACCAGCTCTGGCTGAATCTTTAGGATTTTGGGAACGCCGTTGTTTCCGGATATCTTTTCCAGCAGAGTATTCGCAGCCAGTTCACCCATGTAGGAAAGCGGCTGCCGAATCGTCGTCAGGCGCGGAACGGTGAACAGACTTTGCGGAATGTCATCAAATCCCATGACGGAGACATCTTCCGGAACCCGCAATCCGGCGTCGGAAAGGGCGCGAATCGCACCCATGGCGGAGGCATCGTTGAAGGCGACCAGTGCGGTAAACGTCCTTTTACGCTCCAGAAGTTTCTGGGCCGCGTCATAGCCGTTTTCTGCCATCGTCTTTTCGTTGCAGGCTGGATAGACGCCCAGGTGCACCGTATTTTCGGGGCGGATTTTGATGCCGCGTCGTTGGAAGGTTTTGTGAAATTGTCCCCACCGGTCGTCTGTATCGCCGTTTCCTTCTGGACCCTTCAGAACCGCAATGTCGCGATGACCAAGTTTCAAAAGGTGATCGACCGCAAGTGTCGCAGCCTTTCCGTTGTCGATCTTGATGCGAGTAATGCCAGGCCCTTCTGTAATGTCGCAAATGGCGACAATCGGTACCGGCAATGCACGATTCAACGGCGTGTTGATGAAAATCATCCCCTCCACGCCACGGTCAAGCAGCGTGTCGGGGGACATCCGCAAAAGATCGGGTGCGCCGCGATGACTGACGACAAAATAGAAAAATCCTTTTTTCGATAGACAGCTTTCAATCCCCCCGATCAGCGCTGCGGAGTATTCATCTCCCACATCGGGTACCAGCACGGCCACGCTGTACGTTCTTTTGGTGTGGAGATATCGCGCGAAAACGTTGGGACGATAATTTAATTTTTCCGCCGCTGCCCAAATTCTTTCGCGGGTACCTTTTGCAATCGTTTCGGCGAAAGGCGATCCGCTGATGACAAACGAGACCGTTGTCGGAGAAAGTTCAAGATGATTAGCAAGTGTTTTTAGAGTTGTTCGTGCCGGCTTGTGATCTGTATGCGCTGAGTTGTCAACCGGGTGACGTGGGCTCATAACGTTTCAATTCAAGATTACACACAAGGTTATCAGTAGGACTCTTCAGTGTCGACTCATATTTGCGCGCATTTAGGATTAGCGCAACTAAATCGCTTGAAATAGCCCTTGGGTAACTGCGCACACGATCCCGACCGCGCGGGGAAAAGACCGTCGCGCCCGTCATATCGTGACGGATTTCGCGGATCCTTGACAATGGCTGGTTGAAAATTGCCCAGACGCCAAGAAAGTTTCACGCCCCGCAACGAATCCAGAAGCGGCCGCTTAGCATGGATCGCCTAAAACGCGCTATTCGACGCGGTACAGTGCCGACGCATGCGGCGCCAGCGTCACCTTGATCCCGTCGGTCTCCCCTAGAACCTTGTGCAGCCACAGATCGTGCACCGCATAGCTGCCGGACGGGATACCCAGGTCGCGCCATGTGTAATTCAGGTGGATCGTCGCGTCACTGACGTTAAACAACGCGACATAGTCCCCTTTTGTGGAAGTCGCTCGTGCGGTCCAGACCCAGGTTGTCGGCGTGTGCAACAGAGCTTTGTTGTCTGTTGAATTCTGGTCGACCGCGAGGACCTCTCGATTGGTCAGCATCGCCTCGGTCGCGCTGTCCATACGGGGCAGATTCGCCCCCAAAATCAACGGCGACCGCGCAATTGCCCATAAAGTGAGCACTGTTCTCGTCTCGTCCGGGGTGAGACGCGACGGGCGTGCCTTCAGATATCCCGGCTGAGGCCCAAGCCAGCCGATCGGGAGCATGTCTGCATCCGGCCAATGGCCGGGTCCTGCATATCGCTCCCATCGCGCGAGCAGCGGGAACTGATGGACTACACTCTGCGGGAAATCGCCGGATGTCTCGTCACGATTCCAAACATCCCAGAAATCATCTGAGATTCGCCACATTTGCGCCTGCTGGACCACATCGGAGGCGTCCGCAAGCGGCGTCGGCCCGGGGGACAAGCTCAGCACGATGGGTCTGTCTGTCTTTTTCAGCGCGCGGCTCACCATGTGAATTTGGGCTGTCTTGTAGGGTTGCGAGATGCAGTCGATCTTGACGAAATCGACACCCCAGCCGGCGTAAAGTTTGGCGATCGAATCGTAATAGGCCTGACCGGCGGCATTATTTCTCACGCCATAGTTGTCATGGTTCCAACGGCAGGTGTCGGAGGTGTCGGCTGCCTCGGCAGCGCGATAGTTCGACCCGGCAATCGGCAGATTGCGCGCAACCGCTTCTTTTGGGATGCCTCGGATGATGTGAATGCCGAACTTTAATCCAAGGGAGTGGACATAGTCGGCAAGCGGTTTGAACCCGCGACCCTTGTCTGCGGAAGGGAACCGGTCGACCGCAGGAATATAACGTCCATTCGCATCCATGGTGTAGCCCTGGTCGGCTTTCTGCGGGCTAGCCAGGAACCATCCTTCGTCAATTACGACATATTGCCAGCCGCTCGACTGCAGATGGGCGTGAAGCCAGCCGACATTTTGCTTGAATTGCTGCTCAGTAATGGTCATCCCGTAGGAATCCCAGCTGTTCCAGCCCATGGGCGGAGTGGGTGCGAGCTGCGGATAGACGCCAACCGGCAGCGTGGCTACGAGGGCAAGCAGGAAAATTGATCGGCGCATTCAGGGATTCTCCGTGGACCGTTTGCTAACGGGCAGAAGTATACCGAAATGTTCTGCAACCCATCTTTCTAAATTGACAATTGTTGCTTAGGTGCCTAGATTAGCGAAGTACGAAAATCTTCATTTAAATCGTTTTATATAGCGCAAAAGTGGCATAATTCTGAACGTAGAACCGAGCAGGTTTCAGTGGTATTGAAACTTCGAGCGGTGCGGCGGGAAACTCGGATTCTCACCTTGGTTATCGTATATATCGTAGAGTATTTCCCTCGAGTAGTGATAATGCAGCCAGCGCAGCGGCATAAGAAGGCAGGAGAGCGATGAAGAACGGCAGACAAATGACATTTGGAATGATCGTTGGCAATCGTGGATTTTTCCCCGACCATCTGGCAAAAGAAGGTCGCGAGGAAATGCTGCAGGTACTCGAAAGTGCAGGGGTTCATGTGATTGCTTTGAGCCCGGAAGAGTCGAAGCACGGCGCCATCGAGACCCATGAAGAGGCGCGTCGTTGCGGAGATCTGTTTCGCCAGCATCGTGACGAAATCGACGGCGTCATCGTTACCTTGCCGAACTTCGGCGACGAGCGAGCGATTGCCGACGCCATGCGTTACTCGACATTGAAGGTTCCTGTGCTGGTACAGGCGACGCCGGACAAAAGCTCGAAGATGACGATTGCGTTTCGTCGCGATAGCTTTTGCGGCAAAATGTCGGCCTGCAACAACCTGATGCAGTATGGCATTCCATATTCGTTGACGAAATTGCATACAGTGTCGCCCAGTTCCGATGGATTCAAGAAAGATCTGGCCTGGTTCGCCGCGGTCTGCCGCGTGGTGCGGGGACTGACAAACCTTCGCATCGGCTCCATTGGCGCTCGGCCGGCTGCATTTAACACAGTGCGCTATAGCGAAAAGTTGCTCGAAAGGAACGGCGTCTCAGTCGAGCCGATCGATCTGTCCGAGATTCTGGGTCGCATCGATCGGCTGAAGGACGGAGACAGCAACGTCGAAGCCAAGCTGGCGGCAATCAAGAATTACGTCAAAACCTCTGCCGTGCCGGAATCAGCGCTGGTCAAGATGGCCAAGTTGGGTTGGGTGATTGAACAGTGGATGCAACAGACGCAGACGACGATCAGCGCAGTGCAATGCTGGACATCCCTGGAAGAATATTTTGGCGTAGTGCCGTGCACCATTATGAGCATGATGAGCGAGAACCTGATTCCATCCGCCTGTGAAGTGGATGTTGTGGGTACGCTGAGCATGCATGCACTGGCCCTGGCGTCCGAAACACCGAGCGCGCTGCTGGACTGGAATAATAATTACGGCGACGATCCGGACAAGGCAGTGTGCTTTCACTGCTCCAACCTGCCAAAACATTTCTTCAACGATGTTGTGATGGATTTTCAGGCGATCATTGCCGGTACGGTGGGCAAGGAAAATACCTTTGGCACCTGTGTGGGTCGTGTCAAGGCGGGCACCATGAGCTACGCTCGCTTCTCGACTGACGACTTCAACGGCGAGATGCGCGGCTATGTTGGCGGGGGCAAGTTTACCAACGATCCGCTGGAGACCTTCGGGGGCGCAGGCGTCGTGGAAATTCCGCAGTTGCAAAGCCTGCTGCGTTTCATCTGTGAAGAAGGTTTTGAGCACCATGTCGCTGCAAACTTCTCAGAGAGCGCGGCTGCGGTGTATGAAGCTGCCAGCAATTATCTCGACTGGAATATGTATTTCCACGAGCCGGAAGAAGATTAGCGCCGGTTGCGGAGGTCTCTCCTAACCGGCCTAAGAGCCTGGTTCGACCCAGGCGTCAACACGCTCCGGGCACAAGCATGCTTATTTCTGCGTTGAGAAAATATATTCCGTGACGCTGTGAAATGTCTGGCCGGGCTTCAGTTCGGTAGATGGAAATGACGGATGGTTCGGCGAATCCGGAAAATGCTGCGTCTCCAGGCATAATGCGGCGCGCTTCTGATAGTCGTGACCGTGCTTTCCATGTGCCGTGCCTTCGAGGAAATTTCCGGAATAAAACTGCACGCCGGGCTGCGTCGTTTTAACGGTTAATATGCGGCCGCTCTTTGGATCCATCACCTGCGCAGCCTCATGCAGCGCCGGACCGCTGGTCGCATGGTTCAGTACAAAATTCTGGTCATATCCTCTGGCGAATTTCAGTTGTTCATTGACCTGATCGATCCGCTTTCCAATCACCGTAGGTGTACGAAAATCGAATGGCGTCCCTGCAACGGGCGCTAATTCTCCGGTTGGGATCAGTCCGGAATTTACTGGCGTGTAGCGATCCGCCGGGATGGTCATCACCTCGTCCAGAATGTTTCCGTTGCCTTCACCCGCCAAATTGAAATAGCTGTGATTGGTCAGGTTCAGTACGGTGTCCGCGTCCGTGGTTGCAGAGTATTCGATTTTCAGGGCATGCGCGGTCAGTGTATATCGCACGTGCGCGGTCAAAGTTCCCGGATAGCCCTGGTCGCCGTTTTTGCTGACGAGGGTCATTTCGACTCCATCCGGAATTTCATGGGCCGTCCACACGCGCTTGTCGAATCCGATGAGACCACCGTGCAGGCTGTTGTCGCCATCGTTCTTCGGCACCTCATACCGCTTGCCGTCAAGAACAAATGTTCCATGTCCGATGCGGTTACCATAGCGTCCTACAATCGCGCCAAAGTACGTCTTCGGGTCTTGCAGATAGCCGTCTAGGGAGTCATACCCCAATACCACGTCACCGATTTTGCCGTTGCGATCGGGAGTCTCTAGCGAGACCACGCGGGCGCCGTAGGTCATGATGCGGGCCGTCAATTCGCCGTCGTGGAGCGTGAATATCTCAATCTTTGTTCCGTCCGGCATGGTGCCGAAGACAGACTTTTTTACTTCCGCATGCATATACAACCCCTCACAACCAAGAATGCACAACAAGCAAATATACTCGAATGCCCTACGCTTTACGGCAGAAACGTTCATGGATCACTCCTACTGCAAGGTCATATCGATAACCTGAATTGAGTACGGCGGAAACGTGTGGTGCCAGTCGGAGGAGTCGCCGCTGACTTCACTTTGGACCGGAACGATTCTTGTCGGGTCTGCCAGCGAGTTGGTCTCTGCCGTCGAGTGTCCGCTTAGTGTGATCACCGCTGCGGTTCCCGTGGGTTTGCCTTTTCCCGTGAGTTCAATCTCGAGAGACTGTGGCGTCGATGAGGCGTTGACCACCTTCACATACAGCATGCGTTTCGACGTGTCTCTGGTGACAGAAGTAAACAAAAGCTGCGGCGCGCCGCTCAAAGTGGCTGCCGACACTTCATTGCCGATGTGGTTGCTGAACATCACCTGGGCATAATAGCTGGGTGAACCGTAACTATGCAGCGCATCGTAGCCGATCAGATCCGGAACCCATTGCGAGGCCCCGGGATTGACGTTGATGAACAGTGGTGCGTAACTGGCCATAATCACAATGTCGCTGTTGCGTTCGAGGCCCGTCAACCAGGCGGCATCGGCCAAAGCGGCTCCCATATCGGGCGTTGGTGAGCCTTCGCGCGTAGCCCATTCGCCGACGAAGATTTTAGGGCCCTTGCGATCAGTTTTGTCGTAGTGGTGTGTATCGTCGAAAAATTCCTGCGCCGTGCGATAGAAGTGGTCGTCGATCACGTCCGGCGTTCGGCTCGTGACCGGAGCCGTTGCGATTACCTGCAGCCTGGGATACGTCTTCTTAATCGCATCGTAGAATTGCGCGAACCTGCCATCATAGCTGCCCGATTTATCGAATTCATCCTCGTTTCCGACTTCGACATAAGTCAAAGGGAAAGGAGCGGGATGGCCGTCTTTCGCTCGCACGGCTCCCCATTTTGTTTCAGGTCCGCCGCTGACATATTGAATCTCCTCCAGAGCGCTTTGCACATACGGAGCAAGATCGGGACCCGGTGTCACATGTTCCTGCGCCATGGAATAGCCTGCATACACGGCCAGCACCGGCTGCATGTGCAGGTCCTGACACCACTCCAGAAACTCCAGCAGTCCAAGACCGTCAGAGCTGCGATAGCCCCAGGGGCTGGGGTGAGTCGGCCGATCCACCAACGGGCCAAGCGTCTTCTTCCACGGATACCGATCGGCGATGTGGTCGCCTTCTAAATAATTTCCGCCGGGGAGACGCAGGAACGCGGGATGCATGGCCGCCAGTTTTTGCATCAAGTCGATGCGATTGCCATTGGGCGTGTTGTCATAGGTCGGCGGAAACAGCGAAACCAGGCTGAACCAGACAGTTTCCGGATGCGCCACTGTCAACACCAGGTGATTACTGGACGACGTCGCGATCTGCCCGGTTCGCAACGCCACCTTATATTGTTTCCACTCTGTTGTCAGGCTGGGTACGCTGGCCGTCGCGACGATCTCGCCGGTGTTGTTATTCACCAGGCTCATCGTCACTGGACCAGACGAATCGTTTTCGGCTTTGGCATAGAAAGAGCCTGCGTAGTTGGTATTGGGTCGAAGCGGGATTCCCCAATTGCCGAGATTCAGGATGCCGGCGGGATCGGCATGATCGGCTCGCTGAACCGTGAGTTTCAGGCTGCTGGTTAAGGCCGCGCTGGGCCCGGTGGACTTGTCAATCTTCATTGAGGCGCGGGCGTCCCCATCCCGCAGGATCCGCCAGTGGTCGGGATGATTCGGATTGTCCTGAAAGGCGCGGTTGCGAATCAGCTCCGCATAGATTCCGCCGTCGTAGGAATGATTGATTTCCTCCGTCATCAGTCCGTACAGAGTCGGACTGACGCGTGCGACCGCAGTGTCCGTCTGAATTTTCAAAACGGCCTCGGCATCGTGCGTCGCGGGCTGTTGCGCGAGCAAGCACGGTACCAAGGTCACGATGCCGAAGATGGTTCCCGCAAGGCGATACATCGGTCGAATCATGGCGCTTCCTCCCCACCAATAAAGTCAATTAAAGTTTTCCAATCTTGCTGCAGCTCGAAACGTCAGGCCACGCATTTCTCTGTCCTTGCCACTCTATCGAGAACTGGCGAAGGATGCGAATCCGCCCGACTGAATCGATTCAGGTCTGTGGAGTGGAAATGCAGTGAACGTGGATCGGGCGAGCGCGAATGCGCCCACGGTGACCAATTCCCAGGCCGAACTCCCACCAAACGCTCACTTCGTTAACGTTTCGCTTGCCATTCGTCGATAGTCAGGACATACGCAGATGAAATTGCTGAGTCCCGGCCGAACCGGTCTGTACTTGTTCCCCGGGGCCGTTAAATCCGCGGCGTGATCCAGCGTGCGATGTAAGAAAAGCAGAACTGGCTGGCGAGGGAAGAAAAGTATGGCGGAAGAAATGAACGGACCAAGCCCGGAAGATTTGTATGAGGCGATATGTCGAGCGACGGAGCAGGTATTTGCCACCATGCTGAATGTGGAGATCGAGCCCGGTACGCCGATCTTCGAGCATGACTTCCCCGGACACTTTGATGGTGTGGTTTCCTTTGTCGGCATGGCGGGCGCGTGGCTGGGAACTGGTGGACTTTCCTGCAGCGCATCCTGTGCCAGGCGGATTGCAGCCAGCTTTCTGATGATGGACTTTCCCGTCGTCGACGACGATGTGTTGGACGCCATCGGCGAGCTGACCAACATCATCATCGGCAACGTAAAAGGAACCATCGAGCAATCCGTTGGCCCGATGGCATTGAGTACTCCCACCTGCATTGTGGGACAGGATCTGACCGCTCACTCCCTTGGACGGCACCGCTGGACGGTGATCAGTTTTCGCTGCGGCGAAGACAAGTTGGATGTGATGATGCACCTGGTTCCACGGAGTCCATTTGATCGCGAGGCGGAGAGCCGTCGCCGGATGCTGATTGGTTCATAACCCGCGGCTTTTCAGGTTGCGAACGGACAGCATCCGCTGTTGAACGGTCAAGGTTGAGTAGCCAAACGAATTCTGAGAGGAAAGCAGGCGCGAATCGTATGTCGAAGGCAATGGTAGTGGACGACTCACGCACAATTCGAATCATTCTGACAAAAATGTTGACGGAACTCGGGTTCGAGGTCTGTCCGGCAGCCGATGGCAAAGAGGCGCTGCAGGTGGTGGAGCGCGAACAGGGAAGCTTCTCAGCAATCATGGCGGACTGGAACATGCCGGAGATGAATGGACTGGAGCTGGTGAAGCAGCTGCGTTCCGACCCGCGATTGAGCGCGGTTCCCATCATGATGATTACCACCGAGACGGAAACTCGCCAGGTGATGGCGGCTCTGGAGGCGGGGGCGAATGAGTACGTGATGAAGCCTTTCAGCCGAGACATCATCGCCGACAAGCTCCGTCTTCTGGGAGTGCTGGAGTAAAGCATCGGCTTCCTCCACGTCCGGGTTCAGCGACCGGTGTTACGTGGGAGCTCACCCGCGGGCTGGGTCGCTCATGTCGCGTCCGATCCGCGCCGATGATGGAGGGTTAAGGCCGTGGCAGACATTGACGCGCCGCAGATCTCGGCGAAGGAGAAACATTGATGGACAGCACGGATGGCATGGACGACATTGTGAAAGAGTTTATTGTCGAGAGCACGGAAAACCTCGATCAACTGGACCGTGACCTGATCAGCCTGGAGAAGAATCCCACTTCAAAAGACCTTCTGGGCTCTATCTTCCGCGCCGTTCACACTGTGAAAGGAACCACCGGGTTCCTGGGGTATACCCGGCTGGAATCGGTCGCACACGCCGGTGAAAACCTTCTCAGCCGACTCCGCGAAGGCGTCCTGGTGCTGTCTCCCTCGATTACCAGTGGCTTGCTGGCCATGGTGGATGCAGTGCGGACCATGCTCGCCTCTATCGAAAAGACTGGGTCAGACGGCGATACCGACTACGCGCCGCTGATTGAAGTTCTGACACATCTGCAGGCGCAGGAGCCTCACTGCAAATCGCAGGGCGATCGGGTCGCGCCCGTGCCTTCCTCCCGTACCGAGCAGGACAAGCCATTGGACTCGAGTGTGCCAGACATTGCTGAGGAAGATGGCGACGAAACCTTACCGCTGGGACAAATCCTTGTGGAGGGAGGCCAGGTGAAGGAGGAGCAATTGGCTTCGGCCCTGAACCTGCAGCGAGACGGCGATCCGCGGCGCATTGGCGAGATTTTGGTGGCACGCGGGGCGGTGCATCCGGAGGAAGTGCTGGAAGCGCTACAAGTCCAGACCGAAGGAGCTACTTCCAATCTTTCCAGTAACAATATTCGCGTCGATGTGGGACAGCTGGATAAGCTGATGAACCTGGTTGGGGAACTGGTGCTGGCCCGCAATCAGATTTTGCAGTTCAGTACGACACAACAGGATTCAACCTTCCTGAACACCACGCAGCGTCTCAGCCTGATCACAACGGAACTGCAGGAAGGCGTGATGAAGACGCGGATGCAGCCGATCGAAAATGTATGGGGAAAATTCCCTCGCGTGGTGCGCGATCTGGCACTGGCGTGCGGCAAGCGGGTGCAGGTGGAGATGGAGGGCAAGGACACCGAGCTCGACAAGACCATTCTGGAGGCGATCAAGGATCCGCTGACCCACTTGATTCGCAATGCTGTCGATCACGGCATCGAATGTCCGTCGAAACGCGAAGCCGCGGGGAAATCGCCCGAAGGCCGGCTGTTTCTGCGCGCCTATCACGAAGGCGGTCAGGTCAATATCGAAATATCCGACGATGGTGCGGGCATCGATCTGCTCGCCGTCAAAGCGAAGGCTGTGGAGCGAGGATTGATTCCGCAGGAACAGGCCGCGCGGATGAGTGAGCGCGAAGCGTATCAAATGATTTTTCTTCCGGGATTCTCCACCGCGCACAAGGTGACCAATGTGTCCGGTCGAGGTGTCGGCATGGATGTGGTGAAGACGAACATCGAAAAAATCGGCGGCATGGTAGACGTACAGAGTGCTATGGGCGCGGGAACAACGGTCAAAATCAAGATCCCGCTAACGCTGGCCATTATTCCTGCGCTGATTGTGACCTGTGGAGGCGAACGCTATGCCATCCCACAGGTGAGCTTGCTGGAGCTGGTGCGCCTGGAAGGCAATGGGGCCCGTCAGGGCATCGAGAGTGTTCATGGGGCTCCGGTGTATCGTTTGCGCGGCAATCTGCTGTCGCTGGTGTATCTCAACCGCGAACTTCATTTCGACTCCGTCGCCGCCCAGGATTCCGCGCAGCAGGATGTGGTAAATATCGCCGTGCTGCAGGCGGACGATTGTCAGTTCGGACTGATCGTGGACGAAGTCAACGACACGGAAGAGATTGTGGTGAAGCCGCTGGGAGAGCTGCTCAAAGGGCTTTCGGTCTATACCGGGGCGACCATCATGGGAGATGGCCGGGTCGCTCTGATCCTCGACGTCCTCGGGTTGGCTCAGCATGCCGGCGTGATCAGCGAAGTGCGCCAGCGCAAGCTCTCAGAAGACGCGACACCGGCGGCCGAGCGCGCCCAGGAGCGCAAAACGTTGCTGCTCTTCCAGAGTCCTGACGATGGACGCATGGCGATTTCTCTTTCCGATGTCACCCGTCTGGAAACCTTTTCACGATCCTCGATCGAACGCACTGGGGAGCAGCAGGTGGTGCAGTATCGCGGCACGATCTTGCCGCTGGTGCATGTTTCCGGCCTGGTGGAGGAGCGTCGACTCCAGTCTCGCGGTCCGTCTCCCACGACGGACGACAAGGTGCAGGTGATCGTTCATACGCGGAATCGGCGCAGTGTCGGCCTGGTGGTAGAACGAATCCTGGACATCGTCGAAGACGACCTTGCCACGCGACGGCCAGCCAGCCGCGAAGGTGTGTTGGGCTCCTTCGTTGTGCAGGGGAAAGTCACCGAAATTCTGGATGTGGACGGCATCATTCGTGTGCAGGATCCCACCTTCTTTGCTCAGGAACAGTCATTGACAGGAGTTGCATCATGAGCGATCGGCAGCAGTTCGCCACATTTTTTCTTGGCGACAATTATTTCGGCGTGGAAGTCGAGCGCGTGCAGGAGATTCTGCGCAGCCAGGAGATGACTCCGGTGCCGCTGTCCTCACCTGTGGTGCGTGGCCTGATCAATCTGCGTGGCCAGATTGTCACGGCCATCGACCTGCGGCGCCGCCTTGGATTGCCCGAGCGCACTGAAGGTCAGCCGCTCATGAATGTTGTCGTACGCAGCTCCGGCGGTGGTGTCAGTCTGCTGGTCGACGACATTGGGGACGTGGTGGAAGCCGAAGAGTCGAGCTTTGAACGTCCTCCGGACACGCTCGATGGTGATGCCCGGAAGATGATCCGCGGGGTACACAAACTGAATGAGCGATTGATGCATGTGCTGGACACGGAAGAAGTGTTGATTGGATTTTCTGAAGGACAGAGTTGAGCCAGGATTCTGCGGCAGGAATGCCGTGCAAGCTACCCACGAACCAGAACGCAACAAAATTAGAACAACGAAGGGGATGATATGGAAACGATGTTGGAGAAGAAACCGCGCGGTGCCGGAACAAATGGAGTCTTGAGCGACGCAAAGCGTCGGAAAAAGTCACCGAAACTTTTACTGGAATCCGTGGACAAAGCTGAAATCTACAACCTGATTCCAGGCGCTGTCGTCGTAATGGATACCAACCACACGATTCTCGACGTGAACGAAACCGCAGCCCATGCCGCGGGCAAGCGCAAAGAAGACTGCGTCGGGGCGAAATTTTGGGACTTGTTTGACAATCCAGGATGCCGGGCTGGTACTTGTGCGGCCTCCGAGGCGGTCAGGACAGGCAAGGTGTGTGAAGGCGAGGCGTTGCCGATCGTTCAGGGCAAGGAGATGCCAGTGCTGGTTAGCGCCGCCCCACGCTTCGACGAGAATGGAAGAATCGTAGGCGTGGTAGAGCTGGTGTTTCCGGCTGCGGGCGATATCAATCTGGCCCGCGAAACCAAGCGAGTAGCCACGGCAGCCAAAGAGGGGAGCCTCAGCGAGCGCATCGAGGAAAGCGAGTTTCACGGCCGTCATCAGGAAAGAGCTAGGGCGCTCAACACGATGTTGGACGCGGTGGTCGATAAGGCGAACTGGTACCAATCCATTATCGATGGCGTGCCCTTCCCCATTCACGTTCTCGACAAGAATATGAAGTGGGTTTTCTTGAATAAGGCATTCGAGAAGCTAATGACCGAACACAACATCATTCGCGACCGCGAAGAAGCGCCCGGGAGACCGTGCTCAAGTGCTGCCGCAAATATCTGTAACACGCCGAACTGCGGCGTCCGGCAGTTGGAACGGGGCGTCGGCGAAAGCTACTTCGACTGGCATGGCTTGAGCTGCAAGCAAGATACCTCAAAGTTGATCAATATCAAGGGGGAACACATTGGCTACGTCGAGGTGGTACAGGATCTGACATCGATCGTGCGCAATAAGGATTACACCAGCGGAGAAGTCAGCCGTGTGGCTGAAAACCTAATCAAATTGGCGGCAGGCAACTTTGCCCTTGATCTTCAAGTGAAGGAAGCGGACGAATTTACCAAGGAAGCGAAAGAGCAATTCGGAAAGATCAGTCAGAACATTGCGGCGGTAAAATCCGCCGTGGAAACGATGGCGCAGGATGCCGAAGGGCTCGCCAAAGCATCAGTCGAGGGCAGATTGTCGATCCGCGCGGATGCATCGAAGCACAGCGGCGATTACCGCAAGGTCATTGAAGGAATCAACGACACTCTGGATGCGATTGTCAAGCCGATCCAGGAATCGGCACAGGTCCTGGAGCAGGTCGCGGAAGGCGATCTGATGGCCCGTGTCCAAGGTGAATATCAGGGCGACCATGCAGCCATCAAGGATGCGATCAACCGCATGGGCGATCAGCTCTCCTCCAGCATGCGCGCCATTGGCCAGAACTCGCACACACTGGCTAGCTCGTCCGAGGAACTCTCGGCTGTCAGCAATCAAATGAGCGCCAACGCCGAGGAAACAGCGACCCAGGCCAACGTGGTCTCCGCCGCTGCCGAACAGGTCACGAAGAACCTGCAAACCGTCGCCACCGCAACCGAAGAGATGACGGCCAGCATCAAGGAGATCGCGCGCAACGCCAACGATGCTGCCCGGGTCGCAACCGCCGCGGTAAAAACCGCGGAATCGACGAACGCCACCGTGTCGAAGCTTGGACAGTCGAGCGCCGAAATCGGTCAGGTCATTAAAGTCATTACTTCCATCGCGCAACAAACCAAGCTGTTGGCGTTGAATGCCACCATTGAGGCAGCGCGGGCGGGCGAAGCCGGCAAGGGGTTTGCCGTGGTCGCGAACGAAGTGAAGGAACTGGCCAAAGAAACCGCCAAGGCCACCGAGGATATCACTCAGAAGATTGAAGAAATCCAGGGCGATACCCAGGGAGCCGTGCAGGCAATTGCGGAGATCAGCCAAATCATTACCCAGATCAACGACATTGCCAACACGATTGCGGGTGCCGTTGAGGAACAGACTGCGACGACCAATGAAATCGCCAGTAATGTGGCGGAGGCAGCCCAGGGCGGCAAGCAGGTGGCCGAGAATATCAGCTCGGTTGCAGGCGCCGCAAAGAGCACGACGGAAGGGGCCTCCAACACGCAATCCGCGGCTACGGAGCTGTCTCGCATGGCGTCGGAGCTGCAGCAATTGGTCGGTCAGTTCCGGTTCGACGAAGTGCAGGCTGGAGCCGTAAGCAAGAAACGGGCAATGAAAGTTGCCTGACCGTTGGGCGGGCACAACAGGCCGCCATGCGCTGGCAGACCGGGGCTCGATCCCAGAAGCATCGAGACCCTGCTTGCCGGACGCAAAACTTCTTCTGAACAGATCATCGTTCCACTGAGCGACGATGTTTTTTGGGGCGACGGATGCGCATGCTTCCCGCCTTCCAAGAACGCCTGACTCGCAGATTCGATTTTCAGCCGATGGTCGTGACCGCTATGCCCAAGATCCGGGTTCTCGTCGTGGATGATTCGGTGGTGATTCGCAGGATGGTCAGCGACGTCCTCGCCGGCGAGCCTGATATTGAAGTGGCGGGCGCCGCTGCGGACGGCCGCATCGCGCTGCAGAAAATCGAACAGGTGAATCCGGACATCCTTACCCTGGACGTCGAAATGCCGGTGATGGACGGTCTGGAAACACTGCGGCAGCTACGCAAAACGCATCGCCGCCTTCCAGTCATCATGTTCAGCACGCTGACCGAGCGAGGCGCGTCGGCCACAATGGATGCACTGGCGCTGGGCGCCTCCGACTATGTCACCAAGCCGGCCAATGTAGGAAGTGCGGCGGCGGCCCTGGAAAAAATACGTGCGGAACTCATTCCCAAGATTCGCGCCCATGGACCGCAACCCGCGAATTCGGCGGCCCGACCCTTCACACTGACGCCTGAACAAATGGCGCAGCTCCCATTTTCTGTGTCCGCGCCGCGCCCAGCCACTTCTCGTGTCGAAGTGGTGGCGATCGGGACCTCTACCGGCGGTCCTAACGCATTAGGCGATTTGGTGCCGCTGCTGCCGCCGAATTTTCCTGTTCCTGTGGTCATCGTTCAGCATATGCCGCCCATCTTCACCAAGTTTCTCGCCGACCGCCTGTCGTCAAAATCGCAAATAACCGTCGTGGAAGCTTCAAACCATGAAGAATTGCTGCCTGGAAATGCGTATATCGCTCCGGGAGACTTCCACATGATGGTGGAGCGAAGCAAGGATGGCGTGCGGATCCGCACCCAGCAGGAGCAGCCGGAGAACTCCTGTCGCCCGGCAGTCGATGTGCTGTTTCGCTCGGTCGCGGAAGTGTATCGAGGCGATGCCCTGGCGGTCATTATGACTGGGATGGGGCAGGACGGGCTTCGCGGGTGTGGACGAATTCGAGAAGCGGGAGGCCAGATTCTGGCGCAGGATGAAGCCACTTCCGTGGTCTGGGGAATGCCCGGATACGTGGCTAACGCGGGCCTGGCCGATGGTGTTCTGCCGCTGGGGCTCATCGCCGGGGAAATCGTTCGCCGCGTAGCTGTCGGGCGCGTGGCTGCAACTCGCCCCAGACTGACCTATTACCTGAACACCCGGAGCGCCAGGTGAGCGTTACGCCCAATGAATTCGAGTATGTTCGTGCGCTGATTCATCAGCGCGCCGGCATCGTGCTGGAACAAGGTAAGGAGTATCTGGTTGAGGCACGGCTAAGTCCCCTGGCCGAAAAAGAAGGCTTCAATTCGTTAGGCGAGTATCTGGGACGTCTGCAGCGAGACACCTTCAATGGATCGCATCGAAAATTGATTCATGCGATGACCACGAATGAGACCCTGTTCTTTCGCGACATCCGGCCCTTCGAGCTGCTGCGCACCCGAATCATCCCCGACTTGATGGCGGCTCGTACAACCGCGCGGTGCCTGACATTCTGGAGCGCCGCCTGCTCGACGGGTCAGGAGCCATACACCGTCGCCATGACTCTGCGGGAATATTTTCCACAACTCCATGGATGGAACATGCGAATTATTGCCAGCGATCTCTCCACCGACGTGCTGGCACGGGCGATTCGTGGACGTTACTCGCAGTTAGAAGTGAACCGCGGCCTGCCCGTCAAGTTTCTGGTCAAGTATTTCACCCGCGACGGCGACGACTGGCAGGTCCGGGAAGAAATCCGCCGCATGATCGAATTTAGGGAGATGAATCTGACCGAAGCCTGGTCCTTTCTACCAAAAATCGATGTTGTTTTTATGCGTAATGTGCTGATTTATTTCAATCAGGAGACAAAACGCAAAATCCTCAGCAAGATAGCTCCGCTGCTTCCAGCCAGTGGATATCTTTTCCTGGGAAGCGCCGAAACAACCCTAAATATCGCCGAAGAGTTTGAGCCGCTTCCTGGTGTGGCGGCAGGTTGTTATCGCCTGAAGCGGCCGAAACAGCCCTAGGGCGGCTGCGCAATAGCTTATCGGCTGGATTCACATTCTCTTCAGCCCGCCGACCGTTTCGCTTGGGGAAATGTTCTAAATCCGTCCCAATTTGAATTACCTTAGTGCCCTAGCCTCTGGATTTTCGCTTGATTTTCTCCCCCCGCTCAAGCGATGGTTGATACACCTTACATGGGAGCAAGTGACCTTTCCTCTGGAAACTTCCAGTGGCACAAGTGTCAATCCATCAAGGCGTAGCCACGAATCACGAATTGTAATTCCTTGTTGTTCTGGAAATGGATTTCTGCCGATGCGAGTTCTGATAGCTGAAGATGACCCTGCGCTGGGAAGTTTACTGCAGCGCACGCTGGAAAACGAGGGCCACACGGTGTCCTGGGTACAGGATGGCGAAGCCGCGGTGGCCACATGGCCAACAGCTCAGTTTCGACTTCTCTTGCTCGATCTGAACCTTCCCCGTAAGGATGGCACCGAAGTTCTGCGCGCGATCCGCCAGGTCAGCGACGCGGTGGTGTTGATCCTGACCGCGCGAAATACGCTCGAGGAGCGCTTGCATTGTCTCGAGCTGGGTGCGGACGATTTCTTGCCTAAGCCATTTGCATTGCGTGAGTTACAGATGCGGTGCCGGGCCCTGATTCGGCGGCTCGACTCGACTGCCGGGTCCCAATTGCGCTGCGGCGACCTGGTACTCGATCGCAGCCGTCGTGCCGTCGAGCGTGGCGGACGGCCGATCGAGCTGACCGTGAAGGAATATTCGCTACTGGAGTATCTGTTGGAGCATCGTGGGGAATGCGTTTCGAGAAGTGGTCTGCTTGAACACGTATGGAAAATGCATCCCGACGTTACCACCAACGTTGTTGACGTCTACATCAACTATCTGCGCCGCAAGGTGGATGAAGGTGCTGAAAACAAACTGATTCATACGGTACGCGGCAACGGATATGTGATGCGCGTACCCTTCCTTCGACCGGTCTGACCTCAGATCTGCTGGTGGCCACCGGTCGTTGTTCCTGTCGGCATTGAGTTGGGGAGGAGTTTCGAAATGCAAGCCTTACATAATATGGATGTTCGAGCCGCGGTGTCTCGTACGGCTGTGCTGGTAAGTGCGGATGCTTCGTTCCGTCAAAGGCTGGCCGAAATCCTGATCGGCATGCGATGGAAGGTGCGCGAAGCCTCCGGAGGCGCCGAGGCGTTATCGTACCTGGAGGAATCGCCCAGCGAAGCGCTGCTTCTGGACTTCTGGCTGCCAGACCTGGAAGCCGGCGATTTTGCCGAGCAACTTCGAATCCAGTATCCCAATCTGGATCTGATCTGCGTCAATGAGGCCGAGGAGATGGTAGGTAAGCCTCGGTCCGCGCGCCGCCCGGAACTGCTGCATGCGCTTCGACGGGCCCAGGAATCCGGAGGCTCTGGGTGGGCCGGAAAATCGGAGATTCACCCAGCGAATCTTCAAACAATGGCGCCGCGGGGCATTCGTTCTCCTCAGGCCCATGGCATCAACCCGGCCGGAAGCTTTCTCTACACCAAGCCGGTACGAGTCGTCGCCACCGCCTCGGAAAGTTCAGTCGCCTGCGATGGCTCGGGAGAGATGTCACCGACCGCTGCAAGTGAGTTTGCCAGTCAAGTAATAACAGCGTCGTCGTACACCCAGCCGGCCTCGAGCCTGCCGGGAATGGTGGGCAGCAGCCGCGAAATGCAGAGTCTGGCACATGCTGTGCGTCTGGTCGCGCCTCGCACAACCACAGTTCTGATCGAAGGACCGACCGGAACCGGAAAAGAACTAGTCGCGCAGGCCATCCATCGATTGAGTCCGCGAGCCAATCGGCCCTTCATCGTGCTGAATTGCGCTGCTATTCCTGAGGCATTATTGGAGGCGGAACTATTTGGTCACACCCGCGGAGCCTTTACCGGCGCGATTCAGTCCCGCACAGGACGCATGGAGGCGGCGCACGGAGGGACGTTGTTTCTGGACGAAATTGGCGAGATGCCAATGGCGCTGCAGGCAAAAGTGTTGCGGTTCCTGGAGGCCGGGGAGCTGCAGCGAATCGGCGAGAACGAACCGGTGCGCGTCGATGTTCGCGTGATCGCAGCCACCCACCAGCCGCTGTTACAGTGCGTGGAAGAAGGGAAATTTCGCAGCGATCTCTACTTCCGCTTAGCCGTTTTTCCCGTTCAGACACCGTCTCTGGCAGAACGTCGCGGGGACATTCCGGAACTGGCCATGTATTTCCTTGAGAAGCTGGGGCAGACGGGTCCCTCAAAAGTTTTTCATCGGGAAGCTGTGGAAAAGCTATGTAGCCACGCATGGCCCGGCAACGTGCGCGAGCTGGGCCATGTGGTGGAACGGGCCTACATCCTGGCTGAAGATCGCCCCACAATTACAGCGGCCGAGATCCGTGTGCGGTCTCGAGCAAGAACGGCGTCGGAAACGAAACTCTGAGAATTCTCTTATCTGCCGTGCGCAACTTTAGACCTTATATTGCACATCGACTGAGTGGAGCGAATCTTGAGAGCAATTCGGGAAAAAGTTTCGCCGAATCCGATGCTGATGGCAGGAGAGCCAGATGCCATCAAATGAAAGAAGCTCGAGCGGCAGGAGGATCGATGGAAATTACGACACCCCTGATTGATGTGCTGGGAAAATTCCTGGACTTGACGACGACACAATTCAAGCTGACCGGCAGCAATGTCGCCAATCTGGATACGCCTGACTATCGCGCGGTGGGCATCGATTTCGCTGCCGAGTTTTCCGCGGCCGCGTCGCAAGCTCTGGCAGCGCGTCAAGACGGGAGCGATGGTCTGCCGGCGGGAACGGGAACCG
>JBARFA010000088.1:0-12176 GCA_049796755.1 Acidobacteriaceae bacterium
GATGCGCGCCAAGCTGGCTGGCGCCACCGTCGTCCTCGGTTCCGCCACGCCGTCGCTCGAATCGTGGGCCAACGCCCAGCGCGGAAAATATTCTTTGCTTTCGTTGAAGCAGCGAGTCGGTAATCGCCCGCTGCCGGAAGTTTCTCTGATCGACATGCGCCAGGAGTTTGCCGAGACCGGCCAGGAAGCCTTGCTCTCCCGCGCGATGACGGAGGAAATTGAAGCGACGCTGGGTCGCGGCGAGCAGGCCATGCTGCTATTGAATCGGCGCGGCTATTCCTTTGTCGTGATGTGCCGTGCCTGCGGCGATAAATTGGAGTGCGACAACTGCGCCATCGCCCTGACGCATCACAAATCCTCTGGGGACGACGAGACACGTTCACCCGTGCACCAGCGTATGGAATGCCATTATTGCGGCTTTCGTCGCACCGTTCCCAAGCATTGCCCAAAGTGCGAAAGCGAGCATCTGTATTTTTTTGGGGTCGGCTCTCAGCAGGGCGAAGAGCGATTGCAGGAGCTGTTCCCCCATGCCCGCATTGCCCGCATGGATCGCGACACCATGCGTCATAATCGCGACTACGAACGCATTCTCGCGCGCCTGCATAGTGGCGAAGTCAATTTGTTGGTCGGCACGCAGATGATCGCCAAGGGCCACGACATTCATGGCGTCACGCTGGTCGGCGTGCTCGGCGTCGATCATGCGCTCAGCCTGCCCGATTTCCGTTCCGCCGAACGCGTGTTTCAACTGCTCACCCAGGTCGCTGGTCGCGCCGGTCGCGGCGAACTGCCGGGGCGCGTCCTGGTGCAGACGCATCACTTGGATCACTACGCCATTCGCTGCGCCGCTGAGCATAATTACCTCGGCTTCGTCGAACAGGAATTACGCTATCGCCGCTTATTGCACTATCCGCCCGCGGCCATGCTGACCAATATTTTGATCGAGCACACCGATCCAGCAAAGGCCTCACAGTGGGCCAGCCAGTTAGGAACATGGTTTCAGCACCAGACGTTTCCCGGCTTGCGCGTGCTAGGGCCGGCCGCGGCGCCCATCGGTCGCATCAAGCGCATCCATCGATTTCATTTGATCTTGAAAGCATCGTCGCGCAAACAACTCGCCGCCGCCGTACGTCAGATGTTCGCTTTCGCCGACGCTGCAGAAATTCCCCGCCGTCATCTCACTGTCGACGTCGATGCAGTCCAGTTGATGTAGAAGTTTTGCTGCCCTATCTCGGCATGTCGCGGTGCAGGCATTTCACCTGGTAGCCATCGGCCTGCAGCAGCGCCTGCATTTTTTCTGCAATCATCACCGAGCGATGCTGACCGCCCGTGCAGCCGAATGCCACACTTAAATAGCTCTTGCCTTCCTGCACGTAATGCGGCAACAAAAACAGCAGCAGGTCGTGGACCTTCTGAATAAATTCCTTCGTCTCCGGGAAACGATTGATATAGCGAACCACTTTTTCATCCTGCCCAGTCAGCGGACGAAACTCCGGAATGAAATGCGGATTGGGCAGAAATCTCACGTCGAACACCAGGTCAGCTTCCTGCGGCACGCCATTCTTGTATCCAAAGCTGATCGACGAAATCAGCAGGTTTTTGTCGCCGCTTTCCTGCTGAAATAGTCCATTGATGTGTGCGCGCAATTCATGCACATTGAAATTTGTTGTGTCGATGCAGACGTCCGCAATGTTGCGCAGCGGCTCCAGCAATTTCCGTTCCGATTGAATCGAGCGCCGGATAGTGTCGATGCGACCCAGCGGATGCGGCCGTCGAGTTTCTGAAAAACGCCGCAGCAGAGCTTCATCAGATGCCTCCAGAAACAACAACCGAGTCGAGGTCGTCTGCCGCACCTTGCGCAAAATTGTCGGAAAGCGATCAAGGTGCGAGCCCTCCCGCACATCAATCACCAATGCCGCACGATTTGTCTCCGGAGATTGGCGAATCAGATCGGCAAATGCGGGAATCAGATCGATCGGCAAGTTGTCGACGGAATAATAGCCCAGGTCTTCGAACGCCTTCAGGGCAGACAGCTTTCCCGATCCCGACATGCCGGTAACAATGACCAGTTCATTCTCGGCGAGCGGACGTTTGGCTTCGGTGCTTCGAGCACGGCGCGCTGGAGGCGCGACAAATCCGTCTGCATCCGTCAGCGGCTTCCTGTCGCGACTCGTTGCAGACTTTGGTCTGGATTGTCGCTTTTTGACAGTCCCCGTCATCGGTTCTCTTCGACTCCGCATCCACGTTTCGCTATCCAGAGAGGGTGAGCCAAGGTTGTACGGTCAAACCGTAATGCAGAACCAGAGAATTTCTTCGCAGCTCAACTCGGTTACGACACTTCGGTTAGCCGCACCAATCCGTCACCCGCGCAGTGCAGCACTTTCAAATCGCCCGCCAGGTCACGAAATACAAATACCGGGCGATCGCCGGATTCTGCTTCTTTCACGGCTTCCTCAATGGTCATAGGCCGCAGCGCCATTGCTTCCGGCGCAGGAACGATATGGACTCCAGAAGGTTTTCTCTTCCCCGGCGATGCAGCATTTCCGTTTCTGCGAGCAACCTCCGCCAGTTCCTTGGGCGCAATCGCGTCTGTTGGGACTGCTGGAAGCACCGCGCTGATCGGCTTGGCCTGTCGCTTTTTCTCGACTTTACTTTTTCTCCATCGAATCGCCTGCTTCTCAGTCTTTTCCAGCGCTGTACGTAGAGCGATGGTCAGGTCGGGCCCCTCGGCCACACCCACTACGGTATGCTGGCGCGCAATCACGGTCACTTCGGCGATGGAAAGATGTTTCTGGGAACGAAAAATGATGCGGGCACTGGCGCCTCGGCCCACAAGCTTCTCAATCCGTTCCAGGCTTTCGTCCGCCATGGCCCGCAGGTCTTTGGTGACCTTCACGTTTCTTCCAGTCAGTTCGGAGTCCATCCGCGTCCCTCCCAAGTCTGGTTTCTATTGATTCATCTACTCATTCAGATGCGAACGCGACGCTGGTGGGTGCTGGGGATCCCCATGTCTTCGCGGTATTTCGCAACGGTGCGGCGATTCACTGCAATTCCCTGCGACTGCAGCAAATTCGCGATCGCATCATCCGTCAGCGGCTTGCTGGAGTCTTCATCCTCAATCATCTTCTTCACCTTGCGCTTCAACAGCAGCAGCGGTGTATCCGATCCCTCCGGCCCGTTCACGCCTTCAGAGAAAAAGAACCGCAGCTCGAACACTCCCTGCGGCGTGTGCACATATTTGTTGGCGACCGCTCGGCTCACCGTGGAGGCATGCACGCCAATCTCTTCCGCCACATCTTTGATCATCATCGGCTTTAAGGAATCGACGCCCTGCTCCAGAAATTCCCGCTGTCGCCGGACAATCACTTCGCAGGTGCGCACAATTGTATTCTTCCGCTGTTCAATGTTGCGCATTAACTGAATCGCGGAGCGGTACCGCTCTTTTACGTAATCGCGAACTTCGCGTTCCGTGCCTTCCTGGCTCAACATGCGGCGATAGCCCTGGTTCAGCCGCAAGGTCGGCATCTCTTCATCGTTGATCAGGATGACATAGTCGTCGTCGCGCTTCTGGAAGGCCACATCGGGTTCAATCAGCCGCACCTGCTCGCGGTTGTAGCGCTGACCGGGCTTGGGATCCAGGCCGCGAATTGACTCGATGGCCAGCTGCACCTTGGGCTGCGGACTGCCGGTGAAGCGGGAGAGCTCACGGATATCGCGCTTCAGAAGGTTCGGCAAATATTCGTCGATAATGCGCCGTGCCAGGGCCATCACCGCGCAAGCCTCCGACTGAATTCGATCCGAAGCGACCCGATCAGCCTCACTCCCAGCGGCAGCGGCGCCGTTCATCCGCGAATCAGCTTCGATCTCCTCATCCTCATCAGTTGCCGCGGCGGCGGCCAGACGAATGCCCTCCGCCAATTCGCCCGCCTGCTGAGTACGCACGTCCAACTGCGTCAACAGGCATTCGCGCAAGTCGCGTGCGGCGATTCCGACCGGATCAAACCTGCGCACAATGTGCAGCGCCTCTGCCAGATCGCGTCTCAATCGCTCCGGGTATTCCGTCGCAGGCTTGTGCCCGTTGGTTTCAGCGCCAGTCTCGCTGTCGACTGCGTTCGAACCGTGATGCAGCACTCCATTGCTCGAAACCACAGCGTTAAGCGTCACAGTCCCGTTCGGCGCCGCCGCTCCGTTTTCAGTCTGCGGTTCGACGCCGGACCGATGCCCATTGGAGTTGGCAATCACTCCGACCTGAGCCACTGTTCCCTGCTGTTGCGGAATTTGCTGCGCCAGCACGGCCAGCAGCTCTTCATCGCTGGCGGTCAGATATCCGTCTTCATCCAGGTTGCCAATGATCAGCTCAGCCGCTTCCCGCACTCCGTCCGTCAAATGCAGCGAGCCCAGCTGCCACATCAGGTGATCCGTCAGCGTCGTCGGCTTGGAGAGAAAATTCTCGAACGAGGGCTTCTCGTTGATTTCGGTACTTTGCGGGGTGCGATATCCTGGGTCCAGGTAATCCTGGAAGTAGGAGCCGAAGTCGATCTCGTCAAACGGATCTTTCTCTTCTGCTTTTTCCTCGGTCGCAGGAGCCGCTTCTTCCGGAGTGCGAATCTCCTCCGCCAGCGGAACCGCCTCTTCCAGTTCCTCGAGAACCGGGTTCTCTAGAAGCTCCGCATCGATCATCTCCCTCAATTCCTGCTTGTTCAGCGCCAGCAAGCTGACCATCTGAACCAGGCCCGGCGTGAGCACCTGCTTCTGCGAAACCTTTAAATTCAGCCGGGGTTGAAGAAGAGCCATAAGCAGATCCAGTCGTACGTCGTGGGTTTATTTTTAGTCTACATGCAGCGGGTCAAGCCAGTTTTCGTCGGAGCCCGAAAACAACCTGTATCTTTCTTATAATCTTATGTTTGCAAAATTTGCATAGTAATTGCTTGCAGCAGCCATTTGGAGGGTTACGTTGGGGTTGGCGGGACCGGTTGATGCCCACGGACCGTCTGAGTGTCCATGCCGAAGTCCGGTTAGTTCAGGGTGAACCCTTCGCCCAGATAGACTCGCCGAACTTCCGGGTCCTGACCCAGTTCTTCCGGGGTGCCCGTCCGGAAAATCTTTCCTTCGTTGATGATGTAGGCACGGTCGGTCACGGTCAGGGTCTCGCGTACGTTGTGGTCGGTGATCAGCACGCCATACCCGCTCGCCTTCAAATCGAAAATAATATCCTGCAAATCGTGCACTGCGATCGGATCGATCCCTGAAAAAGGCTCGTCCAGCAGAATAAAGTTCGGCTCGATCGACAGGCATCGGGCAATCTCTACCCGTCGGCGTTCTCCGCCGGAAAGCGCATACCCCCGCGTCTTGCGCACGTGTCCAAGGCTCAACTGCTCAATCAAACGCTCCATACGAGCCCGCCGCTGCTGCCATCCACCGGGCTGCACTTCCAGAACTGCCAGAATATTTTCTTCCACGGTCAACTTGCGAAACACCGACGGTTCCTGCGGCAGATAACTGATGCCGAAATTCCGCGCCCGCAGATACATCGGCAGTCGCGTAATCTCCCGGTCGCCAACCAGCACGCGTCCCGCGTCCGGTTCAACCAGGCCAACAATCATGTAGAAGGTGGTAGTTTTGCCGGCGCCGTTCGGCCCCAACAGTCCGACGACTTCGCCTTTGTGGATTTCGAGGCTAACGCTTCGCACAACCTGCCGTCCCCGATAATTTTTTGCCAGCTGGTCGGTTGTCAGTCGCTGCATCATTTTTTCTGCACCCGGGTCTTTGTCACTGCCACGTTGTTGGGGCTTCCACTTACCATTATCGCCTGTGTTTGCGTAGAAAATGTCAGAACCTCGCCCGTCACCGTGCCCTGTATCGAGTCCACAACCTGCGGCGGATGGGCGCCGTTTCCAGTCAGCACAAACCGACCGTCGTTCGCCGTATACACCAATCGCGTACCGGTTCCGCGTCGTCCCGGCTGCTCCACCACCACATGTCCCGTGGCCACAATCCTTTCAACGGAAGATTGCGGTGAATTGTTGCTGCGGGGCCCCATTTTATTTGCCGCCTCCTGATTTGCCGTCCCCGCTGATCCAGCCTCTGGTCGCGCCTGAGGATGCACAGTCGCTGGGGTCAGGAAAATTTCCGCCCGGTCGGCAAAAACATTGCCGCTGGAACTGATGGCCTCCACATGATCGGAAAACGTGGCCTTCCGCTCCGCATCGGAATACAGCAGCCGCTGGCTCAGCACACGATAGGTCGACGGTCCGCGACTCCCACCTTGCTCCGCAAGACCCTCAGGCTTCACCGCCTTCGGTTTCCCCGGTTGTGCGGGCTCTGTAGCCTGGCCGAGAAATGTCGTATGCACACATTGCGTGCAGGCTCCCGTGCCATACGCGGTCAGGGTCTGCATCTTCTGCGACAACTCAATGACCGGAGCCTCGATGGAATTTGCGCCCTGCCATAGCCGCGCCTGGCCGGTGAAAATGGCCTGCTGCGAATCGTGCAGCATTTGCGCCTGGCGAGCGATGACATGCGTCGCCAGGTTGCCGCTCAACAATCCTCCCGCGCCCGTTTGATTGCTGGAACGAACCGTGGTCAGCACGGAACCCGTCGCCAGCATGTTGCCGACCGCGCGTTGCACTTCGAATCGATCCGCGGTCATCTCCATCGTGTCGTCGCGAAAGACCGGCTTGCCCGTCAATGTCAGCGTGTCGGTCGCTCCGTCATATTCTGCTCGAGCAGCCGTCGCCGTGGAGTTCTGCGCACCGCCTATGCCTGAGGTTCTACCTGCCTTGCTCGCGGGGACCTGCTGCAAAACCACGTTCCCCGTCTGCACTGCTTTGCGGATCGATTGCGCATTGGTTGCGTTCGGTCCGGCATGCCGTGCAGGGCCAGCGTTCGGCGTCCCAGTCATAAAATCAATCGCCAGCACATCTCCGGTACTCGTATCAATGTCTCCGTTCGCCGCCACCATGCGCATGCGCGTTTGCCCCACACCACCCAGATGCTGCATCTCATTTCCGGACGCAAATATCGCCTTCATGTTCTGCGCCGCCACGCTCGTCTCCTGGGCTGGATGCCCCTCCATCATGTTCTGCGAAGTAAACACCGCGCCACCGCTCGCCTCCGCCTGTTGCAACTGTGCCTGGCGGCCCTGCCCCTTCGCATTTTTTTGATTTTGCTGCACGGGTTTTAGATGGAGCACCAAATGGCTTGCTGCCAGGGTGCGATCCAGGTCATTTTTGTCTGCTTCGACCTGTTGCCGGAAGATCACATTTCCGTCCAGCGTGACCAGCTTCGCGTGACCGTTGCCGTCAAAGTCAACCACCGCATCGCGACCCGTCCCTACCGTCTGCTGCGTCGGTTGGTTCTGCGTCAGCTCCACCCCGCCAAAGAAATGCGCCTGCTGCGGCTGGTTATTGTCGTCGAGATCCACTCGCATCGACGATGACTGAACTCCCGTCCCGTCCGCCGAGGCAATCTCCACAGAGATCTGCGCGTCCATCCGTTGCGCCGAACCATCCGGCCGTAAAAACACGGTCGCCGCACCCGCGCTGCCATGCTGATCCCCCATGGGCCCACTGGAAAGATACCGCGGTTGCACCATGTTCACCTGCGCCGATTCCCGATCATAGATCGCATGCGCAGCGTGCACGACCACCGAGCGGTCCTGCATATGGGTCGTCAGCACCACCTGCGACTCCAGGGTTAACTGCCCCGTCTTCGAGAAATATTGCGCCCCCAGCGCCTTTCCCGTCGATTTCGAATACTGAAAATCCACTTCGCCACTGCAAGTCGCTTCACCCGTTTTTTGATCAAACACCAGTCCGTGCGTCGTTACGTGGATGATTTGCGCCTCCGCGTTCGTCGCAGCTCCCGGATGAGACGGCGGAGGCGGGTGCAGTGTGATATGCGCTTCGCCCTGCGCCGTTACAATTTGGTTGTCCTTATCGTATTCAAAGTCTTTGCCGGCGATGGTGTCCGCCTGGTCATTTTGCTGGTTGTATACGTCAATTTCGACGTCACGCAGCGAGACTCGTCCACCGGTCTTAAAGCTGATGGCGCGCGCCGCATGCAGCGTAAACAGCTTTCTGCCTTCTACCGTTTTCGAGAGCACAAAGCCCTGCGACGTCGATTGGATCTGGATTCCCAGACGCGCCGGCAAGTCCTGCACGGTGCGACGCAGTCGCCAGCGCCCATAGACAATCGACCCAAAGATGGACAGCACCAGCACCGCAGCCACCACGATGATTGCCAGGCGCAATCGCTCAATTGTCCAACGCATACCAACATCTTCTCATTTCGCAAAGCAGATGTTGTGGCTGCCCTTCCTGGCGCAGCTAGAGTGCGATAGCAGGAAACCCGCGTCACGATCATCTCTGAAAATACTTCTGCAGTCGAAAAAATCTACAATGGAAAGATGGCAGACTCTCTCTACTACAGCCTGTGGTTCCCGAACTTCCGCCTCAGCGCGATGCCTGAAAAACTCATCAGCGTGATGCAACAACTTCCTCATCCGCTGGTCACCGCGGCTACCGTCTATCCATTGGATTGGCAACAATCGCCCACGTTCCAGCGCGTCTATATCGCGGAGAACCAGGAGCCTGCTCCTCCCGAAGAAGCTGTCGCCGAAGCCACTGAAATACTGCACGAAGATAGTGCCTATGAGTTTGAGCTGCCGTGGAAGTTATGGTACCCGGAGAGCGATGGCCTGCTCGATCCGATCTGGAAAGAAGAAGTCCGCATTGTGCGCGTAGTTGGACTAGGACCGCAATTCGATGACGGCAGCTATGAGCAGAATGGCCACATTCGGGTCGACCTTGGCCTGGACACGCCGTTTCTCTGCGACGACGTTCCGCTCCACGAAGATGACCAGGTATTCGTCAAGAAAAACATTCAGCAGCTCGTGGACTTCACCACGCAAGTGGAAAAGAATTGCGGCGTGGAAACTCGCCTGCTATGGACCGAGAGCGAAGAAAGCCTGGCGCAAAAGCTCATCGCTCGCCTGCAGAAGCTGAATTAAATCGACGCTAGCTCCGAAAAATCCGCTGCCCATCGCACCACCAACTCCGTTCTCGATAAGAGTGCCAGGCGATTGTCGCGCAAGGACGCATCGTCCACCATCACCATCACGGAATCGAAAAACGCATTGAGCGGCGGCTGCAGGCTGGCGATTGCAGCAATCACCGCGTCGTAATTCCCGGCGCGATAACTGCGCTGGATGTCCTGGTTCACATCGGTCACCTTGCGCGACAACTCTATCTCGGCTGGCTCTCGCAGTAGACTTTCGGATTCCTGATCGGCGAAAATAATCTTCTTCTCTCTCGCCTGACGCAAAATGTTTGCCGTCCGCTTCAGCAGTTCCGCCACCGCCAGCACATTCGGCGAGCCCACCTGCGCATCCAGCGCCTTCGCAAATCCGGCAATCTTTCCGTACCCGATCGAGTGGCCGTCGGCTGGATCATCGCTTCCTGTCGTCCCAGCTTTGCGAACTGCCCGCGCCACCTGCGGATTCACCTTGGCCGTCTCACGTAAATAAAACTCAAAACGGTCCAGCAGAAATTCATCAATTGACGATCGCATCGCCGCGTCTTCGGCCGCCTTGGTGTTCTCGATGGCAGCGCTCGAGACATGCGAGAGATGCAGTCTGTCGTTGAGCTTGTCATCTTCCACCAGAATGCGGACCACTCCATTGCCAGCCCTGCGCAGAGCAAATGGATCCTTCGATCCAGTGGGCTGCAATCCGATGGCAAACATGTCGACGATGCTGCTCATTTTATCCGCAAGCGCCACCACGGATCCGGCGGAAAGGCTCGGAATCGTGTCCTCTTGAGATACAGGTTTGTAGTGATCGTGGATCGCGCGCGCAACGCCGTCCGGCAGCCGCTGCGCCCGCGCATACAGCCCGCCGACCACACCCTGCAGTTCGGTAAACTCCTTCACCATCTCGGTCGTCAAATCGGCTTTCGCCAGCAACGCCGCCTGATCCACTCCCGCGCAAAATGTATCGAACTTTATTTCAGAGTCAAACAATGGCGGATCGAATCGATCGATGATCCGTCGCGCAACCGTACGATTTCGCTCTGTCTTATCCCAGTAGCTGCCCAGGTCTTTCTGGAAGGTGACACTCTTTAGCATCTCCACCCGATCGATCAGGGGAATTTTCTGATCCACATCCCAGAAAAAGCGTGCGTCGTTGAATCGAGCCCGTAGCACGCGCTCGTTGCCGTGCCGAATCACCGCGGCTCCGGCATCATCGACTTCCAGATTCAACACCGCAAGAAAATTAGGCAGTAACTTCTTCTCGCTGTCCTCCAGCGCAAAATATTTCTGATGGCCACGCATCACCGTCACCAGCACTTCTTCTGGCAGGTCGAGATAGCTCGCCTCAAACCCACCTAGAATCACACTCGGCCACTCCGTGAGGTTGGTGACGATCTCCACCAGGTCTTCATCCTCGCGCCAGCGCGCTCCAGGAATCTGCCGCGTCGCTTTGTCCAGCGCTTTGCGAATCCGCTCCCGCCGCGCTGCCGGATCCACCTCGACAAAAGCCGCCGCCAGCGTTTTCGCATATGCATTCGGTGCGCTCACCACAACTGGCGCATTTCCATGCAGCACGCGATGGCCATAACTTGCCCGGCCCGCCGTGACTCCTGCAAATTCCAACGGCAACACTTCCACATCCAGCAGCGCCACCATCCAGCGCACCGGACGTACAAATCGCTCCGGCTTGCCGGCGCGCCAGTACATGCTGTTCGGCCAATAAATTCCAGCGATCTCCGCCGGCAGACCCTCAGTCAGAACCTCCGCTGCGGTGCGTCCACGCCGATGCACAGTCGCCGAAACATATTCACCCTTCGCGTTCTGGATTGTCTTCAGCGTAGAAACATCGACGCCGGATTTTTTCGCAAACGCGATGGCCGCCTGCGTTGGCGCGCCATCCTTGAACGCAACCTTGGTCGCCGGTCCGACAACCTCTTCCTGCATATCCGGCTGCCCCGGCAGCAGCTCATGCGCCAACACGGCCAGCCGGCGCGGCGTGGAATAGCTCGTCACCCGCAGCGAATCTGTCGTCAAGCGCTCGCGCGACAACAGCTTTTCGACACGTTGCGCCATCTCTGCCTGTGCGGCAGCAATCATCCCGGCCGGGATTTCTTCCAATCCAATTTCAAGCAGAAATGCAGGCATGCGACTCGTTTCCTAAACTTTTATCTTGAATATTTCTATGCCGCAGCGATCTGCGTTTGTTGCGCTGCGAACGCCTTGGCCACGGCGACAGCCAGCCCACGGATTCTCGCGATCACACCCACTCGCTCTGTTACGGAGATCGCACCGCGCGCATCCAGCAAATTGAAAAGATGCGAACACTTCAGGCACAAATCGAATGCAGCCAGCAAGGGCAATCTGCTGCGCGCCTCGTTGTCGGCATCTTCCGGCAGCGCTCGCGCTTCCTCCAGCAGTGCCTTGCATTCTTCTTCATACAACCGGAAGTGCTGCCACAGCTTCTCCACATCCGCCTTCTCAAAGTTGTAGACAGAGAATTGCACTTCCTCCGCAAACCGCACTTCTCCGTAGGTAATATCTTTCCCGCTGTCCGTGTCGCGTGCCCACACAATGTCGTAAATCGAGTCCACATCCTGTAGAAATGCAGCAATGCGCTCCAGTCCGTACGTAATTTCACCGGCAATGGGATCCAGATCGATGCCGCCGCACTGCTGAAAATACGTGAACTGCGTAATTTCCAGGCCGTCCAGCATCACCTGCCAGCCAATGCCCCATGCACCCAGAGTCGGCGATTCCCAAGTGTCCTCTTCAAATTTCACATCATGCTGGCGCAGATCAATCCCGATTGCCTGCAACGATTCCAGATACAGCCCCTGAATATTCTTCGGCGGCGGCTTCAAAATCACCTGCAGCTGGGTGTGCTTGAACAGCCGATTAGGATTCTGCCCGTACCGTCCATCGGCCGGGCGCCGCGAGGGCTGCGCGTACGCCACGCGAAACGGCTTCGGTCCCAGTACACGTAGAAATGTCTCCGGAGACATGGTGCCTGCGCCCACTTCCACGTCGTATGCCTGCTGCAAAACGCAGCCGCGGCTGGCCCAAAATTGCTGCAACTGAAACAGCAGCTCCTGAAATGTCAGCGGGAATTTTGTTGGCGTCGAATCGACGACGGAAGAACTGCCTGCCAC
>JBARFA010000089.1:0-8003 GCA_049796755.1 Acidobacteriaceae bacterium
TGCCTGCGCCGCGCGAGCGAGCGTGATCCACAAGAATATGACGCATGACATGTGCGGCGGCGGCGAGGAAGTGCGCCCGGTCCGTCCAAAGCGAACCGGATGCGTCGGCAAGCCTGAGGTATGCCTCGTTCACCAGCGCGGTCGCCTGCAGGGTATGGTTTGCGCGTTCAGCGCGCATTTTGCGAGCCGCTAGTTTGTGCAGTTCCTTATAGAGGCTAGCCTCAAGGTGGGCATGCCCCTCTGCGGCTGATGGAACTTCTGGCCGCTCCGACGGTTCCTCTTGCGGGCTAGCATTCATGGCTGTCCCTTCAGATGGCGGATATTATAGGCCGAACCCAACAGCGGTGACACTGGCATCTATGCCGATATCCGTCGCGGCGCGTGGAATTGGTCCCTAGTCATCGGGCTGAACGAATACAGCCTCCCAAAGACCTATCCTTCCGAGATAAGCACCTTATTTGAAATAACTCTCCCACTCGCGGAGGACGGATTCTGCGTCTTTCGTTTGATCGAAAACCGAGCGCCGCTTCCAATGGCGGACGATTACGAACACTTCCGGTGGCCGACCATCGCCCCGCTTTGAGAACACGCAGAGAAAAGTGAGCAGGTGAGTGATGCACTTCGTCGGCAAAACATGCGTTTGGAACACGCTAATCTCAGACAGAAATTCTTGGCACGTCCGTCTCCAGCCATCATGTTCGGGTTCCACAACGTAAGCAACCCGCCAAGCGAAGGAGAAACGATGGAGCCGAACTGGAAATCCCAATTTGTAACTAAAGAGCAAATGGAACGGGCCCTGGAGGAAATGGAAACGAAGACAAAATTGGGACGCTGGATACAGAAGTTCTTCCGAGCCTGGACATTCGTCCGTATCCGGGCAACAACGCTAAGTATGAAGTCCCGCTGTTCCAAGCCGGTTGTGACTTCCCCATATTCACCGCGTGGCTAGGTCATTGGACACAACACCTGCAGGAGAAGGGTTGGTGTGCACATAAGGATCTGATCGATGGTGCCCGGAGGGGGACTTGAACCCCCATGGGATTGCTCCCTGCGGATTTTAAGTCCTATTTAACCACAGTTGCACAGATTTGCACTGGACCGCATATTGACGCATAAGCCGTTTGCAATGAAAGTCTTGAATAGAACTTATCTTCTGCATTGCCATGCATCGGATGGCACTCGATTCCGGAACAAAGTATCCCCAAAAGTATCACCACAAATCTTCAGGAAACGCTGCTGACTCAGTTCCCTTCCCAGTCCCATAATCTCGCAATCTGCGATCATCCTCTCGTATCATTGCGCTTCACGACACGGAAGGAAACGGTTTTCGATTAGGGCGTTTGTCCGTCTCGGTTACGAGTATTCGGTTAACAGTTAGATATTCATCCTTTTCAGCGTTGCTCAGAATTGCTCCATGTTATTCATTACTGGCTGCTTAAGGCAAGCTGGCGCTGCGGGCCAGAGCGTGGGTATTGTCCGATTTTGCTCGTTTATTTGAAGCAGTCTACCCACAAAAGTCCCCACAGTAAAATCTGCGTCATCCGGTGCACTGAATAACGCAGATTATGTGGAGTTCAATCGTTCACACCGGCACCTACGCCAGGCTTGGATACCGTCGGCTCGAAATTCCAGAGGGCGAGCCATATCTCTTTATCAGGAGATCGGGAGATCGCGTCTGAGTAAATCGCTTGCAAAGTCGAATGTTCCTTCAGCCTATCCGGTGCCGTTCTACGACCGTCCCCCCTAAACGCATGCCGGTGCTTGGTTCTTCTTCGCCTCTGCTGTTCACAAGGGCCTAGCTTTTATACTCGCCATTGCGCGTTGGCCCGGCTCAAGATGGCGACGATCTGCGACATCCATCACCAACGATCTTGGCGTTCCTGGCGCACACTCCCTTAATTGCTGCGCGTACCCGCGCTTACCCATAATCCGAGGCCCGTTCCTCGTTCCCCTTTCGTGGTGAAGAAAGGCTGATAAATCCGTGCTCGATCTTGCGGCGCGTTACCACTTCCGGAATCGGCAATCGAGAGGCAATAACCGCATGAAGCATGGATGTCACAGAGCCAGCCTGGAGCAGGATATAGATGCATAATGACCTGCCCGTCAGCGGGCGTGGCATCAAGCGCATTGAGCAACAGGTTTGTAACGACCTGGACAATTTCGCTGCGGTAGGCTGAAATGGCGCCATCCGTCTCAAATCGTTGACGAAGAACGACTCCTTGCCTCTCGGCCTGGGGACGGTAAAAATCCGATACCTCGCTGAGCACCGCACGTAATTTGAATACTCCAGGCTTGTTGGCATCGCGGTGAAACTTGAGCGCCTGGGTAGCAATGCGACCCAGACCCTGCAACTGGTCTTCTATTGTGGCGATATAAGCCTGCGCTTCCGGACTGTTTTGGAGAGCAGCCAACAGAAATACCAGATTGGTAATTGCTTCTAAAGGATTGTTAATCTCGTGAGCCATGGTTAGGGCGAATCTTGCCGTCACCGCCAGCTTTTCGCTGGTCACCAGGGCTCGTTCCATCCTCTTCTGATCGGAGATTTCAAGTTGTAGTCGCACGTTCAGCTTTTCTGCCGTTTCTCTGAGTTCGTGCTGGCGCACTCCTGATAACAGCAGTTGTTCATTCACGGCGATTGCCCGCTGGTGGAATTGTGTGGTCTCCGTCACTTGCATCAAAACTCCAACAGGACGCTCGTCTGGACCACGGACGGGCCACATCGTGTACGACCAACGCGCGGAATGAGCTTCTGTCTCTTTCGGTTCAATCTGGATTTTGATTTCTCCCGTGCTATATACGAGGTTCAGCAATGCAAGGCTGCCCTCCCAGGGCACAACCTCTACGAGAGGTTTCCCCGTCAATTCAGCTTGAGTCTTCGAGACCAGCCGGCAGAAGGCAGAATTCGCGTAGCGCAGGATGTGATCGGCTCCCTCCAATGCGGCCATCGGCAGGGGTGAGGTGTCCAAAATTAAACGCTCGATACTCGACGCATCCAGCTTCCAATCAAGGCGAACGTTGGCGTCGATCTCTGAATTCTCAGATGATTCCCTAAGTTTGATTCTTGGTTTCCGAATCATGGGAGGGCTCTTCCTTCAGGTCGGTTCGATCCACGTACACGGGAATTCCGCTGATAAGACCCTGATAGTTTATGAGGCGTTTACCCAGGAGGACGACACCCTTGGACGTGATTTCATATTCGCGAATATCCTTGGCATGATTCCCGCCCCGCATCTTGATCACCACCATAATCTTGCGAAGCTGGCCATCGATGGATACGTACCGTAGCCGGATGATGTCATCGGTGAGAAAGGAAATTGAGTAGGTGCTGAACGGGAATTCAGTAAAGGATTCATCCACTTCAACCGTGCTTAGAATCGTGACTCCGATTCCTGTCAGAGCGAAGATCATCCGGTAGAGCGATTCGCGAAAGTCAGCGCGGAAGCCGGGCGACAGAGCCATTTCAAAGCCGGCCAGCGAATCGATCACCAGGCGCTTGGCGCCGATCTTCCGCACGGCGTCGAGAATCGACTGCATGGTTTCATCCACTGACAGATCGAGGGGGCGGAGATAGAGGATTGTGAGTTTCCCGTCTTTCTGCGGCGTTTCCAGGTCCAAACCTAAACTGGCAGCCCGCTCCGCGTACGCTTCCGGGCGCTCTTCAAAGACCGCCACAATTCCCGGTTCCCCATGGCGTATGCCTTCTGCAATGAATTGGGTTGCCAGAACCGATTTCCCGGTTCCCGAAGACCCTGCCACGAGGACACTATCGCCTTCGCGCACGCCCCCATCCAGCATCTTGTCCAATTCCGGAATACCGAAGCAAAGGCGTCGATGGCTGGGCGGGTTTCTCTTTCGCGCGGTCAACCCGAACGTGCGCGAGAAGGCTTGCACTCCGGCATCGGTGATGCGGAATGTGTGCAGTCCCGGCACGGAGTCCTGACCGCGCAGTTTGATGATCTGCAACTTGCGCACAATCGAATTCCGCTCCGCCGTCTGGCGCAACCAGAACAGCCCATCGGCAACGGTGAAGATGGGATTGTCGCGCAGTTCGTCCTCAGCATATTCACCGATCAGAAATGTTGTGGCTTGCCAACTGGCGAGAAACAGCGCCAACCGTTGAATGAAGGATTGCAGGTCCATGTCGCTTTCCGGCTTCCGAACCATGGTGCGAAAGGAGTCAACAACCACGACGGCTGTGTTGGCCTTTTCAACTTCTTTTGTAATCTGCTCCAAAACCGCGCCCAGGTCCTTCTCCAGGACAACCTGGCTCAGGTTGATAAAGCGAATGGACCCGGGCAGTTTGGATGGATCGAAAAATGAGTACTGCTGCTGGTATCGCAGCATTTTAATAGCGGATTCGCCCAGGACCGTGAAATAGAGGGCAGGACGCTCAGGGGTGGCATTGGCAAAGACGAACTGGTGTGCCAGTGTCGTCTTCCCGCTTCCGGGTGCACCCGCGATGATGTTGAATGAAAATTCCGGGAGACCGCCGCCCACAATTTCGTCCAGGCCCGGAACCCCGGTGGGTAATTTGTTGATCTTCACTTTGTCTTGGGTGCTCACGCTTGTCTCCCGTGTACCGAATTGCGATCGTCAAATACTTCACCTGGCCATTCATTACGCAGCAGGCTTAACGTTAATGCTTCGCCCAGGAAGATACGAAGCAGTCCGAGTAGGCCAGCGATGAGAATGATTCCTCCCTCGCTGGCCGAATCCTTGTTCTTGTCGATTTGAGTCTCACTCTCGCCCAGGCCCTGTATAGATCCATCTGCGGCAACGCGCACCGCACTCAGACAGGGGGCATCCGGCTTGGCCAGCGTCAAGGCGCGAGAGGCTAGCAATTGAAAACCTGTGACTCCGACAAATTCACCAAGGCTCTGGCGCAACTTCTCATACGCGCGAAGGGTCGGAGACTCGATTGGCTCGGAGGTCTTGTCCGCACCGGCTTCATACACTAGAAGTCGTTGGGCTAAATCTCGCATTCCTGGGCCAGCCGTCATATTCAAACCAGCATCGTTCGAGGTAGAAGAATTCAATTGCCGTTATACGCTTCGTAAGAGAAACAGCAGCACCATTCTGTCCGATCGCAAGCGCTCTCCCGGTTCCGGTATTCGACATCCAGAGCCGCGTTCGATGTAGTGCTGGCAGAAGTCAATTCATGTAGAGATTCGTTTGCAGGTTAGGCGTCTCTTCTTGCGGGCCGCCAGCCTTGCTTCGGATAAGTGTGAAGACGTCTAAAACCCTGGCAATACTGCGGATGTTCCCCGCAATGCTCACGAGTCCATCTTCCATGCCGGGATGTTTGTTCGCGAGCGTTTCAATGCGATTGCTCACCTTCCTCAGCCGGTCAATTTCCAGCAGAAGGTCCTCGAAAGCCGCAGCCATTGCCGGTCCATCTGCCGCTGAGGCCGTCGTGTCCTCTGCGTTCGTGGCCTCCTCTGTCCTGACGTCAACCTGAAGTCGTAAATCTTCTATCAAGCGCAGCGTTGTTGCCTCGCCAAGGAAGGTAAGAAACAGTCCGAGCAACTGCGCAATCAGAATGATTCCGGCCTCGCCATCCTCGTCGGCGTGCATCCCGGATTCAACTTCGCCAAGACCGCGCAAGGCTCCATTCGCTGTAACCTGCACCGCGCTGAGCCGCGGTGATTGCGACTGGGCCAGAGCCAAGGCACGGGAAGCGAGAGCCTGAAAACCGTCATTTCCCACCGGTGCGCTAAGTTGCCTGCGCAGTCTCTCATAGACGCGCACAGTTGCAGGTTCGGTATGCAGGGCGGTCGTACTTGCTTCGGCCTCGCATGCAACCAGGCTGCGGGCCAAATCGCGCGTCTTTTCTGGAGGAAGCATCGGTTCAATTCCTTTTTTGCGCTCTCCGCCTCTCTTCAGACGTGAGGTGTCCAACCCGATGATACTTTCGTGCCGGTTGTTTCGATGTCGAGATTCCCGGCGCGTCTCGTCAGGCGCCATTTTGGCATATGCAACTCAGCATACTTAAAATGCTTCCGGAAAGGTGAGCAGGATTGACCAGTACTTCCCCGCCGCCGGTGTAATGCCTGCCGCTCGCCCGATATTACTCACGCAGATGGTCGACCATCGGACGGCGCCCGAGGGCTTCAGAACTTTTTCGCAGCACCTCCTGCAACATCGCCTTGTCCAAGCTTAGTTCCGCCACCAACTGTTTTGGTCGGATATTTTCTTCACGGAGTTGTTTCATCTGCCGGACCTGATCGACCTCAAGCCCTGTGTGCTGCTTCTTCCCCCGGTAAAATGTATGATCACTGATCCCCACCTTGCGGATCAGCTCCGCCACCGGCCCTCCCACCTCGGCCTGCTTCAATTCCCCGGACCATCTGCTCCAAGGAAAACTTCTTGTTTATGGAAAAATCTCCTCTTTCGAATCAGCCGATTGACTCACTCTATGAGTGGTCTACAAATACCGGGGTAGATCAGCCTTATTGTCCCAAGTTGGCACAACTTATCCCCAAGTTGCCATAGCCCTTACTGCCGTCGTCAGCCCCTCTCTTAGATCAATACTCTCGTCATGGTCAATATTGACCAGGCTCGGACGAAATCTGCGGAGTAGCGTATTTAAGCGCGGCCCTCCCGAAGGTTCCAACAGGTGTGGCACATGACGACCAATTTTGTTCCCCGGCTGTCCCAGCGAAACACTAACCGCAACGGCCCATGGGTTTGAATATGTATGAGCCGCTTTGCTACAGCAACCAGTTTCTCCCTACGAACCCTATCCGGTTTCAGAACAGCCGGTGGGCCGACGGGATAAAGCGAGTTGGATTGTGAGAACGTCATGACAACATCGGGAAATGCGTTAGGAATGCCAAGCTTGCAAAAGATAAAGCCAGAGGATTTTGACTTGCTTGCACGGGTCGGTTTCGGTGATGAGCGAGCGCTGGCCTCGCTCTATGATCGGCATTCCACTTTGGTCTATTCCGTCGCGCTTCGCGTCTGTCGCGATGCCGCCTTGGCAGAAGAGGTCTTGCAAAATCTCTTCCTGCAGATATGGCTCGCGCCGCAAAAGTTTGCTTCGGAACCAGGAGGCCTCGACGGAAGACTTGGGTTGTTATCGAGGAATCTCGCAATCGACCTCGTCCGGCGACGGAGATCCAGCGATTCCAGCGAGAAGCCTTCCTGTAACCGTTCCTCCGATCCCATCAGCCACACGGAAGTAAGCCGCTTGATGCAGGAGCCGCATTCACTGGTCTTGCTGCTGCCCGACGCGGACCGCCAAGTTCTCGAGATGGCCTTCTTTGACGGTAAGAACTCGGCGGAGATTTCTGACGAGACTGGTTTCCCGGTTGACACGATCGCGAGCCGACTTCGTGGCAGTTTGCTTGCCCTGAGGAATGGCCTTGCTGAGGCGCCAAATGTTCCGGAGGATACCGGTCTAGAGGTGCTCGACCTCGACACTCACACGGAGTTCACGGCGCGGAGAATGCATACGCGCGACGTTGCTTTGCAAATGGAGGGGCTGCGCCGGCTCACCCACTCTTTCGTGCAGAGTCCCGATTGTATCCTGCAAGAATTAGTCAATGCCGCCGTGGAGCTATGCGGTGCCGACAGCGCGGGCATCAGCCTCGAAACCGAAGAAAAGAGTGACGCAAACTATTACCACTGGGTTGCAACGGCGGGTCAATATAACGGGTTTCTGAACGCGGTGCTTCCACGCTATCCCAGCGCCTGCGGCATTTGTCTGGAGCGCGGCAAGCCACAACTGTTTCGAGTGAGGCAGCGTTTCTTCGACATCATGGGAATTGACGCTCCGCTTGTGACCGATGGCATTCTGCTTCCGTGGCAGGTGGAAGAGACACGAGGCACCCTCTTCATCATGGCGCATGGTCGTACCGCGGCATTCGACAAGGACGACGGCCAAATGATGCGCGTGCTAGCGGACTTCGCAGCCATGGCCGTTCGGCATCAACGACAACAGTACGCCCTCTTGCAGCAGGCGAAAGCCACCGCCGCAGCTGAGATGGCGAACAGGCTGGCGC
>JBARFA010000090.1:0-7442 GCA_049796755.1 Acidobacteriaceae bacterium
CGTCGGCGGCGGAGATTCCGTCGCTGCGGTTCACAAGGCCGGTGTCGCCGATAAAATCACACACATTTCGACCGGCGGTGGCGCGTCGCTTGAATTCCTTGAAGGCAAAAAGCTACCGGGCGTAGAATCCCTGACGGAGAAGACCGCGTGAGCACTCGCAAGCCCCTGATTGCCGCTAACTGGAAAATGTACAAAACCCCTTCCCAGTCGAGCGAATTTGTTACTGCCTTTCTTCCTTTGGTTCACAATCACACCCGCGACGAGATTGTTCTCTGCCCTCCCTTCGTCGACATTCACGCCGTGGTTGCAGGCGCTCGTGGCAGTCACATCCACGTTGGTGGACAGAACATGACCTGGCAGGAAGAAGGCGCCTTCACCGGCGAGATTTCCGCGCCGATGTTGGTCGCATGCGGATGCACGCACGTTATCCTCGGACATTCCGAGCGTCGCCAGTATTATGGCGAGACCGATGAAACCGTCAACAAGAAACTGCACACTGCTCTGAAACACAAATTGACGCCGATCGTCTGCGTTGGCGAATTGCTGGTCGAGCGCGAAGCCGGTCACACCGAAGAAGTTCTTTTGCGGCAGACCTCTAAGGCGCTCCATGGCATCGCGCACGACGCGGCTCATTCCATCGTGATTGCCTATGAACCCGTTTGGGCCATTGGCACCGGCAAAACAGCGACCCCACAGATGGCCGCGGACGCCCATCACATCATTCGCGAGCAAGTGGCACGCTCGCTCAGCCGTGAGATCGCCGACAAGATGCGTATCCTCTACGGCGGCAGCGTAAAACCCGACAACGCCAGCTCGTTGATGAGTCAGGAAGACATTGACGGTGCTTTGGTCGGCGGTGCAAGCCTCGATCCGCACTCGTTCTCGAAAATTGTCCTTTATTAGGTGTGGTGGCAACACGAAAGTAGCCCCGGACTTTAGTCCGAGATTCTTCCCGCAACCTCACCGATTGCGCATGGCTATCTGGATAGCTATACTGGACAAATGACGTACACGGTATCGGAAGCGAAGAACAAGCTGCCTGAGTTGATAAAACAGGCTGAAGCTGGTGTCCGCGTAACGATCACCAAGCGCGGCATCCCTGTGGTTGAGATTGTGCGCAAGGCCGAAGACCCGCCCCGCAAGCGGATATTCGGCGTTCTCGGCAAGAAAAAGATCGTGGTCGATCCCAACTGGGCGCGACCGCAAGAGAACATAGACGCCTGGCTCGCGGGCGATGTCTGATGGCGGGAAGAGTTTTGCTAGATACACATGTTGTCATCGATATCGCCACCCCCAGAGGTTTTGCAATCATACCCGTGAGAGTGCGGCGTATTCTTGAAGATCCAGATGTGGAACTGCTGCTCAGCGTGGCGTCGGAAGCGGAAGTAGCGATCAAAAGCCGCATCGGGAAGCTTCAGCTAACTAGGTCTGAATTCGCAACGATCTGCTCCAGCGCGTCGATTCTTTCCTATCCGCTTCGCCGCCATCATACCGATCGACTGTTCGACCTGCCGCTGCGTCACAACGATCCATTCGATCGCCTGATTATCTCGACCGCCCTTGCCGACGATCTTCCCGTAGTTTCGCGCGATCGATGCTTCCGCAAATACAATGGCTTGCGTGTGATCTGGCGATGAATGTTTTTCCGATTGCCGACGACCGCAGATCGTTCTTCGCGTTTGCATAACAATACAAGGCAATGTACCGACGAGTTTCAAAACGAGCTATGACTTTACGCGCTGTCATTTTCGACTATGGTATGGTTCTGTCCGGTCCGCCGGAACCGGGCGCACGTGCACGCCTGCTGGAAATCTCCGGGCTTTCGCCGGAGGTTTTCGACGCGCATTACTGGCGCTATCGATTGGATTACGACCGTGGCACGTTGAATGGCCACACCTACTGGCCGACTATTGCTCGCGAGGCGGGCGTCTCGTTTTCTGCGGAACAAATCGAAGCGCTGATCGAGCAGGATGTACAGCTATGGGCGACTGTCGATCCCACCATGCTGGAGTGGGTGAATCATGTTCGCGCTTCGGGAATGAAGATTGCCATCCTGTCGAACATGGGCGAAGAACTGCTCGCCTACATGCGAGAAAATTTTGGCTGGCTGGATGGCTTTCATCACCTCACCTGGTCCTGTGAGTTGAACCTGATCAAACCCATGGCGGCAATCTACGAACATACGCTCAAGAAATTGGATGTTCGCGCCGACGAAGCGCTCTTTATCGACGACCGCTTGGAAAATGTAGAGGGCGCGCGCGCCGTGGGAATCCACAGCCTTTTGTTCCGCGGCGTTCGCAAGCTTCAGGAAGATTTGCAGCAGGAAGGTTTAGCCGACCAGCTACCGCCCTTGCCGGACTACGAGCCTCACGTCTAGTTGTCAGCGCTGCGATCCGAACGCAACTCTCATCGCAATCGCCAGCAACTACACCAGCGATGGTTTTCCCATAGAGATCGGAACCTGCTCCACAATCTCAACATTGAAACCCTGCAGCGCAGGAACGTGCGTTGGCGTATTCGTCAATAAACGAATCTTGTGAATCTCCAGGTCGGAAAGAATCTGACCGCCCAACCCTACCTGGCGAAGGATTCGATACTGCCGATCTTCACTGCGCTCATGCGTGCGGGGATCGCGATGAAATACCAGCCTCGGCTCCTCGCCTTTGGTATCGATGCCAAATCCTTTCGTGTTGTTATGCAGATAAATCAAGGCGCCACGTCCCGCTTCAGAGATCATCTGCAGCGATCGGCGCACCACCTGCTGGCAATCGCATAGTGGAGTTCCAAACACATCGCCTGCCAGACAATGTGTGTGCACTCGCACCAGCACCGGTTCGTCACTTTCCGCAACATCTCCGTAGACAAGCGCGACATGGCTTTCGCCGCCGTCCACTTCGCTCTCATAAGCGATCATGCGGAACTCGCCAAACGGAGTCGGCAGCATCGATTCCGCCACGCGATAAATATTGCGCTCGTTCTGCAGGCGATATCGAATCAGTTCCGCGACCGTCAGCAACTTGATGCCATGCTCTCCGCAAAACTCGATCAGGTCGGGCACGCGCGCCATGGTCCCGTCATCCTTCATAATTTCGCAGATCACTCCCGCAGGGATCAGCCCGGCCATGCGCGCCAGATCGACGGAGGCTTCCGTCTGGCCGGCGCGCACCAGCACTCCGCCACGACGAGCGCGCAGAGGAAACACATGTCCCGGCCGCGCCAGATCAGCAGCTCCCGATTTCGGATCGATCGCAACGCAAATGGTATGCGCACGATCATGCGCGCTGATCCCTGTTGTCACTCCCTCACGCGCCTCAATGCTCTCTGTGAACGCCGTGCCGAAGCGTGAAGTATTTTCTTCCGTCATGGGACGCAGACGGAGATGATCTGCTCGATCCTCTGTCAGCGCCAGGCAAATCAGGCCACGTCCAAATCGCGCCATAAAATTGATGGCTTCCGGCGTCACGAATTCCGCCGCCAGAGTCAAATCGCCTTCATTCTCGCGATTTTCATCGTCGACCACCACAATCATGCGACCGGCGCGAATTTCTTCGATCGCAACTGGAACATCGACAAATGGAGTGGGAGTGACCATTGCACTTATTGTACGAGACGCCTGGTTGCGAACATTTTCCCGCAAAAGAAATGCCACCCCGGTTGAGGTGGCATCTCCAATTGCGAACAGTTTTTCTACAGAGAGGATTCGATCTCAAAACCCCAGGCTTCGAGCAGTGCTTCCGGAATATACTTCGAATTTTTGTTCCGGCGTGCCCATTCCCGTAAGCGAGTGGACCGAATGTATTGGTCCGGGGTTAGTTTGTATTCCTTGACAACCTGTTCAAAAGAAGTCACCGTAGGCACTACCGGACCGATCGGTTCGGGCTTGCCCCAGTTTGGATTTCCGCGGCGTTTTGCCATGAATTCGCTATTCCTTTGCTGGCTAGAGTGTGTGCGGGTTCAACAAGAGAAAACTGCGATCACCCTTGCAGGGGGGTGCGAAGGCGTGAACCGTCTACTATTTTACGAAGAAACACTCCAAAAATCAATAGGAACAGGGGGCTTTCTGCGTCAGTGCTGCCATCGCGCGAGCAAGCCAAACCTAAGAAAAGAAAGGCGGCAACACCACCTTACCCGTGAATCCGGAGTGCCTCCCGCAGCAACACCTCAGCGCCTCGCCAGAAGATTTGCACCCCGATCGCCAACAAAATAAAAGAGATAATTCGCAGGATTCCGTGAACGGTCTGGCGGGATATTTTGCGTGCCAAGGCTGGCGCGTAACCGTAGGCGAAGTAGATCATCCCGCACAACACCACCAACGCCAGAAAAAGTCCAAGCTGGCTGAAGATGCTGTCAATGGAGGTCGGCTGTTCGGCGTGCGCAGCCAGCGTCAGAGTCACCACGACGGCCCCGGGGCCGGCCGTCAAAGGAAAAGTAAAGGGATAAAAAGCTTCTGAGTCCAGTGCTTCCAGCGACCTGGACGAGTTCGAAGCCTGTGCCGCTTCCGGGGCATCGGGTTGACTCAATAACTTCCAGCCCATAGAAGCGAGAACCAAGCCGCCCGCAACCTGAATCACAGGAAGAGATATGCCGAAAAACGTCAGTACCAGGGCTCCCGCCAGATCTACGACCATCAGGAAGAGGACTGTATAGAGCGCGACTTTGCGGGCAAGACGCCGATACACAATCGCGTCAGCCGGACCCACCAGCCCCAGGAATAACATTGCGGAGCCGAACGGATTGAGCAAAGGAAAAAGCGCACTGAATGCGATCGTGAAAAAATCGGCCAATCGAACTATCAGTGGCAAGATGCGGGCGTGCATTCTAGTGCTACTGTAGCAAAGCCGCCGGTCACAGGGCTGGCCGAATTCAACTGCGACTCAGAGAACAGTTTTGAGGGCGGCGCGGTCTTTCGATCACAGAATCCGCACCGCCCTCACCTTGCTGCAAACAACTCCAGCAACTACCCGTTCTTGTGCGATTGTGAGCCCGCCCGCGCGTGCTCTTCGGAGCTCAATGATTTTCCGCCCTTCGAACCAGCTTCGGAGCGGCTCATTTTGGAACGCTCGTGTGCGTCGTTCGAGCTTTGATGGGCTCGAGTGGAGTAATCGTGGGCTTGCGTGGAATGCTGAAAGCCCTGCTCATGATCGCCGCGGCCATGACTTTCGGCTGCGTTTCGATGGAACTTCGCAGCGCTTTCATGATGTTCGGCGGCTCTTGTGTGTTCTTCTTTTGGCATTGTCTGACTCCATTGGGGGATGTATCCCCTTATCTAAGTCAGATGGATCACGCATGCGCGTTGTTGTCCCCGGCTTCGAGCACGCATTCATGCGCCGAACAAAGAAAATTCTTTCCGTCAACGATCCCGTACAACCGAAACCTTTCGCGCTGAAACTTAGCGATGCCACTCAGGACAGCAATTCATCCATGCGGGCTTGCAACCTTTTTGCGTCTCTCGGCGCGCGAACCTTCACGTCATTGTCGAAGTACACAAAGACATCTCTCTTCGCGCGCGTAACGGCTTTCTTTGTGCTGGCGTGTTCAGCATCGCTCGGTTCGCCGCCCTTTGCCCACGCAGCCACGCGCTCTGCCCATTGTTCGATCGCCGCCTTGCTGTAGCCGCTCGAATATAACACCTTGGAACCGTGCAGACGACAGTAAACAAAGTTGCAGGTCACATCCATCAGACGCGGCCACTCCACCGTATCCGCACACACTAGCGCAACTTTATATTTGCGCAGCAGCGCGATGAACTCCGGCACAACAAAGCTTGGGTGGCGAATCTCCAGGGCGTGACGCAGCGGCCTATTTAGGTCTATCTCCAGGAAAGATCTTCCCTCCACCATGCGATCGTGTTTCTTCCCCAGCTCAACCGCCTCTTCAGTATTTCGAGGCAGTAGCTCCAGGAAGCTTTCCATCAACTCACTTGAATATTGGAAATTGGGCGGGAGCTGCCATAGCATCGGACCCAACTTCGCCCCTAACTTCAAAATGCCGGAAGCGAAGAAGTTTGCCAGCGGAGCCTCGACCTCTCGCAGGCGGCGCATGTGGGTGATGTATCGCGGTCCCTTGACGGAAAACACGAAATTTTCTGGAGTGCGCTCTGCCCACGACTGGTAACTGGACGGCCGCTGCAGCGAGTAAAACGTTCCGTTGATTTCAATGGTTCGAAAAATGCTTGCCGCGTATTCCAGTTCGTATTTTTGAGATAGCTTCTTCGGAAAAAATACGCCTCGCCACGGAGGATACGTCCATCCAGAAATCCCGATCCGAACTATGCCGGCAGCACTCATCACTCTATCCTGGTATCTATCTCCGAATAGGATCGTCAAAATTCTAGATACCAGGTTCGCATCGCCATAGTTGCGAAAGCCACATCGGCACGCCTCATTGCCCCGCGACTGAAGCCATGTTCATGCAGCGGCGCTGTCTCGAAAGCCACGAATTTTATCGTGAGCTTCAAGGATGTGTGCCTGTTGTTCGCGCAGCAAATCGGCGATATTTCCCGGCAGCGTTTCGTTCAGGGCTTCTGCGTATTTCTCCTTGGTCTCGTCCTCTCCCTCTTCCGCTGTCTTCAGCAGTGTATGGTCGCCACCACCCAGCTGCGCCTTCAGGTCCGCCCAGACGCGGTGAACCACACCGGCTGCGGTGCCGCCTTCTTTCACATCGTGAACTCCCAGGTGATGGAGTTCGTTCTCAAGCTCCGCCGCATACTCTGCCCGCAACTGGGTTTCTTGCAGGAAGTAATGTTTCGCCGTTTCATTCTTCAGCTCGGCGCCGATCGCCGCCATGCCTCGTTGACCATCGTGGAGTACCTGGATCACGGACCGCACAGTGCGAATTGCATTGTCATTGTTCGACAAGATGATGTCTCCTCTGTCATTTCAGATGGTGACAATCGATTTCCTGTTGTACCCTCGGCCTCCACACGTAAGTCTTTGTCGTTACAGATGAATCAACCGCACCCTGACTGACGAACCTCCTCGGCAGCAGCCCTCGCCGACAGGCGAAACCCGCAGTCCAGATGGTATAGTTGGTCTAAGCGCATTCCGCGGAAGTGGTGAAATGGCAGACACACCATCTTGAGGGGGTGGCGCCGAAAGGCATGGGGGTTCAAGTCCCCCCTTCCGCACCAGGAACCAGGCGTTTCGTCGCCATTGCGCACACAGTTTCCTATTTGAAAGTGACACCATGATTTATCTGTTTACCGTTCTTCACGTCGTCGTTTGTTTTGTTCTGATCGGGATTATCCTGCTGCAGCCGGGCAAGGGCGCGGATCTTGCCGGCGCGTTTGGCGGCCAGGGCTCGCAGACCGCCTTCGGTCCCCGCGGAACCGTCAACATTCTCACCAAGGTGACCACCTGGTGTGCGATCATCTTCGCCATTACGTCCATCTCTTTGACGGTGTTGGTCGCGCGTCACAGCACCGGCCATTCAGTGTTGCAAGG
>JBARFA010000091.1:0-96492 GCA_049796755.1 Acidobacteriaceae bacterium
GCGTTCCGCAGCGGGTGGATTTTCTCGTCCCGCGGGAGCGTATGTTCCTCGCGGGGGCAGGATTGCCGCCAGCGCGGATGGACGTCCGGAAGCAGATCGTCCACGGCCCTCTGGATCCGGCCGGCCCAGGCCGGGTGCTGGACCAGGCAGGTCTGGACCGCCGCGCTTTGGACGTGATCGTGACTCTGGCCCGTCTCGTGGGGCCTTTTCTCCCGATCGAGCGGAGCGAGGCGCGAAGACGCAGGAGAAAAAAGGCTACGCCGCCAAAGGGCATGGAATGGGAGAACGCGCTCGACGCTGGGAAAAAGCCGGCGAAGTTCCCGAGGCGCCCGCTGCGGGCAGGACGCCATATGCTCCCAAGTCTGCAGGTTTCAAGCCGGGCGGAGGGAAATTCCGCGGAGCCAAGCCATTCGGCGCGAAAGCTTCAGGATCGAAATTCGGCAGCGCGAAGCCATGGCAATCCAGATCGTCCGCTGGAGAGGGCCGGGAGGATCGACCCAGGGCGTGGAAGAAATTCGATGGCGCGGGCGATTCACGAACTGACTCACGATCCGATGCGCGAGGTGGAGCGCGGAAGCCGTATGCTGCAAAATCCGCCGGATTCAAACCGCGCGGGGCTAAGCCGTGGGCTGCAAAGTCTGGCGATGGCGAATTTTCCCCACGCCCACGCGCTCCTCGGGAAGCAGGCGATCGACCCAAGCCGTGGCAGCGCGATCGCGCGGATGCGGGTGAGAAGCCGACGGGAAGAAAACCGTACGGCAAGTCTTCTGGATTTAAGCCATCTGGTTTCACTCGCTCTGGATTCAAGTCTGCCGGGGCACGAGCTTCCGAAGCGCGATCTGCCGATGGCGAAGCGAGACCCGCGGGAGCCAGGCCTTGGGCCTCGAAGGGAGCGAGTTCGCGAGTTGGCAGCGCAAAATCGTACAAAGCCCGTTCCGCCGGTAAACCTTTCGCGAAAGCTGGGAGCGCAAAGCCGTGGGCGAAGCGATCGGCTGCTTCGGGCGGCGAAGAGTCTGCGCCTAAACGCCGCGAGCGGAAAGAAGGCTCTGGATCAGAGACGCGAGCGAAGAGCGGTGCCAAGCCATTCTGGGCGAAGAATCCGCGAGGCGGTAAAGGTTCGACGGCGGCGGGCCGCAGCAATCGGCCGCACGGGAAGCATGCGGCGAGAAAGAGCGGCAAGAAGAAATGACCGCGTCGTCACAAAGCACGATTGCGTCGGGTTCGCGACGGCTGCGTCCGGTGATTGCCATCGATGGACCCGCGGGCGCAGGTAAAAGCACTCTGGCCGCACACCTGGCGCGCCGTTTTGGATTGCTCAATCTTGAAACTGGGGCGATGTATCGCGCGCTTGCCCTGAAAGCGCTGAACACGCAGACTGCGTTGAACGATGAAGCCGCGCTGGCGCGGTTGACCGAGACAACACAGATCATCCTGGAGCCACGCCCCAATGACACCAACCGCGTTTTGCTCGATGGGATCGATGTCACGCGGCGGATCCGTGAAAAAGATGTCTCCGAAGCCGCTTCGCAGGTGAGTGTGCATCCGCGCGTGCGGGCCTGGATGGTGGAGCGGCAGCGCGCTTTGGGCCAGCAGGGCGGCGTGGTGATGGAAGGCCGCGATATTGGCACCAAGGTGTTTCCGGACGCCGAGCTGAAGATTTTTCTGGACGCACAGGACGAAATTCGCGGCCAGCGCCGCTATCTGCAGATTGCAGGATCGAATGACGCACCCACTCCGGAGGCTGTTTTAGCCGCGGTACGCGATCGCGATACCCGGGATCGGAACCGCGTCGCATCGCCTTTGCAGCCGGCGCCAGACGCCGTCCACCTGGATACCAGCAGCCTGACTCTGGAAGAGGTGTGCACCCTGGCCGAGGAGATGGTGGCTGCGAAAATGCCCAGCTAGACGCCATCGATGCGAAGGAGTCAATAGATTCCTCTCCCTCCGCACATCGCCTGCAATCCTATTGACCTCAAATGTGTTGAGTTACTGTGGGTCCTAGGTCGCTAGATAGAACTCTGTCTATAATGGCGACAGGCGTCAGTCTCTCTCGATCCATCCTGGCAACACCCCAAAAGCAGTGATGCACACAAGGTCTCAAACTCGAGTCAGCAAGACCACCATTGCCACCAGCATCTTCCTGTTGCTGCTGGCCATGATGCTGCCGGTTTGCCACATTCATCCGCTGCTGGATAAAACGGCGCCCGAGCACTGCACCATCTGCGTCACGTTACATGCAGCGCCGCCTCTGGGAGTGCACGTTCCTCCTGTGGTGCGCCTATACCAGACCGGTCAAGTCGTTGTTCCCGACTTTCCCGTGCAATCCAGCGTAGAAAGCCGCTTTGCCGCAAGCCGCGCTCCACCCCTCCCTGCCTGCTGATCCCAAAACGCCATCCAAACAATTGATCGCAGCGCTGTTCAACCTAAGGAGGTCGCTTCTATGCGCTCGTCTCTTCGACGCGCCGTTGTTTTTATCCTGGCTGTTCTATTCAGCTTAGCGATTGCGCCAGTTCTTTTTGCGCAAACCAATTCAGGGAGTGTGATCGGGACGGTTACCGATCCCACCGGCGCCGTAGTACCAGGCGCAACCGTCACCATCCAAAACCCGGTCAGCGGATACGCGGAAAGCGCTCAGACCAATGCATCGGGCGCGTTTCAGTTCGCTAACTTGCCGTTCAATCATTACCATTTGACGGCGGTGGCAACGGGGTTCGGCTCGGTCGCGGAAGACGCTAACGTCGACTCCTCCGTGCCGACGCACATGAAAATCGTCTTAAAGGTCGAGGGATCATCCAGCACAGTCACGGTGGATGCCGGCGATCTGCTGGAAAACGATACCACCATGCATACGAGTCTGGATCGTAAATCCTTTGCCAAGCTTCCTATCGAAAGCCAGTCGTCGTCCGTCAGTTCGCTGGTGACACTGATGTCTCCTGGTGTGGCCGCAGATTCCAACGGACTCTTCCATGGCCTGGGCGATCATGCATCGAACTCTTTTTCTGTCGATGGTCAACCCATCACCGATCAGCAGAGCAAGGTATTTTCCAATCAAATCCCGGTCAATTCGATTCAATCCGTTCAAGTGATCAGCGGTGCGCCGCCGGCAGAATACGGCGACAAGACCAGCCTGGTCATTGTAGTGACCACGCGCTCAGGACTCGGCATAACCAAACCCACCGGCGGTGTCAGCACTTCGTACGGGTCTTTTGGATCGACGACCGGAGCGTTTAACGTTTCCTATGGCGGGAAAAATTGGGGCAACTTTTTGTCGGTGGATGGATTGAACACCGGTCGATTCCTGGATGGTCCGGAGTTCACGGTATTTCACGACAAGGGAAACGAAGAGAACTTTTTCGATCGCCTGGATTATCAATTCGCGTCGGGAGATTCGGCGCATTTGAATCTGAACTACACTCGCTCCTGGTTTCAGACTCCAAATGCTTATGACAATCTGAATATCCAGAATGTGATCAGCGGTGGCAGTGGGCCCGATCCGGTCTTCGGCAATGTTGGAAATACCGATCAGAAGTCGAAGATTGGGACATTTAATATCGCCCCGACTTACACCAAATTGCTGAACCAGTATTCGGTGTGGAACATCGGCGCCTATGTCCGCAAGGATGCTTATAACTATTATCCGAGCGAGAATCCTCTGGCCGACCTGGGCCCCCCCAATCTGCAAAATCAGACGATTGGACAAGAGCGGACCTTGCTAAACGCTGGCCTGCACTCAGACATTTCCTACTCAAAAGGAATTCACAACGTGAAGGCGGGAGCTGTGTATGAACAGACCTTCCTTCGCGAACACGATACCCTCGCTGTGGTTGCACCGACGTTTAATTCACCATGCGTCGATGCAAACGGAAATTCCATCGCCGGGTTCAGCGACCCCACCCAATGCGCGGGTGCGGGTTATACGGCGAATCCGAACTATCTCCCGGTGCTGCAGCCGTATGACCTGACACGCGGAGGAACGGACTACTATTACTTCGGCCATACAGATGTGAAGGAACTCGCGCTCTATGTCGAAGACCAGATCAAGACCGGCAATTGGCTGTTCAATCTGGGAATGCGCGGTGATCTGTACAATGGCTTGACGGTAGCCCGCCAGGCAGAACCGCGTGTCGGGATTGCTTATAGTGTTAAGCCGACCAACACTGTGCTGCGCATTTCATACGCACGCACATTGGAAACACCGTTTAACGAAAATCTCGTGCTTTCCAGCCAGGGATGCTCAAATCCGGTATTGGCGCCGCTTCTACTTTGTACGCCAGGTGTATCGGGAACTCTCCAGCCTGGTTTTCGAAACGAGTTTCATGCCGGCCTGCAACAAGCTTTTGGAAAATATGCGGTGTTGAGCGGGGACTACATCTGGAAATATACGCATAATGCTTTCGATTTCAGTGTGCTGGGCAATACTCCCATCACCTTCCCGATCGACTGGCATAATTCCAAAATAACGGGATTTACTCTGCGCACCGATGTCCCTACGATCCACGGTGTATCCGCCTTCGTGGTCATGTCTTCCGTAGCTGCGCGCTTCTTCCCACCGCAGACCGCGGGAGCCGGCGCTACCGTGGGGCAAAGCGGCCTGCCCTTCCGAATTGATCACGATGAAAAATACAACGAGACGACCCACATGCAATATCAGTTTCCGCATGGCGGCCCATGGTTCGGGTTCAACTGGCGATACGATAGCGGATTAGTGGCAGGGTCAGTGCCCTGCTATGGCGTCGGTCCTGGAAATAACTGTCCGCAATCCACCACGCTGAACGGCGTACCCGCGGTCGATCTCAGCGGGCTGACGGCCGATCAGGAGTTTCAGGCTGGTCTCACCTGCAACGGCGTTCGCGCAACTCCAACCACTCCCCTGCCAACGCCATGCCCCGCGTCGGAGTATTCATCGACTCTGGTGAAGATTCCTGCACCCGGCACGGAAAATGATGACCACAATCCGCCGCGAATCGCTCCTCGCAACCTGTTCGATATGGAGTTGGGCGACGACAACATCCTGAACGGGAAGCGATACAAATTGAGCGCGACGTTGACGGCCATCAACGTGACGAACAAGTATGCGTTGTATAACTTTCTGTCAACGTTCAGCGGAACACACTATGTGACGCCGCGAGCGCTGACGGGTCAGGTTGCGTTTCATTTCTAAAACCTGTGAATATTGGAGCCGAAATTTGTCGATTCCGGTCAATCGGTTTTCAATTTCTAGTATGCTGATCGAGACGTCGCATTTCTGAGGGTCCTTCCCCAGAACAGCAAGGGGGCAGGTGGTTTGCCACGCTGCCCCTGTAAGTTTTCTCTCTTCAGGTCGTTGCAGGCCTGTCTTTCCTTCCACTTCGCGCGCCATTAACCGGAGCGTCAGGAAATTGACCCTGTGGCGATTTCTTTTTGTTGCTGAAGTGAATTTGATCGAAAATTTCTTTGCAGGTGTGGCTGCTTCTGCGAGAATAGATCGTGCCTACCTCGTACGATCCACACCCACAAGCTTTTCAAGGAATCGCGCCCATGTCTGCTAAATACATCTTCGTTACCGGTGGAGTTGTGTCCAGCCTTGGTAAAGGACTGGCTGCGGCCTCGCTTGGCTGTCTGTTGGAGAGCCGAGGCCTGCGCGTCAACCTGATGAAATTCGATCCCTACCTGAATGTCGATCCCGGCACCATGTCGCCCTTCCAGCACGGCGAGGTGTTTGTCACCGACGATGGTGCGGAGACGGATCTGGATCTGGGCCATTACGAGCGTTTCACGCATGCTCGTCTGTCGCGGGACAATAATTTGACCACCGGCCGCATCTACGAGCAAATCATCACCAAGGAGCGGCGCGGCGATTATCTGGGCAAGACGGTTCAGGTGATTCCGCACGTCACCAACGAAATCAAGAATGCGATGCGCAAGGTGGCGGCCGATGTTGACATCGTGCTAGTGGAAATTGGCGGCACAGTCGGCGACATTGAGTCGCTGCCATTTTTAGAAGCCATTCGGCAGATGCGTCAGGAACTGGGGCGCGAGAATACATTGTTTGTCCACGTCACGCTGGTTCCGTGGATTGCGGCGGCACAGGAACTAAAGACCAAGCCGACACAGCACTCGGTGAAGGAGCTGCTTTCTATTGGAATCCAGCCGGATATTCTGCTTTGCCGCACGGATCGTTTTCTTTCGCGCGAGATGAAGTCGAAGATTGCGCTGTTCTGCAACGTCGAGGAACAGGCCGTTGTTACTGCGAAAGATGTTCCCTCGATTTACGAAGTTCCGCTGGTGTTCGCACAGGAAAAAGTGGATGCGCTGGTGCTGAAGTACCTGCACCTGCAGGCCGGCGAAGCGAATCTGGATCGGTGGCGTGAGTTGGTCGACCGCTGCTACAACCCGAAAGACGAGGTCTCGATCGGCATTGTTGGAAAATATGTCGAGTATGAAGACAGTTACAAGTCGCTGAAAGAAGCACTGGTGCACGGTGCGCTGGCGCATAACCTGAAGCTCTCTGTCACCTGGGTGGAAGCTGAGGGCCTGGAATCGAAGGAAGCCGGAGATCGCGGCTATGAAAGTCAGCTGGCCGGATTTGATGGCATCCTGGTGCCCGGCGGCTTCGGCAAGCGCGGTATTGAAGGCATGCTGAACGCGATTCGCTATGCTCGTGAACGACACATTCCTTATTTCGGCATCTGTCTGGGCATGCAAACCGCATGCATTGAATATGCACGGAATGTTTGCGGACTGGATGGCGCGAATTCGAGCGAATTCGATCCAGCGACGCCGCATCGCGTGATTTACAAACTGCGCGAACTGACCGGCGTAGAGGAAATGGGCGGTACCATGCGGCTGGGCGCGTGGCCGTGCATGCTGCAGCCGGATTCGCTGGCGGCACGGGCCTACGGACAAACCGAAATCAGCGAGCGCCATCGCCATCGCTACGAGTTCAATCGGGAATATGAAGCCATCCTGACTGGCGCGGGCCTGCGCATTACGGGAACGACTCCGGACGCGACTTATGTCGAGATTGTGGAGATTCCAGATCATCCATTTTTCCTGGGATGCCAGTTCCATCCCGAGTTCAAATCGAAACCCCTACAGCCGCATCCGCTGTTTCGAGAATTTGTCGGGGCAAGCTATCGCAACCGTCTGGCCAGCAATCACGCGCTAGAGCAAACGGAATCCGCAGAACCACTTCGTGCAGCCTCAGAACAGCTGGCTGGCTGACCGGATATGCAAACTTCGTTTCACTGGTGCGATGTCATCGGACAGCCTGCGCTCGACTTTTGACGATTCAATCCTCTAGTTAAGGAATTAGGGTTTCAACATGTCGATTCTGCACGTCATCATCCTCGCCATCATCCAGGGAATGGCCGAGTTACTGCCTGTTTCCAGTTCCGCACACGTCGTAGTCGCGGAAAAACTGATGGGGATGGATCCCACCTCTCCGTCGATGACGTTGTTGCTGGTCATGCTGCACACCGGCACCATGTTTGCGGTGATCGTCTACTTCTGGAAGCAATGGCGCGCGACCTATTTCCGAGATGCCCGCACCTTTAAGACCGTCGTCGCGCAGTTGTTTGTCGCCAGCTTCGTGACCGCGATCATCGGCTATGGGTTGATTGAAGGCATCGAAAAGCTGGTGCTGCACGGCAAGCATGCTCAGGTGGAAGAGCTGTTTGGCCGGCTGGACCTGATCGCTCCCGCGCTGGCGGCCGTGGGCATTCTGATCCTGATCGCTGGGCTGCGCCATAGCCGCGAAAACTCCTCCGGGGCACGCGAGGATCGAGTCGCGGGTTCAACCGGACTCGACATGAACCAGGCAGGCTGGATTGGCGGTATCCAGGGCCTCTGCCTTCCCTTTCGCGGATTTTCGCGGTCCGGGGCGACCATCTCTACCGGCATGCTGCTGGGGGTAGCAAAAGCGCGCGCGGAGGAGTTCAGCTTCGCGCTGGCAGTCATCCTGACGCCTCCGGCGATTGCCAGGGAAGTCTGGCGACTGCTGAAGGCGCGGCATTTGGCGGGAGCTGCTCCGATCGCCAACGCGATGATGCCGAGCTTGCTGGGGATGGTATTTGCCTTCCTGGCTGGGCTGGTGGCTCTGAAATGGCTAAGCCAGTGGCTGGAAAGCGGACGCTGGTACTGGTTTGGCATCTACTGCCTGGTGGCAGCGGTCGCAGTCGGGTATCTGCACCACGTTGGCTATTGAGGAGCTTGCTCGTTTTCAATCCTAAATCTACGGTTGTGTTTGCTTCAATTTCCGCGGCATGGGACGAAGGCCCGGGCCTGAAGGCCTTGAAAATCAGCCTATTCTCAGGGGGCTAAAGCCCCCTGCTCCCTCCGAAACACCGATTTACAACTTTAGGGGAAAATACCCGAGCCTAAAGGCCGCGAAAACCAGTCTATTTTCAGGGGGCTAAGGCCCCCTGCTCCCTCCGAAATGCCTACTTGCAATGGTATCGGGAAATAGTCGGGCTTCAGGGGCCTGAAGATCAGCCATTCTCAGGGGGCTGAAGCCCCCTGCTCCCGCCGGAATGCCGATGTACGACTGCAGGGGCAAATACCGCGTCTAATGGCGGTCAAAATCAGCCTATTCTCAGGGGGCTGAAGCCGCCTGCTCCCTCCGAAACGCCGATTTACAGCTGTCGTCCTAAGTCCAGCCCTGGCTGTGGATTTCGTCTTCTTTGGAACTCGGAGGCGTACGTGCATCCCTTTTCTATTCAATAGCTTAAGATAATTGCAACCTTATGGCTATGGGGTGCATCAATTAAGTTGACAGTAAGTCACTCAACTGACATACTAGAGAAGCGGAGTTAGGTGGAGAATCTGTCAAAAAGAGGGGCATCATGGGGAAAATTATAGGAATTGACCTGGGAACCACCAATTCGGTCGTCGCAGTCATGGAAGGCGGCGAGCCGAAGGTAATTCCCAACGAGGAAGGCGGTCGCACGACGCCGTCTGTCGTCGCTTTTACCAAGAGCGGCGAGCGTCTGGTCGGCCAAGTGGCCAAGCGGCAGGCGATCACGAACCCGGACAACACAATCTATTCGATCAAGCGCTTTATGGGACGGCGCTACAACGAAGTGAACGACGAAATGAAGATGGTTCCCTACAAAGTGAAACAACAGGGAGATCACATCGTCGTCGAGGCCCAGGGCAAGGATTACACCCCGCCGGAGATTTCGGCGATGATCCTGCAGAAGCTGCGGAAGGCCGCGGAAGACTATCTTGGCCAAACTGTGACTGAGGCTGTGATCACGGTTCCTGCGTACTTTAACGATGCGCAACGCCAGGCGACCAAGGACGCGGGCAAGATTGCCGGCCTGGACGTCAAGCGGATTGTGAACGAGCCGACAGCGGCAGCGCTGGCCTACGGGCTCGATAAGAAGAAGGACGAGACCATCGTGGTGTACGACTTTGGCGGCGGTACGTTCGACGTATCCGTGCTGGAAGTGGGCGAGGGCGTCATCGAAGTGAAATCAACCAATGGCGATACGCACCTGGGCGGCGACAACATCGACCAGCGCATTGTGGATTGGCTGATTGACGAGTTTAAGAAAGATGAGGGCCTGGATCTGCGCGCCAAGGGCAACGAAATGGCGCTGCAGCGACTGAAGGACGCCGCGGAAAAGGCCAAGATTGAGCTGTCGACCACAACTGAGTCGGAGATCAATCTGCCTTTCATCACCGCGGACGCGACCGGTCCGAAGCACCTTGTCAAAAAGCTGACGCGCGCCAAGCTGGAGCAGTTGGTGGATGACCTGTTGCAGCGTTCGGTTGGTCCTTGCAAGCAGGCGCTGAAAGATGCCGGGATCGAGGCAAGCAAGATTGACGAAGTGGTCCTGGTGGGCGGACAAACTCGCATGCCGAAGATCCAGCAGATCGTGAAGGACCTGTTCGGCAAGGAACCGCACAAGGGCGTCAACCCGGACGAAGTGGTTGCCATTGGAGCTGCGGTGCAGGCGGGCGTACTGGGCGGCGAGGTGAAAGACCTGCTGCTGCTCGACGTGACTCCGTTGACGCTGGCCATTGAAACGCTGGGTGGGGTTGCCACTCCGATGATCCAGCGCAACACGACGATTCCGACCAAAAAGACGGAAACGTTTTCGACGGCGGCGGACAGTCAGACGGAGGTCGAAGTCCACGTACTGCAGGGCGAGCGGCCGCTGGCGAGCCAGAACCGCACGCTGGGCAAGTTCAAGCTGAGTGGAATTCCTCCTGCGCAACGCGGTATTCCGCAGATTGAGGTAACGTTCGACATCGATGCAAACGGCATTCTGAACGTGACCGCAAAGGATAACGCGACCGGCAAGGACCAGAAGATCACGATTACGTCTTCATCGGGTCTAAGCAAAGAGGAAGTGGAGCGGATGGCGAAAGATGCCGAAGCCCACGCCGCGGAGGACAAGTCGAAGCGCGAAGAAATCGAGGCGCGGAACCAGTTGGACGGCCTGGTCTATAACATCGAGAAGATGTTGAAGGACAGCGGCGACAAGGTGGCTGCGGGCGACAAGAGCGAAGTAGAGAGCGCTCTGGCCGACGCCAAGAAGACGCTGGAAGGCTCGCCAAGTCCGGCAGAATTGAACGCAGCGCGGGAGAAACTGACCGCCGCGTCACATAAGCTGGCCGAGGCGATGTACAAGGCCAACGCGGCTGCACCGGAAACCGCAACCGCGGAAGGCGCAAACGGAAGCGCGCAGCCGGAAGCTGAGGCGAAGAAGGACGAAGGCGTGATCGACGCGGAGTATGTCGACGTCGACGAAAAGAAATAAAGGCGCAACCGGATCGAGACGAACTAAAGAATCCGGCAAGCCGTTAAGAAACGTACGCAAAGCATGGATGCAAGCGCATTCCGTGATTGGAGGGTGTCCTGTGAATCCACGGGCACCCTCCGCTGCTTCTAGGGGGCTACAGAATTCGAGAAGGAGTTGTGATGACCGATACTGTATGGCAATGTGAGCAGCTTCGTGCGGGTCAGGTGTACAGCAAGGAAGTATTCCAGACGCGCGAAGAGGCTGAAGAATTTGTGGCAAAGATGGCGCGTGTGGCGCCGGATATTTTCTGCCGCATTCAACCGATTGATGTGGACAAGGTGTGGAATTGAAATTGCTCGGCGAGCCCACTTTCCTAATACAAGTTTAATTTGACGTTCAAATTGAAGGAGCTGTAGAGAGGCACTGCACCGATGAACAAATATGTCGAGCCGAAATTCGACGCTTCACAATTTAATTGTCCATGGTGTGGTGCCTGCTCGCACCACAGATGGTCGTGGATGGGGTTGGATAGGTCGGGACTGAGCGCACACTATATACCCCCGAGGTATAAGGTTGCTATTTGCGATCTCTGTGGAGATGTTTCGATCTGGCGAGATCAAAAGCTTTCCTATCCGGATAACGAACTCGTTTCCGAACCGGCAGCCGAAATGCCTCCCGAAGTCAGGGCTGATTTCGATGAGGCTTTAAAGGTCTTCCCGTATTCATCGCGCGCGAGCGCTGCTTTGCTGCGCCTCTCAATCCAAAACCTCTGTACTCATCTGGGTCTGCCGGGGAAGAACCTAAATGAGGACATTGGAACTTTGGTGGAGAGGGGTTTGCCCGATACCATTAGGCAATCGCTGGACGTCGTAAGGGTTGTAGGGAACAATCAGGTTCATCCAGGCGTTTTGGACGTTCGTGATAACCCAGAGATCGCGCTCTCACTTTTCGGATTAGTAAATATTATTACCGAATACATGATCTCGAATCCGAAGAGAATACAAGCTCTACACGATAAGCTACCTGTGGGAGCACAGGAGCAGATTCTGAATCGAGACAAGACTGCTAAGTGAGTAGCGGATGAAATCAGCGATACAAGCCCGAGTGAAACATGACCGCATGCCGCCGCTCCATCCAGGCGAGATGCTGCGGGAGGAGTTTATGGTCCCGCTTGGCCTGAGTGCGAACGCATTGGCGCTTGCATTGAGGGTTCCGGCAACTCGCATCTCGGAAATCGTGAATGAGCGGCGTGGCATTACCGCCGATACGGCTCTCCGGCTGGGACGCTATTTCAGCATGACGCCGGAGTTCTGGATGAACCTGCAATCGCAGTATGACCTGGAATCGGCGAGGGACGCGGTCGAGGCTGAGATTCATAAGGTAGTGACTCCAGCTCCGCGAAACCGGAAAACTGGCGAACTGAAGCAGACGATGACCGCATAAAGAAAAGCTATGGCGACACAGACGAAAGATTATTACGGCATTCTCGGGGTGAAGAAAACTGCGTCGGCGGACGATATTCGCAAGGCGTTTCGCAAGCTTGCGCGTAAATATCATCCCGATGTAAATCCCGGGGATAAGAAGGCGGAGGAGAAGTTCAAGGAGATGTCGGAGGCCAACGACATCCTGAGCGATCCCAAGAAGCGAAAGATCTACGACCAGCTCGGCTTCTACTCCGACAATATCGATCCGGCGGCGGCAGAAGCGGCGGCGCAGGGCGGCTATGGTTTCCGCGGCGCGCAAGGACGAGGACAGCAGCAGCAGCGTGGCGCCGGTCCTGTCGGATTTGAAGGATTTGATTTTTCGGATTTTGCCGCCGGAGCCGGACAGCGTTCCGGAGCTGGACAGCGCGCCGGTGCAGGCGGCGGAGGGTCCACATCGTGGGGAGGATTCCGCGATATTTTTTCCGGCATGTTCCACGGAGACCAGCAGGAAGCTGGCCCGCAACCCGGCAGCGATCTGGAATACCAGGTGAATGTCGATTTCTGGACGGCGATTCGCGGCGGATCGTTGAAGCTGCAGATCACTCGCCAAGTGCCATGCTCTACTTGTCACGGAACAGCATCGAAGGGCGGCGAAACTGTGTGCCCGGAATGCGATGGCACCGGACAGGTGACGCAGATGGGCGGGCGGATGAAATTCAATATTCAGTGCCCGCGCTGCGGTGGTACCGGGCAAGTCCAGCAGAGTTGCGCCACTTGCCAGGGACAGGGGACGGTCGCGCGAACGGAGACTGCGGAATTTCGCATCAAGCCGGGAACACGCGATGGACAGCGAATTCGTCTGGCGGGCAAAGGAAATGCCGGTGTCCACGGCGGTGCGGCCGGAGATTTGTACCTGATTGTTCGCACCGGAACCAATCCTGTCTTTACGCGGAACGTTGACGACATATATGTAACTGTTCCAGTTACAGTTGCGGAAGCGGCGCTGGGCTCGAAGATTGAAGTGCCGACGATTGATGGCCGAACGCAGTTGAAAATTCCTCCGGGAACGCAGACAGGCCAAAAATTGCGGCTGCGGGAAAAGGGTGTGCCTTCAGCGTCGGTAGAGGGCAAGCGCGGCGATCAGATTGTTGAGGTACAGATTGCAGTGCCAAAGGTACAGGATGAGCGATCGAAGGAAATTCTGCGCGAGCTGGCGCGGTTGAATCCGGAAGATCCTCGGGCAGGATTGTTCAGTCAGGTGTAATGCGGGCTATTGGCATTCGCCGGTGCGGTGCGCGGTCGCATGCAAATGAACGGAGGTCTGTTTCGGCTGCACACCCTGGTACACAGTGTCGGTTGTGGTCGTACCTTCCAACGCGAAGCTGTTACCGTTGTCGGAAAGGGTCTCGACCACTTCAGAGATGATGTCGGAGTGGAGCTTCTCGCCCTTGAATTCGCAGTGAACGTGGATGCGAACTCGATTGCCGGGTTCAGGGTGAGTCTTGGGGGTTTTGCAGGACAGTCCGGCCTGGGCAACTTGCCAGAAATCGATCTCCTCTTTGGCGCAGAGAGAGGTCTGAGAGGTGATGGTTCGACCGTCGGTCTGGGTGGTGATGGAATCGATCTGCCAGTTTCCAGGATGGAAGGTCAGGACGGGTTCGACAGCTTGAAGCGGCAACACGCAACACGGCAGCAGGACGAGAATTGCGGCGATGGTTTTCGCGGTTGGCATGGCACCGGCTTCTAGCATAGCCGATGCAGCGGTGGGTTAGAGAATTTCGAAGTCGAACGAGGATCTGAGGAAGAGAGCTATGGCTACCAAGCGTAAATCGAAAGGCGCCTACATGATTTCCTCCGTTGCGGAGATGTACGGCATCCATCCTCAAACGCTGCGGCTGTATGAGCGCGAAGGGTTGCTGAAGCCGTCGCGCACGGAAGGCAATACGCGCCTCTATACCGAAGAAGACCTGGAGCGGCTGGAGTTCATTCTGAACCTGGCGCGCGATCTCGGCGTCAACATCGCCGGAATCGCCATCGTTCTGCAGATGAGGGAACGGATGGAAGAAATGAATCGCCAGATGCAGAGCTTCGTCGACTATGTGCGGACAGAAATGCTGACGCGCGTACCTCCGGGAGGCGCCACGGCGGAGCAGGGCCTGGTGCCGATGCGTCGTCCGGTGATTGTCCCGGTGCAGCCGCGCGATTCCAGAAAGCATTCCTAGGCTGGCCCGTCGGCAGGCTGGCGGCACCTGTTTTCGCCTCGATGAGCGAGTGCGGTTGCGCAAATCCTTCTCAATCCTGCCGCACATCTTCTATCATCTGTTCTGCCCTTCATGAAAATTCTGCTCGATTTTGTTTTGGGAATCGGCCTGCTCGGCCTGGTCACATCCAGCGTGTACACGGCGCTGGCGCTGGTGGCTATTCAGCGATTCATGCGGCGACGGGGTTCTTCCGCGGGTTTTGAACCGCCGGTCAGCCTGTTGAAGCCGTTGCACGGAGCGGAGCCCGATCTGGAAGCCCATCTGGCGACTTTTTTTCAGCAACAGTATCCCACCTACGAAATTCTCTTTTGTGCGCGACAGCCGGACGATGCCGGATTGATCGCCGCTCGGAAAGTTGCTGCGCGATTTCCCGATGTGCCGGTGCAATTTCTATCCAGCGGCGAGCCAACCGTGCCGAATGCAAAAATTTTGTCGCTGGAGAAGATGGCAGAGGCTGCAAAATACGAGTTTCTGATCATCAGCGATAGCGACGTCCGTGTGGATTCCAACTATGTGCGCGACGTGGTGGCGCCGTTTGCCGACGCGGCTGTCGGCGCTGTGACCTGCCTGTACCGCGGTGTGGCAGCGCAAGGAGGATTGTGGTCGCGGATCGAGGCTGCCGCCATGTCCGTCGAAATGAGCGCCGGCGTGCTGGTCGCCGACATGCTGGAGGGGATGAAGTTCGCGCTGGGCCCCACCATGGCCATTCGGCGATCGTGCCTGAACGAGATCGGCGGATTTCTGCCGATGGGCGACTATTGCTCCGACGATTTTCTGCTGGGCAACTGGGTGGCGGAGCGGGGTCACACGGTGGTCTTGTCGCGGCACTTGATTGACCATGTTGTGTTGCATGCCGACTTCTGGCCCTCCATGCAGCATCAGGCCCGGTGGATGAAGAGCACACGTTTTTCGCGGCCCAAAGGCCACCTGGGTACAGCGCTGACGTTCAGCGTTCCCTTTGGACTGCTGACAGCGGCGGCGCTTTGCGGCCTGCGGCCACCTCATTGGTTTCTGTTGTCGGGCGCTGCGCTGTTGTGGAGCGTGGGCACGCGCATGCTACTGGCTTTTGCTGTCGGCCATAGTGTTGTGCGGGAAAAATCTGCGATGTCTAGCGTCTTGCTATATCCGGTTCGCGACCTGCTCGGCATCTTTTTCTGGGCAGCTAGCTACTGCAGTCGCAACGTATTGTGGCGCAATGAAATCTATCGGCTGGAAACCGGCGGACGTATGCGCCGTATTCATCGATAAGTGGTACAGTTCAATGTTCGCCTCCAGTCGACACCGAACGTCTGCTACTTCTTCCCGCATCCGTCGACTGGCCACAGCATCTAACTGAGTGCGAACAAGGAGAGCCAACATTATGCCTACTGCAACGAGAAATTCCTCTTCGACCGATCACATCACTCCACGCGCCAACCAACATGGCGGAGAAATTCAGAAATTCGGGACCGTCATTCCACACCTGTCGATCGGGCTCAGCGCCGAAGTTCGGCAGCAAATCACGGACGAATTGAACCTGCTGCTCGCCGACACCATCACGCTGCGCGATCTGTATAAAAAGAGCCACTGGCAGGTAAGCGGACCCACCTTCTACCAGCTTCACCTTCTCTTCGATAAGCATTTTGGTGAGCAGGCAGAATTAGTGGATACGCTTGCCGAGCGCATTCAGACGCTGGGAGGCGTCAGCGTTGCCATGGCGCACGACGTGGCCGAGCTGACCCGCCTGAAACGGCCGCCGCGTGGCCGCCAGGAAGTTCCCATCCAGATCTCCGAGCTGTTGGAAGCGCATGAGCAAATCATCGTGACCTCACGTTCACTGGCCCGCGAGGCTGCGGAAAAGGGAGACGATGGAACCAACGATATTCTGGTGAGCGAAGTTGTGCGCACCAATGAGCTGCAGGTCTGGTTCGTCAGCGAACACCTGGTGAATATGCCGCTGGTACACGCTGGGAAGTAGTCCTCTGGGGTGCACAGTTTTTGGGATAGCCACGCAGTGCAACTGGCTGCGTGGTTTTCTTTTCTGCGGATGAGGGTCGGGTTCCTGTTGTCTCCCCCGACGACGCTGCGACAGTGTAGAAATGGAACATGCGGCGATGGCTTCCCTTTCGTCTGGCACGATGGATGTTTGTTTGTTTTCTGGCCAGTGCGGTCGGGCTCGCCCACGCGCAGCAGATCCCAACGTTGCGGGCACGGACCAACCTGGTGCTGGTTCCAACGCTGGTGGAGGCCAAAACCGGAGAACCGGTATTCAATTTGACCGCCAAGGATTTCCTGGTCACGGATGACGGGGTCGAGCAGAATATCCATCTTGACACGGAAACCTACGCGCAACCGATTTCCATTGTGGTGCTGCTTCAGGTGGGACGCTCCGCGGTGCGCGAGTTCTATAAATATCAAGGTCTGCCGACCCTGATCGATGCGCTGGCTGGCAATACTGTGCACCGTGTTGCTGTGGTGGCATTCGACAGCAGACCCAGGATGCTGCAGGATTTCACCAGTAACCCCGAGGCAATCCAGCAGGCGATCTATGGCATTCAGCCTGGGGATGACGGCGCGGCGATTCTGGATTCCGTGTGGTACGCGGTCGATATGTTGAAGGACGAACCGCCGCAAAACCAGCGAGTCATCGTGCTGCTGAGCGAAACCAGAGACAGCGGCAGCGTCACTCCGATGAAGGAAGTGATTCGCAAGATCGGCGAAAGCGACGTGATCGTGTACAGCCTGGCATTCAGCCCCGGCCGGGAGGATGCACTTGAGTTTTCTGCGCCAGAAGGAAACGGATTCCAACTGCTGCCGGCTCTGAAAATGGCGATTGCAGCGCTCAAAAAGAATAGTGCCGCGGCGATTCCGCATATGACAGGCGGTCAATATCTTCGTTTCAACAGCGGAAAAGAGCTCGATCGCCAGATAGCCATGCTGGCGAACCAGGTGCATAATCGCTACATGATCACCTTCCGGCCCTCCGATCTGACGCCGGGGATGCATGTGCTGGATGTGAAGCTGCGACAGCCTTTGCCAGTAAGAGTGCTGGCGAGAACGAGCTATTGGGCGACCTCGCCGACAGCCGTACTGGAGGCGGCGCCGACGCCCGGATCACATTGAAATTGTCGCGGTCCTTTTTGTAAATTCAAGCATCTGACCTATGCGGGCCTGCAGAGCAGGAATCACCAAATGGGTCGCCCGGAGCTGCTGGATTTTCAATTGTATTTCTCCTGAAAAGGACGCCTGCCCGGCTTAGCTTTCCTTGGTGAACTTGTTCAGTAGTTGTTCGAGGCGGTTGACGTCAATGCATTTTACGGTTCATTTTTTTCTCGAGTACGGCTATTGGATCATGTTCGTATGGGTCCTGATAGAACAGCTGGGGGTTCCTCTGCCCAGTTCGCCGATCCTGTTAACAGCGGGAACGTTAACAGCGACCCATCATATGGGGATCGGCAGGATCGTGATTGCCGCCCTGGCGGGGTGTGCCATTGCGGACTTCGTCTGGTTTCGGTTGGGCGGCCGATACGGTAGAGCTGTGACCCGCTGGATCTGTAAATTTTCTTTGGAGGCTGCCTCCTGCGTTCGCCGGACTGAAGACCTTTTGGTGCGACACGGACCGGTAGCGCTGCTGTTCGCGAAGTTTATTCCCGGTCTGAACACGATGGCAGCTCCTCTGGCCGGCCAAAGCAAGATGAAGTATAGAGTCTTCTTCGCGTACGACATGGCGGGATCCTTTTTATGGGTCACGTCGTTCGTTCTGGTCGGCAGATTTTTTGGCGACGCGATCCGGCGCAATGCGGCGATATTGCACTGGCTCGGCCGTTCAGCGTTTGGGCTGGTCCTGCTGGTGGTGATTGGGATTATCATTGCGCGGGTGATCCGGCAGCAGCAGTTTCTGCGTCGGATTCGGACGTTGCGGATTGAACCCACAGAGCTGAAAGCGATGATCGATCGCGGAGACAATCCGTTCATTATCGACCTGCGCCATCCGCTCGATATTCTGCCTGATCCCAGGGTATTGCCGGGGGCGGTCTGCCTGCCTCCCAATGAGCTGATCACTCGCAATGCAGAGATTCCGCGCGATCGCGACATTGTGCTGTACTGCACCTGCCCCAGCGAGGCCACCAGCGCGAGGGTCGCCCTGACCATGCGCCGCTTCGGCATCGAACGCATCCGCCCCTTACGCGGAGGCTTCGACGGCTGGAAGCAGGAGGGCTATCCCCTGGTTGAAATCACGGGGTCTATGGCTGGAATCTGAGTTTCATTGAATCATCATCCGTCGCCCGCCCTGCCCGAATTGATCTACAATGTCGATTCATCGCTTGTTTACAAAAGATTGATAGCCTTCCACATACGGGTCGGCGATGGATCGCCTCCGCCATGCCGCAGGTCGCTGCGACAACTACCCAGCCTCAAGGTCAGGAAGGCTTCCGCGTTCCCGGCTTGGACGAAAGCCCTGGGATGAGGATTCGCTTTGCCGCCCGGCAAAACAGGCGGCGCGGGCGACGTCTAACGGATGAGAAGAGAAGCGCGCAAGATTGAAGAACGAGGTCGGGGGCGTACGTGGGAGCAGGAATCGAAGTGCAGAATTTGAATGCCTGGTACGGCAGTACGCATACTCTGCACGATATAACTCTAAAGATTCCGGCGAATCAGGCGACCGCCTTGATTGGCCCATCGGGCTGCGGCAAGTCAACCTTTGTGCGTTGCTTGAATCGCATGCACGAGACCAATCCGATCGCGCGCGTCACCGGTTCGGTGAAGCTGGGGGATCTGGATATTTATGGCGCCGCGCTGCCGGCAGCGATTCGCCGCCGCATCGGGATGGTGTTTCAAAGGCCAAATCCGTTTCCGACCATGTCGATTTACGGCAACGTCGCGACTGGATTGAAGCTGGGTGGCACTCACAAGCGAAAGCAGCTCGACGAGATTGTGGAGCGGTGTCTGCGGCGTTCCGCACTGTGGGAGGAGGTAAAAGACGTCTGGAAAAGCAAGTCCGGCGCATCCCTATCTGGAGGGCAACAGCAGCGCCTTTGCATTGCGCGCGCTTTAGCCATTGATCCGGAGGTGTTGTTGATGGATGAACCGGCGTCGGCCCTGGACCCGGTCTCAACCGCGAAGATTGAGGATTTGATTTTTGAGTTGAAGGTGGACTATACGATCGTGATTGTGACGCATAATATGCAGCAGGCGGCACGCGTGGCGGAGATGACGGGGTTCTTTTTGAACGGGTATCTTGTCGAGTTTGATGCAACAACGAAAATTTTCACCAACCCGACAGACAAACGGACAGAAGATTACATTACAGGCAGGTTCGGATGACACGCACCCGGTTTCACCAAAATCTCGATGACCTGAAAGAGAAGCTGCTGGTCATGGCCGGTATGGCTGAGCAAGCGATCCAGCGCGCCATCGAGGCTTATCGCGTCAGCGATACGTCCATCTGCGATTTGGTGATGCGCTCGGAGCCGGCGATCAACCGCATGGAGAGAGACATCGATCAAATGGCGCTCGACCTGCTCGCCATGGAACAGCCGATGGCGATCGATCTGCGATTTATTTTGTCAGTCATCAAGATTAATGCCGACCTGGAGCGCGTCGGCGACCGTGCCGTGAAAATTGCCGAACGCGTTCGCGACCTGCAAACAGTTCCTCCGGTCGATTTACCCGTCGATATTCCCAAGCTTGCGACCCTGGCCGCCACTATGGTACGAAATGCGCTGCAGGCTTTTATTGATGGCGATGCGGCGCTGGCGGAAAAAGTGTTGCTGATGGATGATGACGTCGATGAACTCAATCGCAACATCTTCCACACACTGACGCGATACATTAAAGCCCAGCCGGAGTATACGCAGCAGGCGTTGAACGTGGTGTTGATTGCGAGAAACCTGGAACGAGTGGGCGATCATGCCACCAACATCGCCGAAGATGTCATCTTCTGGGTGCGCGGCGCGGATGTTCGCCACCATCTTGCGACCGGCTAGATCCACCGGCAAATCGAGCCCAGAGCCAATCGATTCCGCAACTTTTCATTCCTCCGGAATGGGCACTTTTTTGATATGCGTCCGAACTGAATCGCCATCTATCTGAATGCGGAGTTCGATGCGCGCGTCTCGGCGGACGTGATACACCAGCGCCGGCCGAAAGCATGTGATGCAGGTGCCACCCGGATTGCGAACGCTGGGATAGATCAATCCATTTGACCTGGACGCGAGCAATGTTCGCGCCAGCTGCTGCGAATCTGCATAGCAGGCCGGGACAGGACCGGGCTTCAGGAACCGCTTGAATCGACGCTCAGTTCCTTCGCGGTCGGCGCCGCGCAAGTCATGAAATTCAGTAGTGAAGTCCGCCAGATAGTCGTCGTAAGTAGAGGGCTCTTCTTCTTTCCAGTCGATATTCGCGAGCTGTTGAGCGCGATGATATGCCACCTCCGCAACCGAGGTTGCACGCTCCACACCCGCATACCAGGCGCCGCGAGTGCCATCGTTGAAGCGGCTGCCGGCTGGATTTTTATGGGTGAAAGCGGCATTCACAATCGATGCATAACGCACGCCATAAACCAGCTCGTGCACGCTGATTCCAGGCAGCAGGCCCTCCTCCCCCAGCAAGCGATCGTTGGTCGCGCCGTCCAGCTCCGCCAAGTCCGCCAGCATGGATTCGTTATCGCTGATGGAAGAAAGAACACTGCCGCTCTCGCTGTACTTCGCTGCGATCATGCGGTGCGTTGCGCGCAGACGAACCGAGCTGATCGGAGGAATCACTGGCCGCCGCGCCACGCATCCAGCAACTGTCGGACGTGGATCATGCCCGGCTGGCCCTGCTCTACCATGTAGGCTAGCGGGGTTTCTCCGCGGAACATGGGATCGCGATTCGGCAGCGTGACCCAGGCATCGGCGAGCTTGTCACTGTACAGAATATGCAGTGCCTTGTAGATGCCAATCACCAGGGAGACGCGCGTCAGCGTGTCCTGGTCGAGTTTCTTGCCCTGGGGATGCGCTTTCCATCCGTAGTAAGTTCCTGCCGATGGACCACCCAGCAACTTGCGGGCGCTTACTTCTTTCACGCCCCAGCGTTCCATGATGCGAACGAAGCCTCGAATCGCGGAGGGACTCAGGCGTTCGCGGACTTTTGCATTGGAAAGATCCGGCAGGATATTGAAGGGATAGCCGGCAATGTTCGGGATGGCGTAGGCGGTGGCCATGAGTAGCCTCCAGATTTGACTTCTTTTTTCATCATATTTGATATTCTTCAGACTTGCCAGGGAATTATCGATTCGAGATTGGATATCGGCTTGGTGAGAACGTGAAACGGAGGTGTGCTAATCGCAGCCATTCGATGTTTAGGCAGATTGCCGGTTCGCTGTCGAAAAAATCCGTGCGCGATGGCGGCACTGAGCCCGGCGTCCTATTCACATTGTAGACTGGAGCGGAAGTCGTCCGGTCGCGCATGTCGCGCCCGCTGCGCCGTTTTCACTGCACTGGAATCTGTTTGAAAAGTGGGGAACTCGTCTGAAACTTCTGCTGGTTCGACATCTTTGGGGAGTGGACATCTCGAACGGCTTCGCTCCATACATCGCGGAGTGGCATCAAGAAGGCTATGAGGCACTCGAAACGCCGCTGTTCATTCTGCCAGACAGAAACGTTTTCCGCCAGACGCTGAGAGAAGAAAATTTCGCGTGGATTCCGCAGGTCTTCAGCAACCAGTTCACTCCATCTGGAACAGTTGCGGAACATTTGCTCTCGCTGAAAAGTCAGATCGAAGAATGCCTCGACGACAATCCCCTATTCATCAACGCTCATAGCGGATCCGATGCGTGGACTTACAACCAGGCGGAGGATTTTTATGGCGCAGCGCTGGAAATGGAAGCCGCGCTCGGCATCCCGATCTCTCATGAGACACATCGTTTACGCTACTTTTCCAATCCGTGGAATACACAACGAATTCTGCAGCGATTTCCTTCGCTGAAGCTGACCTGCGATTACAGCCACTGGGTCTGCGTCGCCGAACGGTTGCTGCCGGACTGCGAGGATATTTTGCAGCTATGCGCAGACCACTGCTGGCACTTGCACGCGAGGGTGGGTTTTGAAGAAGGCCCGCAGGTGCCGGATCCGCGCGCTCCGGAATGGGGTCATCATCTTGAAGTTCACGAGCAATGGTGGCGGCAAATATGGAAGACGCAGGAGGCCGCCGGGCGCGAAGTTTCCACGCTGGTTCCGGAGTTCGGACCGCCGCCGTACATGCATACCATTCCGTTCACGCAGGCGCCAGTCGCGGATTTGAATGCAATTTGCAACTGGATGGCGCAGCGGGAGCGAGACCATTTCGAATCTCGCTGATACCATGGTGGACGGTTGCTGGATCATTGAATCTACGTTCGGAGGACAGTATGCGTCATCATCTACATCTTGCTATTCCTGGCTTGCTGCTTTTGGGAGCTCTATGTTTTTTGCCCGCCGGCTCAGCCCACGCACAATCCGACGAGCTGGCAGCCACGCCTCCGATGGGATGGAATAGCTGGAACCATTTTGCCGGTAAGGTGACGGACGCGGATGTTCGCGCCGCGGCGGATGCCATGGTGTCGAGTGGCATGCGCGATGCCGGGTATATCTATGTGAATATCGACGACACCTGGCAGGGACCGCGCGACGCCCAGGGGAACATTACGGCGAACAGCAAATTTCCGGACATGAAAGCACTGGCGGATTATGTCCACTCGAAGGGGTTGAAGATTGGAATTTATTCTTCCCCCGGACCGAAAACCTGCGCGGGCTATACGGGCAGTTACGGTCACGAGCAGCAGGATGCGAACACGTACGCGAAATGGGGCGTCGATTATTTGAAGTATGACCTGTGCAGCTATGACGCCATCATGCAAAAGGCAGCTCCCCATGACCAGCAAAAGCAGTGGGAGATGATGCAGGCAGCATACGAGAAAATGCACCAGGCGTTGCTCAACACCCATCGCCCCATCGTCTTCAGCCTGTGCCAGTATGGTTTTGACGCGGTGTGGAACTGGGGCCCGAAGGTCGGCGGAAATCTGTGGCGCACTACCGGCGACATCAACGACAGCTACGATCGCATGTCGGTGATTGGATTTGCGCAGGCTGGGCTTTCAAAATACGCGGCGCCGGGACATTGGAACGATCCTGACATGCTGGAAGTGGGAAACGGCCATATGACGCCCGATGAATACCGCACCCATATGAGCCTGTGGACGATTTTGGCCGCGCCATTGCTGGCCGGAAACGATCTGAGCAAAATGGATGACACCACCAAGAGCATCCTGATGAACAAGGATGTGATCGCTGTCGATCAGGATCGACTCGGCATCGAAGGAGATCGAGTGAGCGCGATTGGGCCGTTTGAAGTGTGGATGAAGCCGCTGGAAGGCGGCGCCAAGGCGGTGGCACTATTTAATCGCAGCACGGCCGAATACCCGATCACGGTGCAATTCGAATCGGTGGGCTTCGACGGTCCTGTTCATGCGCGTGATTTATGGTCGCATAAAGATCTTGGAACGCTGAATGGCTCGTACACCGCGATGGTTCCCCGGCATGGGGTGGTGATGCTACGACTTTCAAAATAATTACCGGCGATCACCAAAGCGTGCCGGAGGCTGCGTGCTCGCGAACCATGGCGATGTAGCCTTGGGAGTCAAACTTCTTGCCGGTGGACGCCGCCGACATGTAGCGAATTTTTCCGAAGATGGGGCGATCGAACCAGGGACGATCGAATTTTCCCACGATGGCCCAGGCGATCCCGGCGTACCCGTTGGGATCGCGCCCATCCAGTTCGTATTTGTCATTCAGCGCAAGCGCATGTGCAAACGCCGTCGCTGGATCGCGCGACCATTCCAGAATTTTCTTCCCCCAGAACATGCGCATGTAATTGTGCATCCATCCAAAATGAACCATCTGTAGCTGCGACGCATTCCATAGCTCGTCGTGGGTTTCGCCGCGCTCCAGTTGCTGCAGCGAATAGACCCATTCCCGACGATCGCGTGCGTGCTCGGCCAGCGACTGACGTGCCCATGGTTCGGCACATTCAGCGGAATCATAGTTCAGCGTGTACTTTACAAAATTGATTGCCAGCTCACGCCAGACCAGCAGCTCGTTGAAAAACGAATCACGCGCTTCTTTGAGTGGCGTATGCTTTTTCGCGGCTGCATCCACCGCTAGCGCGATTTCTGTCGGCCCAATGTGTCCAAAATGAAGATAGGGAGAGAGCCGGCTCGAGCCGTCCAAGGTCGGCTGATTGCGCTGCTTGTCATACTCCGCCAGAAGATGTTGGACGAAAAATTTCAGTCGCTTGCGCGCGGCATGCGAACCGCCGGTAAATCCTTCCACGGGATCCACCGACCGGTCGAAATTCTTCCAACCGGCGGTGATGTCGGCGTCGACAGGAAAACTTTCGAAATTCTTGGGACGCGCCCATGCATGTTGCGCCTTTGGATTTTCCAACGGGTGAAGATAATTTGGCAGCTCACGGTACAGCTTGGGGCGGAGCACGTAGGCGCCATACTGCGGCTTGGGGAACAATTTGCTGGGAACGACGACATCTGCGTCGATTGTCAAAAATGGAATGTGCAATCGCCTGGCGAGCACCTGGCGCCATCGCTCCGGCTCGCGGCAGGGATTTTCATCGCCGATCAGGATGGCAGCATCGACCTCTTCGAGAAATTTATCGAGTGAGTTATCCGGCGGTCGACGCACGATGAAAGAAATGTTGCGCTCGGCCAGATCGGCCTCGATATCCGGCAGCCCTTGATTTAGAAAGACGTAATGTCGCAGATTTGCGTTGGGAAAATTGGAGATGACGGCGAAGTAAACAAGCAGCGGCAGGCCGAGTTCATTCGCAATATTGGCGGCATAGTCGACCGCGGCGTTGTTGAGGCCCCGCTGAGCGCGTTGCATCCAGTAGACGACGCATGCGCCGTCGGCCTTGGGTGCGCCGTCTTTTCTCACGGTCACGCGAGGATCGACGGCGAGTTGCTTGAGCCAAGCCGGCAATTCCGGTGCATCTCGTTTTTCATTTTTGCTATGCATTGGTTCGATGAGGTGCGGTGGTATGCATATTGTTTCGGTGGATGCAGCGTAAGAACGACGGCGACGACAGCTTGATTGAATGTCGACGCGACGGGATGAGGGTGCGAGTTCTCGCCATGGTAACCTTAGCGAAATGGCACACAGTCTTCGCGGAAATACGCAGCAGGCCACAGTGCCGCGGCACATTCCCGAGCTGGATGGATTTCGAGGGATTGCAGCCCTCGCCGTGTTTTGCAATCACATTTTCGTCGCTCCGGCCCACCCCGCATGGTTCACGTCGTCCGCAATCTGGCTGTACCACATCAGCCGCTACGGTCAATACGGTGTGGACCTATTTTTCGTGCTGTCTGGCTACCTGATTACATCCATCCTGCTGAAGGACCGTGATTCTCCCGACTACTATTACAACTTCTACTGGAAACGAGCGCTGCGAATTCTACCGCTCTATCTGGTCTCATTACTGGTGGCCTGGCTATGGTTCGGCGAGTCGGCCGGCGGCGTGATCATTAGCGTCTTTTTTCTTGCGAATTTTTCGCGGCTGTTCCACGTGGCCTTATCCGGTCCCTATTGGACGCTGGCAATTGAAGAGCAGTTCTATTTGATCTGGCCTCAGTTTGTTCGCAGATTGCGGATCGCACAGGTGGAAAAATGGGCCTGGGCTATTGTGATTATCGAGCCAGTGCTGCGCTTGATCGACAGCGCATTTCATCACAGCAACTTTTTCTTCACTTTTTTTCGCTGCGATGGATTGGCCTTTGGCGCGCTCCTGGCATGCCAGCTGGCTCCGCGACAAGATAGATCGCCGGACACGCGGCGGCTGGCGCGGAAACGTTCAGCCATCTGGATTCTTGGATTCAGCTGCATCCTGATGCTGGCAACAGGAAAGTTTATCTACTCCCACAGATACGCGCCTCAAGCCATCGCGCTGTTCATCTCGGCGATCAACTTATTTTTCTACTGCGCGATTCGAATTGCGGTCGAGAATTCCGGTGCGCGGTTTCTGGCAGTCTTTCGGTCGCGGCTGATGGTATTTTTCGGGCTCATCAGCTATTGCCTGTATATGTCGCAGACCTACATACTGCGCACGTACGATGAGTGGCGGCATCCATTCCTGCCGGACAGTTGGAGCGGATACTGGGTGAGGATTGCGATCGTTCTGCCCGCAGCTATCGCGGTGTGCGTCGTCTCGCGTTATGCGTTGGAGTTGCCCTTCATGTCGCTTCGCAAGTATGTGCTGCGTAGGCGGCCCACCCTGAAGACCGCCTACGCTTCCGAATCCTAATTGAGGCGAGATTCCGCCAGGCTAAAAGCGCAGCTCGACTGGGGAATAACCGATCGTTTTGGTTTTCCTCTCTACCCAGAGGAATAGCGTCTTGGGATTGTCATTGACGCGCACGCCGACGATGACGCCGCTTCCATACTCCTTGGTCACGACAATTTTAGCTTTGGTGATGACGCCATAGTCCCCGGACGGACCCCAGTCGGACTTGAATTGGTCGAACGTATACAGCTTGTAGCGATCGAGATGCTGCTGCCAATCGGGGTCGCTGTTCCACAAGGCATACGCGCGGGAGTAATCTTTGGCTTCAATCGCATGAAAGAATTGATTGACGCGATGCTCTTCCGGCCAGTTCCACCAGTACCAGGTGAAGAAGGCAACAAATGGAATGGCGATGAGAATGCCGATAATGATGTTGCGGCGGATTCTCGCCTTGCGCGCGTCGTACCTTGGTGCGTCGAGCAGCGTCATGGCCCCATTGTAAGACGCGACCCCACAGGAAGGAAACTGGAGGGGCCAGACGGATCGGTCATGGCCATGCTGAAATTGACCCCGGATGCGTCGGCTATCCAACAGCGCTATTGTTGGATCATTTGCGAATTCCGGGCTGCAGTCGCCGCCATTTCATGGTCCACGCTACGCTGGCAATCAAGCCGGAGACTGGTAGGCGCGACAACGGCTTACGGCGTGGCGACGAGCGAGGTATCCCTATCCGGTTTCGACCGTCGATTCCTGGATGCGGGGTTGATACGGAAATCGGCTCTTCAGCTTTAGGAACTTCTTCTCGTACAGCTGATAGCTCAAAACAGAGACGACCGTTGTGCCAGCTAATGCGAGGGCAACATACGCGAGACCCCCTAAGACGACCGAGTGCAATTGGCGTTGCAAGACTCCCAAATAGTGGAATGTGAAAGGGGACAGTATTTGGTGATAGATGTACATGCCGTAGCTGTATTTTCCAAAGAAGCGCAAAACTCGCCAATCGCCGACACCGTGGAAGAGCGTGCCAGGCTGCAGCGTCCTGAGTAGAATCCCAGAGAAAAAGACCGCCAGTAGTGGATAGACAAATAGCGTCATCGAACGGGTATGGTAATTGAATCCTCCGTTGATTACCGCCAGTGCGGCAAGGCCTGCGAATGCGAGCGCCACGATCCAGCGTGACCGGCGCACCAACTCTTGCAGGGGGATGCTTCGAATCAGCACGGCGAGAATGGCGCCACAGAGCAAACCATCTGCATGGGTGGGAAGCTCTCCATAGCACCACTCGATGGACGCACCGGGCACGGCCAGTAACAACCCGGCACGCAATACAAAGCCGAACGCAATCAGCCCGCAGCAGACCTTGATCAGATTTCTGCGGTTTGGCACCAGCAGAATCACCATAGGCCAGACGAGATAAAATTGCTCCTCGACCGCAAGCGACCAGGTGTGTGTCAGGTTGACGGCAGGCAAAACAAAGTTCAACGAGGGATCAATATGCCCGGCGACATTGCCTAGATAGAAAAAATACAGAATATGGCCGAGTCTCCACTGCAAGTGCAGGATTGGCGTGGCCAGCAGTAAGAGCAGCAACACTCCATAGAAGAGCGGAAAGATTCGCAGAACTCGACGCGCATAGAAATTCCGGAAATAATGCTCGCCATCGCGCGTATCTAACAAAATTCCCGTAATCAAAAACCCTGACAAGACAAAGAAAAGATCAACACCAGCCCAGCCTCCACCCGCCAGCCACTCCAGCTTGAGGATCGCCGGCTGCGTGGAGTGTGAGGTCAAACCGTAGTGATGAAAGAAGACCAGTAAAAACGCGATTCCCCTCAAACCGTCCAAGCTTGCGTAGTGTGCGCTGGAAAACGTCGGCTTTCCAACGACCGTTGCAGACTGATTCCTCATAGGGAACGCCTGTCACAGAAGTTCGGGAATCTGCCCGCACTCTTTGGCAGCTTGGTTCCGGGCCACGACAGGATGGGGAAGGAGGTTTCTCGTTTCATGTCTTCCGGTACAGGTTTAGTCGCGCGTACGGGCTTCAACAAAACCGGGAAAGGAGTGGTCGTTGGACTGTTCTCGGAACAGTGTATAGAGAAACAATGCCAGGCCGCCAAAATAAACATGTGAAATGAGGAAGGTCCACCGTGTGAACATCAGCGGGGTAAGCGGCGCCCATGTATCTGTCATCAGGAGATACATTGGTACGAGAAAGAGCAATGTCTTCCGCTGTTGCAGGGCCTGAGGAATCCATAGCAGAAACACCAGGAAAAAAACGCCGTAATGGTGTTGCCAGACGATTGGGGAGGCCATGGTGCAGGCCATGGCGTACATCAGAAAATCGGCGGTTGTCGCGGTCACCTTCCGGTGCATGGGGACGATGAGCGCCAATAGAACCATGGTGGCGGAAGAGAGAATCGTAGCCAGATAGATGGTCCGATTGAACGGCGGATAGCCATAAAACGATGTGATGATCGAACCTACATGCATGAGGCGATGCAGCAGTCCGTTGAGAGATTGATTCCAGAACATTGAGTCGCCGCGGTGCCCCAGATATTGCAGCACCTGAACATATTCCACGGAGTTGTGCCAGCCGAAAACGGCAACCGAGAGGAAAACTCCAGTAAAAAATGTGATCGCAAGGCTCGTCGTGAATCGCCACTGACGACGGAGCAGTCCCCAAATTACAAACAAGATCATCTGGGGTTTCAGCCAGCAGGTAAGGCCGATCAGTAGAGCCGGGGACACGCGAGAGCCACGCAGCCAAAGAAGTGCAGCCGCCATCAGCATAAAGTTTAAAAACGTCTGCACCTGGCCGAGGTTGTACGCGTCGATGATGGGCAAGAAGAAGAACGCAAGCAGCCCGACCAGCGCGCGAATCTTCCAGCGATCCGCAGGTTTCGACTCTAGAATGCTGCGCTCCGGCAGCAGGCGTAGAAGAAACTCACCCGCGACGGCCATCGTCGCGAGCAGCGCCATTAGCAATGTCGCGTTCATGGCGATCGATGGAGGAATGCCGATACGGGCGGCGGCCTGCCATGCTCGATACAGCAATAGCGCTGTCGGCGGGTAGATAAAACGGATGCCGCGCTGAAAAAACACTGTCTCGTACAGCGCGTTAGGGTGCTGCTTCCACGCCAGATATCCCTGCGCCATGTAGTAGGAGGAGTCCTTGCCCACCCGCAGAAACAAGGCATCTTTGGCGATCCGCAGCACGCTGCCGGAATGGAATCGAGGCGCAACCGCAATCAGCAGACCTTCAAAAAGCAGCACAAACGCCAGAAACAGTGCGAGCTTTCTGACCAACTGCGGGAGAGTAATATCGTCGGTCACGTTATCCATAGACGATAGAGACCAGCACCAATGAGTCTGGAAACCACGCGCCGCTACAGATCATAGCGGTTGCTCTTCTTTTCTTCGTGCCGGTCCAGCGCAAGCTGAATCAGCCGGTCGATCAGCTGGTCGTATGGGAGCCCACTCGCCTGCCACAGCTTGGGGTACATGCTGATGGCAGTAAATCCGGGCAGCGTGTTGACCTCGTTCAAGTAGATTTTCCGCGGACGCGTGCTGGTGGAGATTCCCGGCTCCATCAGAAAATCCACGCGGGCCATTCCCGACAGATCGCAGGCACGAAATGCATCGATTGCCATCTGCTGAACTCGCTTTGTTTCTGCCTTGGTAAGGTTTGCCGGAATGATCAACTGCGAGCCTTCGCTCAGATACTTGGCCTCGTAATCGTAAAACTCCTTGCAGGGGATAACTTCGCCGACGACAGATGCTTCTGGCGAGTCGTTGCCCAGGACGGCGACTTCCAACTCGCGCGCCTTGCCGCGCTTGCCGCCGATGCTCATCTCAATAACGATTTTGCGATCATAGCTTGCGGCCAGATCGATGGCTACCGCCAACTCCTTGGGATCGTGCGCCTTACTGATGCCCACCGACGAGCCGAGATTCGCCGGCTTGACAAACATTGGATAGCGAAGAGCAGCCTCCACGTGCTGCATGGCTCGGCGAGGATTCTGCTGCCAATCGCCGCGCAACAACGTTACGTGCTTCGGAATGGGCAACTTTGCAGCAGCGAACAGCCGCTTCATCACGTCCTTATCCATTCCCGCGGAAGAGCCGAGAACGCCGGAGCCGACGTAGGCGATGTCCGCTAGCTCCAGCAGGCCCTGCACTGTGCCGTCTTCGCCAAAGGTGCCATGCAGCACAGGGAAAATCACATCCACATTGAGTGATTTTTCTGCGCTGGTGCGTAGAGTTGCGAGAGCGCTGCCGGCATGGTCGGCGGACGAGGGGACGGGCTGCACGACAACTTCTTTGCCATGCTCCAGCAGCGCAGCGCCTGGAGTTGCCTCTGGATCGCCGGCGCGCAAATGATGTGCCTCGCCCGTCGAGGAAGGCAGCAAATGCGCCGCATCGTTCGCGGTTAGCCAGCGGCCATCCTTGGTAATGCCGATCAGATGGACATCGTACTTGCTCTGGTCCATGGCCTGAAGAACAGACGCCGCAGACAGCAGCGAAACTTCATGTTCGCCGCTGCGACCGCCAAAGAGGATGCCTACGCGCAGTTTTTTCATGAGAGCGGAATGAAAGTTCAGTGTACTGCGAAGGGAAAGAGTTGCTGCACGCCAAATCGATTCAATTCACAATGCAAGCCGGGGGTATAGCATTCGTCATGATCTACCGCTGTCCGCTGAATTCTGAACTTTCATGCGGCGACCGGCATCCATATAAGCAGGCAAAGCCGACGAAGGAGTAGTACATGAAGCAACGAACATTGGGAAATGGCCTGACGGTTTCTGAGCTGGGCCTGGGCTGCATGGGGATGTCTGATTTTTACAGCGGTCGAGAGAGCGATCAGGACTCGATCGCGGTGATTCATCGGGCGCTGGAGTTGGGAATCAATTTTCTGGACACGGCTGACATGTACGGGCCGCACAAGAATGAAGTGCTGGTGGGAAAAGCGATTCGCGATCGGCGAGACTCAGTGGTGCTGGCTACCAAATTCGGTATCGTGCGCGATCCTAAGACTGGCGCGCACGGGGGCGTGAACGGGCATCCCGATTATGTAAAGAGCGCATGCGAAGCCAGCCTGCAGCGGCTGGGAGTCGATGTCATCGATCTTTATTACCAGCATCGTGTCGACCCTAAGGTCCCGATCGAAGAGACCGTGGGGGCGATGGCGGAGCTGGTACGTGAGGGAAAGGTGCGGCATCTCGGATTGTCGGAGGCAGCTCCGGCGACGTTGCGGAGGGCGGTTGCGGTGCATCCGATCACGGCTCTGCAAACGGAATATTCCCTGTGGACGCGCGACCCGGAAGACGAAGTTCTTGCCACATGTCGCGAACTGGGAGTCGGCTTTGTCGCCTATAGTCCGCTGGGGCGTGGATTTTTGACCGGACGCTTTCGCAAGCTGGAAGACTTGCCCGCCGACGACTATCGCCGCAATTCTCCGCGCTTTCAGGGGGAGAATTTCGCGCTCAATCTCGACCTGGTCGACAAGGTGGAGGAGCTTGCGCGCGAAAAGGGCTGCACCGCATCGCAGCTGGCGTTGGCCTGGGTGCTGGCGCAGGGAGAAGACATCGTCCCGATCCCTGGCACGAAAAAGCTGCGCTACCTGGAAGAAAATGTCGGCGCAGCTTCCATTCAGTTGACGCCTGCCGACCTGAAGCACATTGCAGAAGCGGCTCCGCAGGGAGTCGCAGCCGGACCGCGATATCCCGAGTCCGCCATGCAGAACGTCAATCGCTGATTCTTTGGGATCAGCCGCCGAGCGCCGACTGGTGAATCACCACCCTGCTATTGTCCGGCCGGGTGGTGATGGGTGTGCGATGGGTGTGCTGGCGCTTCGTTCGCCGTCTCCGAGATGGCCTGATCGATGATGGCATACAGCTGATTGGGATCGACCACCTCAACATACGGCACTCCGGAGGTTTGGTTCGTCACAATCCAGATGGTGGGCGTGTGCTCGATACCGACGCGCTGACCGAGGGCATAATCGGCTTTGACTTCCGCCGCCAGCTTTCCCTGCGGATCGATGACGAAGGGAAATCCTATGCCATGCTGCTGGGCAAATTTCTCGGCAAACGCGCGCAAATCCGCCGGCGTCTCGATGCTGCGCTGGTTGGCGAACACGGCATTGCGGAAATCATCGCCCAGCTTCTTTGACTTTGTGTCGAACCAACGCGCATCGACCGCGGCCTGGAAGCTCCAGGCGTGAAACGGCAGCGGGAAGTCATAGCGAATCCATGGAATGTGATATTTCGCGGCTGCTGCCATCAGCAATGGATTGTCCGCTCCGCACATGGGACATTCCATATCGTCGAACTCGACAATCGCCACCTTAGCTCCCGGAGGCGCCTTTAGAGGGGCTGCATCATGCACCGGGGTGTGTGGCGCGTCCTGCGCACGGAGAACGGGGGCGGCGGCGATCAATGCCGCAAGAAAAAGGAGAGAAGAGATTCGTTTCAAGAACACCTGCTGAATCGCCGGTTGCGACCTGATTCCTATTTTACGGCCTCAGGGAGAATTTTTCGTGTCTGCCGGCCGCGCGAAGAGCTGAAGACCGACGGCAGCAGTCCTTCTGTATCGGATACGACCATCTCGATATCTATTGCGGAGCTGGCTTGTCGCCGGTCGATGGAGCGGCCTTCGGCTCCGGCTTGGACCCGGTCGAAGGAGATGGCTTCTTATGATGCGTGTAGTGATGCACCCTTTCATGCCGGACTTCATTGTCCACTACGATGGTTTTGCCATGGGTTGTGGAAACAGTGTGGCTCGCTTCGATGGCCTCAACGCGCGCCTGCAAATCGGCCATTTGCTGATGCTGTTGTGCGGCGGCGGCCATCAGTTGTGCGGTCGCTGATTTTCGAGCAGCTTCCAACCGCTCCAGCGCGCTGTCGAGGAGTGCCGCGTCGGACTTCTTTTCGGTCAGATCGGCGGCGAGGGTCAGGCGCACCAATACGTCGTACAGCGCACCCACATTTTGCATCACGCGCATTTGCGCATCCAGAGCGTTCGGCGTTGTCTGTGCCTGCTGCAACAGTCCCGGTAGTTGATGAGAAAGATCGTTGGTAATGGAGTCGGCGTCGCCCTGCAACTGTTCCTTCCAGCTCTTGGAAAGCTTCCAATGGTCAATCTGGATTTGACTCACACTATGGCCGACCTGCTCCAGCGCTGGACGCAGGGAGTCACTGATGGCGGGCGAGGGCGTTCCAACCTGTGCCGGTGGCGGCGCGCCCGTTGACTGCAACCCGGCGGCAGAAGCCTTGGGCGTCAGAATTAAAACCTGCAGCAAAAAGGGGACGCAAACCACCGCCAGCCCTCTCATCACGCATTGAATCTGAAAATACGGCGCCGCACGATCGCAATCCGGAGCGCATATCATTGCAGGCTGTTTTGACATATCTTGCACGGATGCCCTCTGTACTCGCGCTGTTGCCTCACGCATTGCTTTCAATCGAATTCCGGACATCGCTCCCCCACTTTTCAATCGCCAGCGCAATAAGTTGCGTATGTTGCAGCAGTTGAGCGCGCCTCGGCGTCTGGGGAGACGCTTGTAGTCAGAATAGTCCCTCGGTGGAACTTCGGGCGGCGTTGCGCGACCGCCACTGTCGTCCGCCCAGCTCGTGTAAACTAGAGGGAGTTTGTCTGTGGGCCTGTGGCGCAGCTGGGAGCGCGCTTCCATGGCATGGAAGAGGTCGTCGGTTCGATCCCGATCAGGTCCACCAATTATTTCAATAACATAGCGGACACCCCAAAAACAGTTTGGTAGCAACTTGGTAGCAAATTTCAATTTGCTTCGTTGCCCAACCATGCCAGTCATCGCTTATCTCCCTTCTGAATCGTCTCGCTTCGAGTCGAATTTCAACAATTTTCGCCGTGCTAGTTCACCAGCACCGAGGCCGCCGTTTCTGCGGGCGGATGTGCTTTGCCGGCCAGCTTCTTCATCGTGCCGTCGAGTTCGTCGTGGATTGAGTCGACGGTTGCGCGCACTCCCTCCGCAATCTCCTGCATATAGATGTCGGTCGTCGTCGCGACCCGCGTGTGCCGCATGACTCCCTGAACATCTTTGACCGTGCCCTTCCTCTGGGCCAGCGTCGCGATGGTGCGGCGGATGACCTGAAAGTTGAGCTTGGGCAAACCCAGTTCGTTCGCCAGCTTGTGCAGAACCCGCTTGCGATAGTTACTGGGGTCCATGAACGAACCGAAGCGGCCCGCGAACATGAACGCCTCCGGATCGGACGGCGGCAATCCATATCTGTCCTTGTTCTTGCCTCGACTCGGCTTCCTCTTGTCGTGCGCATCCTGGCAGACCTGCCTCCAGACGAGAAGCTCGTCGGAGACATCGTGCGGGATCGGTATTTCCTTGAGGCTGCCCTTTGTCTTTCCAAACGCCCGGATCTTCCCCTTGTAGATCGTCTCCACAATGGTGAGCGAGAGCGTGGCGCTGCGATGACACTTCCATCGAAAAGCAAACAACTCACTCGGACGAAGCGCGTTAGTCATATCGAGCTTCATCAGAATCCGATCCCGAAGCTCCAGCCTTGCAAGTGCAGCGGCAAGCTGGTCCCAGGTGAGCACCGTCTTGTCGCTCTCCCGCAGGTTCGCGGGAGTCTTCAGCTTGCGCGCAGGATCTTTCGCAAGGAAGTCTTGATCGACTGCCTCCGAAAAGACCGATTTGATGTACGACCGAATCTGCAAGACCCTATCCCGTGACCGAATCTTCGCCAGCTTGTTGAGGTGGGTTTGGAGGACGAACTTGTCGAAGTTCTCTAATCGGAACTCGCCAAGGTCGCTGAGGACATCGGTCTCGATCAAATGCTTCTTGACCTTGGCCGTCTCCTCTCTCCAATCCGGCTCCTTGAGCGGGATGAAGCGGTTTTCGACAAACCAGCGTAGAGTAACCGTTCCACTGACGATGGATCTGTCACCGTTCGCTGATTGCTTTCCCAGCTTGCCGATCTCGACTTCCAGTTTTGCTCTGGCCTGCGATTTCGACATCTCGACCTTCAATCCGAGGATGATGGGCGTGATGGCTGGTTTAGGTTCATTGGTTTTTGGATCGATCACCGTTCGCCGGAAGTATCCGTACCACTTCTTTCCGCGAAGCATGACCCACCCCTTCTGATACGAGGTTCCCATTGATTCCTCAATTTCTGTGGGCGGAATAACGGGCTAGGCCCATTTTACCCTTTGTTTACGCGGATTTCCGACATATATCGATTGCACACAATATCTCGCTAAGCCGCCGCGTGGATTGGTCGCGGGAGGACGTAACTACGCCCTGCGACGCAATGCCGACCTGCGTTCCTGTTCATCCACGAACGCCTCGATCCCGCTGCGTCGATAGCGCAAAGTGCCGTCTCCCATCCGTATGACAGGCAAGAGCGGCTTGCGACGCGACGAATGATCCCAGACCCAATCCGTGCTGACATTGAGGCGCTTGGCTACCTCATCTGCTGTAAGTAACGGTTCGAATTCTGCGACGCTCCGCGGCGGCTTGCGCAGGCCCAGAGCGATCCGCGTGTCAAGGGATTCACTCCTTACATCCGCTACAGAACGATTGGCGGTGAGAACGGTTTCGGACGAGCTATTCATAAGCACCTCACGCGAACGATTCAGAGTTCAGCGTGAGGCCGTCCTGAGTTTCAGTCCAATATTTCTTTTCGATTTCGCCACAGTTTTTGTCTATGACGAGTCTCTCTGCGGCTCCCTCGCGGAGACTGGACGCCGAACGGAAGCTAGGCTCCTCCTGGAGCCTAATTGACAGTTTTGATTCGCGCAGCCAACCTTAATTTCGTACAGGTTTTCCACAGGACTTTCTCGCGGGCTCGCGGGATCGACACTAGCCAGGCAGAGCGTACAGGCCATGTCAGATTCCCTCACATTTCGGCTCCTGAAGTACATCAAAGAGTCCGCAGAGACTTTGAATTTCACTCGCGCTGCGGAGAAGGTGTTCGTCGCACAATCCTCGGTCAGCCACCAAATTGGCAAACTTGAAGAAAACATCGACCTTGTCATTTTTGACAGGTTGCAGAACGGCCTCAAGCTCACTGCTGCTGGCCGATTGATTGCTGCCTATGCTGAAACAACGCTCCGTGATTGGGAGCATACGCTTGCGATGGCGCGCGCGGTGCAGCGGAATCAAGTGCCTCCCTTACGGCTCGGATTCTCCTCATTTGTGAATGCAAAGATTCTCGAGAAGTTCCATGAACACTATGCGGAAATGTTTGCAGGCTGCGCGCTTCAGTTGGTGAGTGGAGACACCGTTCTCTGCCTGCAAAGGCTCGATGCCGGATTGCTTGATTGCGCCATTCTTCCGCTGCCGATCGATGCGAATCTTTATTCCATTCAGCCGATCAGTCAGAGCCCGCTTGTCGTTTGTATGCGCGCTGATGATGCACTCGTAGAACGCGCTCAACTCGACATTCGCGAGGTCGCAGCAAGAATCACAGTCTTTCGCGATCCAGAGCAATATCCGTCAGCACACGCACGCCTCATCGAAATGTTCACCGAAGCTCAAGTGACGCTGAATATGGTGTGTTCCGCTCGCACTCCCGCCGAGGTCCAATGGATGGTCCGGGAACGTTATGGACTTGCCCTGATCGACCAACTACTCCCATTGGAGCCAGGCCTCATTACACGCCCACTTGCCGGACTCACTTGGACAGCAGATACAGCATTCGTTCACCTGAGGAAGGCCGAGCATGTTGCGCTTCCTTTCATCGAGCGATTCTTCGAGGACACTTGGTGCGAATCGAGGGGAAGAAAGCAGCCCTCTAACAGCGATCGTCCAGAGCAACTGAAACTACTTGCTTGAGAGACGAATCATCCGCCATAGACAAAATGTATGGCGAAATCGATAAGAAATGTTGGACGAGTGCGCAAAGCGGTCTTAGCGTCTTCCTCACTGGCGATGAGTTCACGCCATCAGGAGAATGCTCATGTCACTTCGTTCACACTTCCGAGCGCGGAAGCTCAGTCACAAGCTCAATCAACTCATTCGTATGATGGCGCCGACCCTCGTTGCGCTGTCATTTGCGGGCGTTGCCCACGCACAGGGAACGATGGACTTCTCAGGTGCGCAAACGCTCATGGGAACGTTTAAAACTTTCGCCATGTACGCCGGGGCTGTCATCTGTCTCGGCGGACTCATCTTTGCAGGCATCCGCATGATGAGTGGGCGCTTTCAGGATGCCATACCTGGGCTCTTCGGCGCACTGTTTGGCGCTGGAGTTCTCGGCTGGGGAGCCGGCTGGATCGGCTCACTGACCGGGCAGTCGATGTAGGAGGTGCATCGGCTATGACTCGGCGAGGAGAACCGCAGGCAATCAATCAAGCGCTGAATCGACCGAGGGCCAAGCTTGGTCTCGATCTTACAGCATGGATGGCGATCGTATTCGTCTGCATTGCGGTTTTCCTCGTTGGGTTTCGTCTTTTGGCGATGATGGCATTTCCCGCGCTGGCCGTTGGCGCGTGGCTCATCTTCCGCAAACACCCAAAGATGTTCCAGCTCTGGGGCCTGAGCCTCAACCAGAAGAGCTACTATGACCCGCGCAAATACTGAGCAAACAAAATACGTTCCGTGGTTCGCCAAGGCGGGTGCGGCGTGCAGCATCGTGCCGATTGCTCGCTTCGTCAACGACCACATCTTTGCGCTGAAGGGCGGCGGATACGGATGCCTGTTCGCGCTCTCTGGAGTCGATGAAGAAGGGCTGACCGACCAGGAGCTTGAATCGCAGCTCCGCATGATCGAAGGCGCGTTGCGTGGGCTGCCGGAAGGCGCTTGCCTCTATCAGTACACGCGCGTGCGCTCCGGCTACGACCTCCCGCGTCAGCTCTGCTACGCGAATCCCGTCACGCACACATTTGTAACCGACAGGCTTGAGTTTCTGGAGAAGACGGCAGCTTTTCGCCGGATCGACCTGCACTGGTGCCTGACCTTGGAGCCGTCGAAGGTGAAAGCCTTCGAGAACAAACCAGCGGAGAATACCGCCGCGACATCGCGGATGCTGGCTGACCTAGACAAGACGGCGGCATTGCTTGCAGGCAATCTCGGCAGTTCCATCGGTCTGCGCCTGCTCGACAAGCAGGCTGCCTTTCAGTTCTTCAGCTATCTCTTCAATCTTGAGGATTGGGCGGAGTGGGGCCAGCTCCGCACTGATACCGGCGTGGACCGCCAGATCGTGCAGAATCCCGTGGCGTGGGAGAGCGACCACCTGCGCATTGGCAGGCGGTTCGTGCAGATGTATTCCCTGAAGACGACGCCGGAGGCATCACGGCCCTGTCTCTTCGCGGACCTGCTGAAGCTCGACTGCGACAGCATCCTATGCTCGTCCTGGCGGCCCAAATCCACAGCAACGGCCAGACATGAGATCGACCAGCAGGAAAAGTTCATCTCGTTCTTCAAGGTCGGCGTGCTGTCTCGCGTCATGGCCGGTAAGGACACGGCTTCGCTCGATACCGGAGCCGGGGCCAAGGCTGCGAATGTCGCCGTCGATGACTTGAGCGAGGTGATTCGTTCGCTCGATAAAAAAGCTCAGGGTGAATACTCGCTCCGGCTGCTCGTTGCGACGCGCAGCGTGCCAGAACTCCATGCCCTTGCGCCCGCTGTGCATCGCGTCTTCGTGGAAGCGCGCACACAGATCATGGAGGAGACGCTGGGCAACCTGTCCGCGTTCTATGCCATGTTTCCTGGTAACGGGAAGTTTAATGTCTTCCCGATGTGGTTGGGCGAAGATCATCATGCGCGCCTGTCTTCCGTCTTCGCGCCCAACCTCGGGCATCCCCATTCGGATGACCTTGATGCTGAATACCTGAACGTCTTCGAGACGCGAACCGGCACACCGTTCTTTCAGGATGCGTATGTGGATGGTGTGCGAGTGCAGCTCATCCTCGGTCCTACGGGCAGCGGCAAGTCCGTGACCGGGAACGTCACCATTGCCCACGAACAAAAGTACGGCGGATTCACCTACATCTTCGACATCGGCGGCAGTTATGAAAGCGTTGTCGAACTGTATGGCGGGCGTGTCGATCGCATCGGCAAAGACGGCCCGCGCGTGAACCCGTTCACGCTTGAGCCGACCGAGAACAACATCCAGTTCCTCTACAGCTTCATCAAGTTGCTGCTGACGAACGGCGGCGCGGAGCTGGAGCCCGAAGATGATGACGTGATCCACAAGGCCGTGCAGGATATGTACCTGCTCGATCTTGCAAACCGTCGTCTGTCGAATCTCTACCTGCCGAAAAAGTTGGATCGCTATCTATCGAAGTGGGTAGGTCGTGGCGTCTATAGCGCCATCTTCGACAACATAGAAGACAGTCTTTCTTTGTCCCGCGTGCAGTGCTTCGACTTCCAGGGTGTGAACAACGCTCAGTACGCCGACCTGATCGAGCCGCTGATGGTTTGGCTTCTCCGGCGAATCAACGATGTGCTTTACAACCCGGCCAATCTGGGCGTTCCCAAGCACATCCTCATCGAAGAGATCTTCAGCAGCATGAAGAACCGCCAGTTGCTAGAGGCTGCGCTCTCTTCCATCAAGACGGTTCGCAAGAATCTGGGTGGCGTCACCATGATCGGCCAGTCCGCCGAAGACCTCGGGGCGAACGCCGACAGCATCGTGAACTCCTGCACCTCGTTCCTGTTTCTGCGCGACGCTACGTTCAATCGGAAACGTTATGCCGAACTATTCAAGATGAACGAGCAGCAGCTCGCTCTCTTTGAGAGCTTGCAGGACCGCGAGGCGCTGTACATGCGTCGCGATGGTCTCACCAAGGTTGTGCGGTTGAACCTCGACAGCCGCAGCTATGCCGCATTCTCCACCAAACCCAAGGATCGGGTGCGCCGCTCCCGCCTTATCGCCAAGTACGGCCTCTCCGAGGGCATTGCACGCTTTGCCCAAGGTGATACCGAGTAACCGCAGAAAGGACAGGAGCCATGAAGCCACTCATCCCCGTTGCCGTTGCACTCAACTTAGCTTTGGCCTCAGTATCATTGCACGCGGCTGGGCCAGCGCATCCGCTTCAGCCCAGCGCGCCGCGCACGGTCATTGTCTCGGAGTCGCAGACTCCGCCTGTGATCCGTGCAGGCCTGTTGCAGTCCACCTTGATTGTTCTCCCCGCCGAGGAGAAGGTAGCCAACGTCTTTGCCGGGGATACGGTGGATTGGGTCTTCGATGGCGGCCACGTCGCGTCACGCTTTATCAGCGTGAAACCGAAGACGGCGGCCAGCAGCACGGACATTCACATCGTCTCCGATCATGGCAACGAGTACACGCTGGAGCTGCGCGAGATCTCGGATGACCCGGACGCGCATTACGACTCGAAGGTCTTGATTGAACCCGGTGACAAGGCGGCCAAAGATCGCCTCGTGCAGTTGCCTGTGTTCGTGCCGGCTGCCGACCTCGACAAGGTGAAACAGGAAGCCGCCGCCGCGCAGGCCGCCCAGGTCGCCACTCTGAAGGCCGAACAGAGCAAAGAGGAAACCTATCGCAGTCAGTACCCCGGATCGCTGCATTTCGATTACACCTGGGACGAGAAGAAGGGCAAGGAGCTTGGTTTGCAGCAGATTTGGCGCGACGACAAGTTCACTTACCTCCGTGGGCAGTTTCAGGAGACGCCCGCGCTCTATGAGGTGAAGGATAAGAAACCGTCGCTCATCAACTTCGATTTCGCGAACGGCCTTTACACCGTCCCGAAGGAGTTGGACTCGGGCTACCTCGCCATCGGCAAGCAGAAGGTGGAGTTTCGCCGCACCACGGACGGGAGGTAGTTATGCCGGAGCTGAATGAAAATACCCCTGCCACCGTCCCGGAGCAGCCGGACTCGAAGCCGCCGCTCAGGAAAAGTATGCCGGTCGTGATTGCCCTGGTGGTGATTGTTGGCCTGATCGGCATCGCCAACCTGTCCAGCCTGTTGAGCGGCAGCAAAAAGAATGCTCCTGCGAGTTCGCTCACCATGAGTCCGACGACTCCGAACGCACAGCAGGTATCGAGTTTCGAGACGCAGCAACAGATGCAAGCACGGCACGACGCAGAAGAGCGCCAACGGCAACAGGCGCTAACACAGGCCATGCAGCAACTCCAGCAGGAGCAGGATGTACCGGGTCCGGAGTCCAATACGACTCCGCCAATGACCGCCGCGCAGCGTGCGTCCATCTATGGCGATAGCCCGAATGCGCCGCAGCGGACCTCCAATATGTCCGAGGCGCAGGCGGAGGCCAAGCAGAAGCAGCTTGCAATCGAAAAGCAGAGGCAGGATGCCCTCGACAGCGACACCGTTGCTATCGACTTTTCGCATGAAGGCGCTGCGGCTGCGCCGGTCGTTGTGCAGGCAGCAAAGCAAGCCGTTGCCGACACCGCCAAAGGTGAAGACATCTCTTCAAAGCCAGCATCGGTTGATGCGGCTTCGCTCCAGTCATCGAAATCCGATCCTATGGGCCAATATCCGTTTGACCAGTATCAGGGACGCCTCTACCGGATCTTCGAGGGGACGGTACTGGAGGGCGTTGTCACCAACCACATCGACGGCGGCTTCTCCGGCCCCATCCTTGTCATGCTGACGACGGACTATTATTCGCACGACCACCAGCAGCTCTTGATGCCACAGGGCACGCGGCTGATTGGCACCGTGCAGAGCGTCGGGAATGCCCAACAGCGCAAGATGTTCGTTACCTTTCATCGCGCCGTATGCCCGGACGGGTTTTCGCTCGACTTCGATAAGTACATCGGGCTAGACCAGATCGGCACGACCGGCCTTGCCACCAGGGTAGACCACGGCTACCTGATGGCGTTCGGCGCAGCCGCCGCCATCGGAGGTCTCGGTGGCCTCGCCCAAATCGGCAACAACGGCAGTGTCTTCACACCTTCGACCGAAATCCGCAACGGCATCTCGGAGCAGTCCGCTGCCGAGGGTGAACAGGTGCTCAATCATTTCCTCAACCGGCTTCCGATTATCACCCTCAAAGAGGGCTCTCGCGCTCGTGTCTACATTGGGCGCGACATACTCATCCCGTCCTACGCGGAACATCGCGTCGATCCCACGCTGTAAAGAGAGGAACAGCCATGAATGCACGTTACGAACATCTCCTTCGCAAGTCGCTCGACGCTATGCGCGGCGGACATGCGGCGTGGTCCGTGCAATCGACGGGGGAGCGCGTTGCCGTGGCGCTCGTCCTGAACCGTGCCGATTGGCTTGCCGAGATCGACTACTCGATTTCTGAAGCCATTGAGCGCAGCGGGCCGGAATGGGTTGCGATCATTCCCCAGGTTGCTCGTCAGCTTGCAGAGGAGGCTTAGTCGCCGCCATGCGTATCCATATCACTCAACATTCCGAAGTATGGGGAGCCGTGCTCTCTACTCTATTGGCAATCGCCATGCTGGCAAGCTCCAGCGGACGCAATGTACTGGCGTGGCTCTACCTCCAATCCACCCAGGCAATCGAGCAGAGCGTGCATCTTCCGTTTCCTCTGGACAGGTTGGACCCAACCTGCCCGGATCGCATGTAGTTCAACCCCAACGCAGGAGGCACGATGAAACTCAACCCCAAAAACCGCAAGTGGCTTCTCGGAGGCGGTCTGCTCTTGCTGACCGCCACGCCGAGCTTCGCACTCTTCGGGATCGGCGATATTGTCTTTGACCCCACGAGTTACGCGAGTCTGGTTTCGCAGCTCACCACTCTCCAGACTCAGTACACCATGCTCAAGAACAACATCGAGCATTTCTCCTTCAAGCAGCAGTGGCAAACCACATTGACTGCTCTCAAGAATGCGAACGTCAAGAATATGTTCGGCGAAACGAATGGCATGACGACGGCGCTCAACAGCAACTCGCCTTCGGCATCGTCCGCAGGTTGGACGGCGGCCACGGTTCCGGTCAGTTCCGACCTGCCAAGCTATCTCGGCAGTCAGACGCCCGGCAGCCCACAGATGGCGCAGCTTGCCATGGTCGAGATGTCCGACTCGGTATCTCCAGACTGCATTACTGCCGTGGGCCAGTACCGGGCCGCACGGACACAGAACGCGACCGCCAACAGCACCCTCGCAGCCAACCAGCTCGATGGCTCAACCGGTACGAACAGCGAAGTGCAGCAGCTTAATCTCCTCAACGCGGCGGAAGCTCAGAAGATGTCCGAGATGCAATCCCAGGGCGTTTTGCAGGCTTGTCTTGCGTCGGAGATGGCGGTTGCCAACATGCAGCAAAGGAACGCCGCCGCGACGGACCTGAATACCGCCGTTTTCGTTCAAACCCAGCACGCCACGCACGACATGAGCGCTGCCAGCGAAGACAACACCTGGCAGACCTACTTGCCATAGGAGTAACGATGCTGAAGCTGCTGAACACGAAACTGTTGCTTGCGATCCTTGCGGTGCTGGCTGTCCTTGCCAGCGCCGCGATTTACCAACGCCATGAAGCTGCAAAAGCGGCGGCCATCCTCGAACAGCAGCAACGCGACGCGGAGCAACGCCGGCAAGAAGATGAGGCGTTTCGCCGGAAGGTCGAGGCAGACAGGAAACGTCACAACTCCGCTGCCGGCAATGAAGGAAAAACCTGGAAGACCTATATTCCGTAATCAAAACGAGAGAGATTCATATGAGCGCTGTCATCGTTCTCGCACAAGCACTGCCGTCCGCATCGTCGGGCATGGACTGGCTCTACCAGTTCACCAACAACCTGACCAACCTCACGACGCAGAACGGCGGTGCGCTCACGCAGCTTGGGTTGACGGAGCTGAGCTGCATTGCGCTCTTCACCCTCATCAGCATGGTCATCAACTGGAATACGGCGACGATGACCTTCCGGCTGCATCATCATCCTGTGCGTGCCGGCGACCCGTACAGATAAACGTGCGGAGTTTCGCCGGCTTCAACATAATGGGCATACCCGGACAGTTCGACCGCCGTTCGTCCGCCGACGTGAAGTGGCTTGTGCATGACCTGCTGGAGGGAGAGCACGACAACATCCCACCGCAGCGAGGTTTTGGTCAGCTGGCTGGGTCGCCGGTAGACGCGGGGAGCTATCCTTTCGAGCCAACCCCTATCCACATAGTCCCGTATCGACGAACGAGTGAGCCCCTGGGCTTGGAGCCAGGCGCTATCCGCCAAGAAGCCCTCCGGCAAGCTCAGCAGCAGGCGGTTTAGCCGAGACGATCTTTGTGCGTCCATGACGCACATATTCATACATGCATAAACCAAATGTCAAGTTCATAAAGTCCCACCCTTGTGCGTCTTGAACGCACATAAAAGCCATATCGCAAACTTGTCCGTAGGAAAATCTCGCGAGAGACGAACATCAATCGGGCTGCCCGCCCAGCCGAGACATTCCCCGTGTGCGATCAGTACACGCTGCAGGGCGACGCATTTTCCAAAGCTATTCTGGAAAACACCGAATTGCCGGTGCCGCTTGAAGATGCAATCAAGAATATGGCGGTGATTGAAGCGCTATTCAACTCTGCGGAATCAGGAAACTGGCAGACCCCCCAAAAGTAAATAACCCATCTACTGTAGGGTGGGTCTGGCGGAAGCCAGCGGCGTCAACGTGATCGCGCGTTGCCGCCGCAGTTGCGCCAGCGAGTCTTAAAGACATCTTCCTCCTGGCTCGCTCAACGCCAAGCAGGGCGAAATGGCCAATGGAGCGGCTGCCATCGAACCATATTCATCTTGCTAAGCGAGATGGTTCCTTCATCCTTGAAGCATTTTGCTTGCGGATGACGCGTACCAGGCAGGAGATTCTCTGTGAATCCACAACCTTTTTCTATGATCTCGATCCTGGATGCGCATGTTGGCGCGTACATCGGAACCGTCATTTCCATGCTGTTCTGGGCTTCTCTTACTTACTGGAATTACCGCCAGGCCAAGCGCAAGGGCACCTGGTGCTGGTCCGGGATCTTCCTGAGGGTCTTGCTGCTGATGGGTGCCATGGCGGTCTTTGTCTGCGCCTTCATACTTCCGCTGGCAAAATTGAAAACAATGGAGAGCCATCCCAACCTCAACATCGCAATCACGTTGGCGGGACTGGTCGCATTTGTCGGCGTGCTGAATTACTTTTTCGCCAAGTATCCCTTGAAACCTCGGGAGCAGGCTACACCGACGGCTTATACAGATTCGCATTCGAATATCAACCGAGCATTGGTATTTATCTGCGGGATGTTTTTCGCCTTTGGCAGCATGGCTCAGCCGGTGCAGCAAGCGCAGGCGGCTCAGACGAGTCAGGCTGGAGAGAACTCTGCTGCTCCTGCGCAATCGGGATCCGGAATGTATCGCGACCCCTGGGGCCGCTATTCGCTGACCGTTCCTGACGGCTGGACCGCCGAGTCGCAAGCCAAGACCGGGACGCTACAGTTGTCTTCCGGTCCCAACTGGGCGATGCTGCTTGCCGGTAGCGGCGGAGAGCCGCGCGATGTCAATCATCAGATCATCCAGCAAATTCAGGCGCAGTTTACCGGCTTTCAATTGCTGAACGAAGGCGAACTGCAAATCAATGGGCATGCCGCCCATGGGACAACCGCGACAGGCGTGAACCCCAAAGGTGAACGCGTATCCGTTCTCGTACTAAGCATTAGCGCAGGCGGTGGACACTTTCTGACCGTGATCTCGTCCTCGCCCAACGATCAGGCGAAAACAGTTAACGCCACGATCATGCAAATAGCTCAAAGCATCCGCTTTAGCGCGAAATAAATGCGCCGGCAATTTTCTTCCAGTTGCGCAGAGTACGCGGTCGGGATCGGGATTGCCTTCTTCGCTCTGTCTTGCGCGCCACCACTCGGAGCCTTTCAGTCCGCGACGGATGAACCCACCGGCAATCTCGACAGCGCGAACTCTGCACTCGCCATGGCAATTCTTATCGATATTCAAAAAAAGCTGCGGATGACACTCATCGTCACCCACGAGAACGAGATCGCGGCAGCGCGAAGGCAAATCTCAACCTCAGGGAGTTCAGCCCGGATAAACTTGTCCACTTCTAGGATGGCTATGTATATTGCCATTGGTTTCTTGCTTTGCAGCATCTCTGATCGCTGCTGGGTTTGGCGATTGAAAAAGCGACGGTGAAGCTTCGATGGTTTCGATCAGTTCGATCCTTCCAGCTACTCGCTGCGGAGGGCCCGCATGGGATCAATGGAGGCGGCGCGACGCGCGGGCCACCAGGCGGCGAACACTGCACAGGACAACAAAACTATCATTGCTCCCCCAATGGACCAAACATCCAATGGCCTTACGCCATAGAGCAGGCCGCAAAGAAAGCGCGTCATGGCAAACGAGCACATCACACCGGCGACCATGCCCCCAGTAGTAAGCAGCAGCGCATACCGCAACGTCTTCAGCAGGACAGCCAGGCGAGTAGAACCGAGGGCCATGCGGATCGCGATCTCTCGTGTGCGTTCGACCACCGAGTACGCCATCACTCCATAGATCCCCAGCAAGGACAGCAGCAATGCGATCGCCGCAATTCCTGTCAGAATCGCGGTATTGAATCGCCTCGACGATTCTGTCGCCGCCACCACCTCTTCCATCGTGGCCACGCGCGTAACCGGGACCAGCGGATTGAGCCGGTGCACAACCTTCTCTACCGCCGCGGCCATCGCCTTCGGGTCCTGGACTGTCCGCACTACCAGCACCATGGCGCCACCCATCACGTACGTTTGTGCGGCCAGCGGACCCATGTCCGCTGGACCCTGAGGAACTGGCGCATACATCTGCACGACAGTCGGCTGATCCAGAGCAGCCTGTTTTATATCTCCCACCACCCCTACCACCGTGATCCATGGAGTCGCACTACTCAGCACGCCAACCTTGACGTGCATGCCGATCGGATTCTTTCCGCGAAAATAATGGTCTGCGAAAGACTGGCTGATGATGGTGACCAGAGGCGACCCGCTTTGCTCATCGCCGGCGTCGAAATATCGACCGCGGATCAGCGGGATATGGAGCGTCTGAAAATAATCGCCCTCGACCAGATAATTCGATGTGATCAGCCAGCCGTCGCCAGCTGGCCGCACATATCCCTGCGGAGTAATCAATCGTCCGGAGTTCGTTCCGACGATCGGGATATTGGTTGAGAATCCCATGTCGGTCACTCCGGGCAGCGCTTCAATTTGCGCGTGGAGCTGATGATAGAAATCTGCCACTTTCTCCTGGCTGGAATAATCGTGCCTGGGCAGCACCAGCAACGCGGTCAGCACATGCTGCGGCTGAAATCCAGGATTGGTTTCCAGCATCTTTGCAAAACTACGCAGCAAAAGTCCCGACGCGACTAAGAGGATGGTTGCCATCGCCACTTCCGCCGCGACCAATCCGCTCCGCAGGCTATGTTGCGAGCGCGATTGTCCAGAGTTTTGATTGCCGCTTCGCAGCGCATCCAGAGGATTGGTTCTCATCGTGGCAAGCCCTGGCGCCATTCCACACGCAATCCCTGTCAAGGCGATCAACAGAAAAGCAATTGCAAACACCGGCCAGCGTACAGCGATTTCGTTGAGCCTTGGTAACGAATCCGGCATGTAGATAGCCGCCGCGCGTACCAAGCCAACGGCAATCGCCATGCCGGTCAAACCTCCCAGAGTGCTCAACACGAGACTCTCTGTAAGGAGTTGCCGCAACATGATGAGACGAGCCGCGCCCAGCGCCATTCGCATTCCGAATTCCTGTTTGCGAGTCGCGGCGCGCACCAGCAGCAGGTTGGCGAGGTTCACGCACGCGATCAGCAGAATCAGTCCGACAGCCGCAAGCAGAATACGAAACAGCGGTCGGGCATTGCGGACGATCTCATTTTTCAGGGTGCGGAAATAGCCGTGCAGTTGGACGCGATATTTCGCTGGGTACGAGGCTTGTATGCCTGCAATGATGCGGTCCACATCGCTTTGCGCCTGCGCCATGCTGACGCCGGGCTTCAGCCGCGCCACTGCGCCGTAGTCGAAATCGATGCCTTCTCTGTTCTTTTCCGCCGTAGAAAAACTCATCGGCACCCAGAGATCGCGGCCGCTAAACCTTCCCGCGTCCAGCGGAAACTCGAAATTCCGTGGCATGACGCCGATGACGGTATACGGGCGCTTGTCTAAATCGATCGTCTTTCCCAATATGTTGGGATCGCTTTGGAACCGGTCTTTCCACAGTGCGTAACTCAGGACCGTTACCGGGGCGGCATTGTCGTCTTCCTGCTGCGTAAACGTGCGCCCAAGCAGCGGGCTGACACCAAGCACAGGAAACAGCGAAGCTGTCACCCGCTCCGCCTGCGCTTCGAATGGTGCGCCCGCGCCGGTGGTTACGTAATTCGCGCCGATGTATCCGCCGACGCCGGAGAACGCCTTGGATTCCCGCTGAAACGTGAGAATGTCCGGCGCCGTCACATTGAATTGATGAGAATCGTGCAGGATACTTTCGTGCAAAATCACGAGCCGGCTTGCATTGTGGAAGGGCAACGGTCGCAACAGGACCGATTGAACCACAGAAAAGACTGCTGTCATGCCGCCAATTCCGAGCGCCAGGGTAAGGATGGCAGTCAACGCAAAACCCGGGGATTTGCGCAGTTGCCGGAATGCGTAGCGGACGTCTCTGAAGAAGTTTTCCACGCCTAATGCCGCATCCATGCCGACTACTTGTTCCTTCATCCCGACCGGATTACCGAACTTCAACAATGCGTCTCGACGCGCGTGTTCCGGCGACATCCCGCTGGCGATGTTATCCGCCGTCCGCATCTCGATGTGAGCCTGGAACTCCTCCTGAATTTCAGCCTCCAGGCTAGCCCGGTCAAATAAAGCTCGAAAACGTTTCCGAAAGGACATATCCCGTGCCTCTCAGGCATACCGCAGAATGGCGCGGATGCCTTTCGCGAGTTGTTCCCAACTTTTTTCCGCGGCCAATAATTCTTTTCGTCCAGCAGCCGTCAACTTGTAATATTTCGCTCGGCGATTGTTTTCGGATGCGCCCCACTCGGAGCTGATCCATCCGCTTTGCTCAATGCGGTGCAACGCCGGGTAGAGCGAACCCTCCTCCACACGCAGCAAATCGTCGGTGGCGCGATGGATATGGAGCAAAATCCCGTAGCCATGCATGGATCCAAGTTGCGATAGCGCCTTGAGAACCAGCAAATCGAGCGTCCCCTGAAGATCATTCCTGGCCAACATTTCCTCCCTAGACTTCTAGCAGGAAAAGGGTAGCGCTTCCTTCCCCTAGTAGTCAAGAGGAAGAGGGAATGCTCAGGTGCGAGGAAATGACTGAATGAAGGCAAGTGGCCCCGGATCTGGAGAAAACGCGTTTCAGTCGAGTGTTAGTACCGCAGACCGAGTGTCTGAAATAGTCCGTGCTGGTCTTCATCGAGATCCGGCACACTGAGGTGTTCGCTCAACAATTTTCGGTGGATCGCCTGCATCGCCATGTGAGCTGCCCCAATCGCCACGAGTGCCGTCACCATGTGACTCGCGTTCGCTGCAATCCAAGGCTCGACGTTCTGCACCGCTACGACCCAGGGAACGAAGGCGGCCACATATTTCAGCAATACGATCGCCAGATTCGTTTTCTCCGCGACCCTTTCTCCTGTAAAAGGGATGATTTTCACATTCAGGAAAAAGACATCCGTCAAGAGCACGCACGATCCTATCGCCACCAGGATTTGTCCCGCGATAATTCTCCACCCATAGATTTCCGTACGGCTTGCAAAAAGCAGAACACCAACGAATGTGGACATAATGACGATGGACCAGGTCAGAATCCAGGTTTTGGTGGCGGTCAACTGCTCCCACTCTGGGCTGCCCTTGACGACTCTGAAAATCCATCGTCCACGAGGATCGCCCGGTGAGACAAATGCGACTCGCAATCCAGCGATGATTAAAAATGCGGCCATGGGGATCGCTGTTCGCATTCCGCCGGGTGAAATTTGCAAGGTCACTCTTCCTGGCTCAACCTGCAGGCGTAGCAGGGTTGCAGCAATCAGCGACAGGCAAAGTCCGGCATACATTGCCAGGTAGATGCGATAGCGTTGCACCCGAAACACGGTCTGACTGATGAAATGGAAGATGGCTCGGCGAACGGGGAGGCGCATCAGAATCTGATGCAACACCTGGTTGAATGGTGCGGCGAGTATGCTCCTCGTATCCCGAACAGTCGAGCCTTCAATGAGATCTCGCGTTCTACGCCAATATGCGAGCGGATAGAAAAAGATCGCCGCTGCTGTCATGGAGAGAGTTACCTTACAACCGATCTGTGCGAGACTGGTGTAGATCGGCAACGCTGAAGGTCCCTCTAGAACGCGTTGATACACTCCGAGAAACCAGAATGGAGGAAAGCACAGAATATACGGGTGACTGGAATGCATGAATCCCGGGAGCGCTGCGGATAAAACGGGTATCGAAAACAGGACCATCAGCAAGGCTGTAATAAAGGTGGCTTGCAGCGTGAGTGATATTTTCCGAAATGCTCTCGCTCCCAGGACGGTGAGCAGCGCGCCTTGAACCGCCAATATCGTTGCTGCAGCGAAGACTCCACTACCGGCCACCGCGAGGATGTGGGCAGCCAGGAACCGGCTCGCGCTGGGAGGGTCGATGGCGGCGGGCAGCGCGAACGTCGAGAGGATGTTTGCGTTCAATAAAAAGCCGGCGATGAAGATGCAGACGGTCGCAATCCTGACCAGAAAAAGCGTTCGACTCTTGATGGGTAAGCTGGATAAAACAAAAATGTCCAGCAAGTCTGGGAAGAATAGATCCCATTCGAAGACCACGATGATTCCCATTACAACCATGGAGTAGACAACAAAGAAATAGTGATCGCCCACCTGGGCCCAGTAGGGACGGTGCAATTTGAAGATGTCGTGATACACAGGCCACAGATACATGGCCGCGACCAACCCGGGAAGACCCGTTGCACAAGCCACTTGAATCAGGCGCGTCTTTCCATCGTCGTCGGACGATGCCATCTCGTTATTGAAGAATCGATCGAGGAAGTGATGGAGGAGGATCGTCCACTGACTTTGCTGTGCTCGATGAGGAGAACCCATGCCGGCGAGTACCTGGAGAGACAGGATCTGGGGTTCATTCGGGCGCACGGCTTGCAGCTGATTAGACGTTCTCAATTTGCATCACCTCGACCAATTCACGTGCCAGTACCCTGGTGTCTTGCTGCTGCACGAGCTGCGCAAACACACTCTCAAGGCTAGCCAGCTGCATCACTCTCGTAAGTTCCGCCGGCGAAGCGTCCGCCACAATGTTGCCCTTCGCGATCACGATCACACGATTGCAAATCTGCTCAACCACCTCCAGAACATGCGAGATATAAAGAACGGCTTTGCCCTGCGCGGAAAGCTCCTGCAGCAAGTCTTTAAATAGGCGGGAGGATACGACGTCAAGACCGGACAGCGGTTCGTCAAAGATCAGCAGCTTGGGGTCGTGCATCAAAGAAGCGGCGATCAGCACACGCTGTTTCATGCCCTTGGAATACGAGGAAATTGTCGAATACTGCCAGGATTCCAAATTGAGCAGTGCAAGAAGTCTTTTCGCTTTCACCTCGATCAATGCTTCCTTCATTCCTCGCAACCTGCCTACGAGTTGCAGATATTCCAGACTGGATAGGTGGGTGTAGAGGTGCGCCTCCTCCGGAACATAGCCCAGCACCGCACGAAATCCCTCAATGTCAGTTTGGATATCGACGCCTTCAAAAAGAACGCGGCCATCGTTCGGTCGTAAGAGTCCAGTAATGATCTTGACGGTGGTGGATTTGCCTGCGCCATTGGGTCCGAGAAACCCGACAATTTCGCCTGGCGCCACGCTGAAACTCACATCCCTGATCGCCGGAATCCCGCGATAGCTTCGTGACAGGTTTTGCAGCTCCAGCATTGTGGATGCCTCCGGTGGTCGTGCGTTGTGGAATCTTGCGCTCCAACTGTGTTTTGCACACAATGGCCACATACCCTATGTAGCATGCTACCTTATGACTGGTCAAGTAGCGAACTACATAGGTACAATTCCTGCTATGGAAGTTGAGGCGAAGCTCTCCCACACGGCGGCCATGATTCTTCATGCGATTCATGCCGGTAACATTTACGGCTTCAGCGTGATGGAGGTGACAGGGCTGCCCAGCGGGACGGTGTATCCGGCGATGCGGCGTCTGGAACGAGATGGCCTGATCAGCTCGCGATGGGAACAGCAGTCGATTGCCGACCAGCAACAGAGGCCGGCCCGAAAATATTACAAGCTTACCCGGACAGGCAAAGCTACATTGGAATCCCTGTATAAGCGGTATCCGCTTCTTTCCCGGATGATTCCGCTTCCTGAGGTCCACAAGGCATGAGCCTTCTCCGATTCATCCACACCCGTCGCTTACCTCTCGCCATCCTGCAGACTGCGGCGTGGTTCGTGCCTGTGGTTCAGCGGATGGATTGGCTCGCAGAATGGAAAGCGGAGCTTTGGCATGTTTGCGACAGTTGCGCGCTCAAGGAACAGGGCTGTCCCGATGACATGCAAGAGGCGACGATGTTTTGCCTTGGCGCCTTCAAGGATGCATTCTGGCTACGCTGGGAGAGCCCAACCTCGACCTTTGCAAAACTTTTTCAATTAGGGTCGCCGTCGCGATGCATCGCGTTGCTGGGGGGACTCGCAATCATCGCTGGGGTGCTGGCAATCTATCTTCCTGGAGTTCGTAAAGTAATCCTTCCCTCTCCATACTCCGACCCGCAAAATCTTGTTTTGATTTCGCCCAGCGGCCACGTATCCGACCCCTTTCCTGCAATCCCACTTGCAAGCTATCAATCGTGGAAAGCGAATACACACGAACTGTTCAACGGCATGGCCTTCTATCGAACGACCACAGCGCGGATCGTGGTCGGCGGTCATCGAAGCCCGGAAATATCTGTGGCTTTGGCAAGCGACAATCTATTCCGTGTGCTGGGCATTCCCGCGGATTTCCCTATTCCGAAGAGGCAAGTAAATGCAGAGAGATTGGTTCTAAGCCATACGGCCTGGAAGAAATACTTTCATGGTGATCCCAACATCAGCGGTAAATTCCTACAGATCGCGGGGCAAAGGGCCATCGTCGTGGGAGTAATTGCGGACGATCTATGGCGTCTTCCAAGAAGGATTGATGCGTACCTCTTAGAGGATACGCATGCAATGGCCGCCCTGCCGCCTGACTCCGATGGATACGTGGTTGCGGACGTGAAGGCATGTGATTTTCCGCCTCCCACGAACGGTCAGTGGCAAATGTCGGTTCCGGATCCCGACATTGGTTCTGGAAACTACGATTGCGTTTCCCTGACCGAACGGAGCGAGCAACCCATGTTCTGCTTTCTCTTTGCGCTTGCCCTCGCCTGTCTTACATTGCCGGCAACAACTTCTCTGCCGCTCGGGGAATATTCAGAAAATTACACGCACTCCGACGAGGGCAATGAAACCCGCAGATGGATATTTCTGTCGGCGAAACTTGCGCTCATCCTCGTGATTGTTGGCTTGGCATCGCTGGACTTGGCGCATCTCAGTGCTTCCATCAATTCTCTGATCGCAGAATATATCCAGCTTGGGAGTTCGCTCTTTGGTTTTCTGTTCGCGTTTCGCTGGGTGCTGCACGACCAGCGAAGGCGTTGCCCGAAGTGCCTGCGCTTACTGACGCATCCTGCCTACGTCGGACAATCTTCAAGGAATTTCCTCGGCTGGAATGGCACCGAACTGATTTGTGTTGGAGGCCACGGCTTGCTGCACATTCCAGACATGCCAACTAGCTGGTTCAGCACACAGAGATGGCTCTATCTGGATGCCTCTTGGAGCAGCCTCTTTTCAGACGCCTATGTGGGATTGCTCTGAGGTCCTAGAACCGGGCGTAAAACGCGACGGAACTCTTAGAATTCTAGCTTTCCGCGATGAATATCATTGCTTTTTCAGCACCGCATCGCTGTTCTCGTCGGTTGCAATCGCGGCTTCCAGCTTGAGCAGTGCGGTGTAGTCGGAAGGCGGCAAGGTCAACTGCTTCAAAGTGAATTCGCGATGGTAATGCAGCACGCCGTCTTCCGCTTTTACCTCGCTGTGATAGCTTGCGAAGCCGACGTCCATGTTCACCGCGGTCGGCATATCATCCACCACATAACCCGCCGGAATCGTCACCGCAAAGTCATCCTTCCAGATCCCCGCGCCGTCGAAGCTGATGGGATACACCCGCGGCTTGTCCAGCAGTTCGCATGCGTCGCTGCCGATCACTCGTGGACGAATTAACAACAGAGTGCCCGCATCTTTTGCGTACATCGGAACGGTCACCTGGTATTGCACCTCCAGCGGCTTGTCAAGCACCATCACGTTATCGGTTTTCTCCGTACCCAGCGTGAAGCTGGAAAAGGACCGCTGCAGCGAGCGTTCAAGATTTTTTTGCTGATCCTTCTCGCTGGCCATCGACAAGTTTTCCCGCTGATGCCATGACGAAGCGCCGGAATGTAGCACGGTCACCTCGCCGGTCAGGGTTCCATCCTGCGACAACCTGAACTTTGCCGTGCGATCCGTCGTGTCCATGTCCGGCTTCAAAATTGGAAGCTGGATCACCTGGCTGTCGGCTCCAGCCACCAGCAAACCGTAACTTCCCTGTTCGTTCTCTGGAATCTCGCCGATTGGAACGTATTCGTTTGTGGGATCGAAGATCAGATATTTTTTCCCGGCGCGAGTCGTCACCACCGCCTGCAACCTTGGATTGTCATATCCGGCCGGAATCTCAATCGCAGTGATCATGTGATCGCCAAAGATCGATGGCGTCCCTGGATCGATCACGCCTCGGCGATGATCCACGAACATCCATGTTGCCCGAATGCCGACCGTGCTCAGCATCGAAATCATGAGTGTCGCTTTGTCTTTGCAGTCACCGTATCGGTTGCGGAACACTTCCTCTGCCGAATGCGGTTGCAGCGTGCCTATGCCGATCTCAATTCCGACATAGCGAATCTGCTGCTGCATAAAGTCGGCGACATTGGATAGTCGCGCCATAAAGTCGCCGTCGCCCGCCACAGATCGCGCTTCGGCGGAGATATCAGTGCCGCCTTCGCTTTCAGGGGCTGCCAATCCTTGATACCAGGTGCCAATTTTTTCCCATAGAGCGCTGCCCTCTGGAATTGGATTCGCGCTGAAATGCACGCTCATCCTTCCGGCCAGCGCTGTCCAGGCTGGATGCAGTCGCACCTGCGACAAATCAATTCCTTTCAGATTGTCGATTTCCCAGCGAAAATGATTTGGCGCTACCTCGGTCGCAGACACAGCATTGTGGCGAAACCAGACCGGGGATTGATGCCAACCGGGCGGCAGATCGATCTCGAAAGACGTCTCCACCGTGGGAACGCTGTTCTGGAATCGCCAATGGTCTTCACTCATGTAGGTGGGCTGCTGCTGCGTCGTCTCCCAGGCGACCACCCCTCCCGGGTCGGCTCCCGGCGGCGACGCCATCTTTGCACGCTCGTCGGCATAAAGAATCCCGTTTCCGCTTGTGCCTGCCTCGACATATTCCGAGTCCTTCATCGCATAGTGATGGCCGTCGGGTCCGATGCTCCACACGTGAAAGGACAGGAGTTTATTGTCCTTCGAAAAGCCTACTTCCGGGGTAGCTTCGTCTCGCCCTTCCGGCCGCAGAATTTTCACCACCATTCGATCCCGCTCGATTGCTTTTCCGTCGGGCTCGACAGTCAGCAAAGTGTCCTGCAGCAGAACCACGGCTTTCGCGTCGCCCCAGTCCCCCTTCACGGTCGAAGCGTTGAGCGCCCAGTCCGGAATCTGAGGATTGGAGGCATGCGCTGGAATTGAGCATCCGAGCGCAACCACAAGGATTCCGCAGAATCCATGGACAGCCGTCTTTGCTTCCAACCGCGCTGAACGCAGGCTGTCGAACCAACTCGAAGTTGTCATTGGCCCTTCGCAGAAACGGGCGCCGCAGTTACGACGGGCGTTCGTTGCAACACTACCTGCTGTTGGTCCTGCGTGGCCGCATTCTGGTAAAACTGCCGCAGCTGCGGATATTCCTTGGTGGAGAAAAGCGTGTTCCCAAGCGCTAACAACCGTACCTGCTGATAACTGTTCGCGGGATCGCCGTAAACGCTCTTATATTCGGCTCCGATCGGAACCACGGTGGTAATGGCCTTGGGCAAACTTTCCACCGACAGACCCGGCGCCAATGTAATTGTCACCACATCCTGTACCTCCGAGGGATAGCGAAGGTCGACCGGATTCTCCCGCTTTTCGGACGCAAACATCGGCGTCGATTTTGTCTCGAAAAAAGACGCTGGAATGAAGACGCGTTTTCCCGTGGTCGTTCCCAGGTTTCCACTCACATCCAGAAACGCATTGAGGACAAAGGCGCTGTCATTCAACTCCAGAAAGTGATTCATTTTCACTTTCACACCGTCGGGAACCTGACCTTGTACCTCTTTCTCCAGTGCCGTTTTCGTGGACTGCTCATCGGTTAGCAGGGCTTTCTGCCGCCAGCGCAGCGCTTGCACGCCCGTCATGGAGATCTGAATCTGCCCCTGCAGCTTTCCGTCCGGGCCCAGGGTCACCTCCGCGCGCCGGACTGTGATGTTGTCTGGATATTTGGCCGGGGGTGCTGTCGTCAACTCGGTGCCACCATCTTTCTGGCGAAAACCGAGCATCTGGGTATGGGTCCAGTCGAGCTTGCCGTACTCGCAATACCGTTCTCCCGGATCGAAGTACTCTTCCTTGCCGCTCACATTCACAATGGCGATCTCGTCGGTGAGCTGGCCCCAATAGAGATAACCTCGATTCAGCAACGACCGGTTGCGCGAGGTCACGATCATTGCATACGCCTTCATTCCCGCGGCCCGCGCCATAGCAATGAACAGCCTGGTAATTTCGTTGCCGTTCCCTCGCTTCTGATCCCAGATGTCCGCCGCGCTTTTGACTTTCTCTCCCTCGGCTTTGTTCTCCTCCGCAGAATGTTCCCGCGTGAAATCCGTATTTTCCAGTGTCATTACCGCCGCATAGATTTTTCGTAGCTTCTGTTCGTCGCTGTCGCCGGGCGCTACGATTTTTGCGACTGCTGCGCGAATTCTGTCAGAAGGCTCCGCAAAATGGTTCACATCCTTTGACCAGTATTTCGCTTCGGCATCCCAGAACTCTGGCCCGGACGAGTACGGCGTGTAATAGAAAATCAGCCGATAGGTGAAGCTGTTGAGGGGCAGCATGTACGGCTCATCGGGAGCAGCAGGGATGTTGTCGACCACGAGGTCGAAACCATCCAGACCGGAGCGAACCTTGGCGCCGGGAGGCAGCAACGGAAAGTACACCAGATGGCTGACTACATTCTGGTGTCCTTGAGAATCTGTGATCGTAATCGTTCGACTGGTATCGGTCGGGACAAAGTGGTAGTGGGCGCGATGCACAAAAATCGACTGCTGCAGAAGCCACCTGGGCGGCATGAAATAGTCGCCTTCATAGGTGAGCAGATAGCGATACTCGATAATGCTGCCCACCCGAATATCCGGAAGCGAGAAGACCTTGGCCATTACGGTCTCGTCGCCAGACTTGACGATCTCTTTATTGAAGGGCTTGCCCGTGAAGGGAACAATCGTTCCATCCGGCTCAATCGTGCGCCCCTGCACATCGGAGATACTGATCCCGCTCTTGTCCTTTTCGTAGGGGATTTCAATCTCGCTGAACTCTTCTTTGCCCTTCTCCGTCAGGATCTTTATTTGTGCATAGGTAGTGTGCGAGTGCATCTTGTCGTTGACGATTTCCTCGCGAAACAGATAGACCGCCGGCGAGTCAGGGGCGGCGGGATCGGAGGTCATTTTCAGCTCGTCGGGCGTGGGTTGGGTCCAACTCGAGGCGAACACGGGAACATACGCCAGCGACATCAGGCAGAAAAGAAGAAGAATTCTACGGCAGAGGAGATCCACGGCACAGCAGCCTTTCATTGGGTAAGTGGTTCGAACATGATTTCGCTCCGGTCCGGGAGGAACGAACCTGCGAGGTTTTATTCAGTGATTCTTTGTAACCCCGATCTGGATTCCACGCAAGAAAATTTTCCACGGAACCTGTGGGAGTTACCGTTGAGGCTACAGTTGCGCGAAGCGGTACCGTGCAGGAGTAACCCGACACGCAGAAGGATCGATGGGCGGCAAACTTTCCATTTATGATTCGAGTACCTGGGGAAGGCGTTCGCGCCCGAATCCAATCCAGCCACAAATGGAGGCGGCCGTGGAGTCAAAATCTGCAGCCCGTGAACGATTCGACACTGCCCGCGACGGCTTGATCGCACTCAGCCATCGCATCCATGCGAATCCCGAGCTTGGCTTTGAGGAAGAGAAAGCATCGACGTGGCTTTGCGACTCGTTGGATGAAGCCGGCTTCACGGTGGAGAAAGGTATTTGCGATCTGCCCACCGCCTTTCGCGCCCGCGTGGGATCTGGCCCGCTGCATATTGCGATCTGCGCCGAGTACGATTGCCTGCCCGACATCGGTCACGCCTGCGGCCACAATATTATTGCGGCGTCCGCAGTGGGCGCAGCCGTTGCCGCGGCAAAGGTCGCGGATGAGGTGGGGCTCACAATCAGTGTCATCGGCACACCTGCGGAAGAAGTGGGTAACGCCAGCGGAAAGATTCTAATGCTGGAACGTGGCGGGTTCGACGGCGTTCACGCTGCCATGATGGTTCATCCCGCTCCATTGGATATTTTGCGAGCAAAACTGATCGCCGCATCTATGTTTGAGGTTCATTGCACCGGCAAAGAAGCGCACGCAGCGGCATATCCGGAGTTGGGCGTGAATGCGGCCGACGCGCTCACCATCGCGCAAACCGCGATTGGTTTACTGCGCCAGCATATCCTGTCGACCGATCGCATTCATGGCATCATTACCAACGGAGGCGCGGCTCCCAACGTGATTCCTGCCCACACCTCCGCCAAGTACGTGGTTCGTTCGGCAACGCTGGATCGGCTTGCCGAGCTGCGGCCTAAAGTTTATCGCTGCTTTGAGGCTGGCGGCCTGGCGACCGGTGCTACCGTCGCGATAACCGGTGGCGATAAGCCGTATGCCGAGATGAATCACGACGAGGAGATTGCGACACTCTACCGCAAAAACTCAGAGGACCTGGGGCGTCCATTTCCAACCCCCGGCGAGTGGGAGACCCGTCCCACGGGATCAACCGACATGGGCAACGTGTCGAGGGCAATGCCATCTATCCATCCCATGATTGGGATCAACTCCCTGCCGGCTGCTAACCACCAGCCAGAATTCACCGCGCACTGCATTACACCGGACGCGGATAAAGCGCTGATCGATGGCGCGCTGGCCATGGCGTGGACCTGCATCGACTTGGCGACCCACCCCGCCTTGCGCGATCGTCTCATCACCCACCACTAAGCCTGCTACCGCTCCGGAAACCTCAGAGAGTTTTGAGTCGACAGCGCCTGGCTCGAAGAGTGTTCGACATCTCGAAACAAATTGACATGTCGTGGCTGAAAACCCTACGATCAAGCACCATGCGCCTCCGCATTCTTTGTGCGTTACTGTTCGCTTTTTTGCCTGCAGCCAACTATGCCCAGGTTCCTCAATATGCGATCACGCCACAACAAAGCATGGTCAAGTTCCACGTCAAATCTTCCGTCGATCTCACCGGGCAGTTTGAGCAGTGGGGTGCAACCCTAAAGTTTTCGTCTGCGGCAGTCGAATCCGGCGTACTCGACATCAGTATTCGGGCCGCTAGCGTTCAAACCGGCAGCCACTTCAAGAACGACAAGCTGAAGAGCAAAGACTTTTTCAACGTCGCCCACGACCCGTGGATCACCTTCAAATCGACCAAAGTGATTCAGACCAGTCGAACGACATTTGATGTACCCGGCATTTTTACCATCCGCGGAGTTTCGCGGCCAGAAACCCTGCTGCTTACCGTGGACCGAACCGGAAGCGGTGACGGCCGCATCCAAGGCACCATGGCCTTTGACCGCAAGGATTATGGAATGGACAGCAATATTCCTTTCATCCGGATCGCCAATCGTGTTGAGGTGGATGTCGACCTGACGGCCAAACGGATCGGCGGACCCGCGGTGATCTTCAAATATTAATTGGCGTCATGACACGACGCTTGCCGCCGTGCATCCGTCCGGGAATCTCTCTTATAGTTATCTTGTGCGTTGAGCCACTTTTGCGAGGACCCTGCAACTGGCAGGAGGCACACATGAAACTCGAGGAATTCAAAGCAACCGTCGCGCATCAGGAACCGCCATCCGGCCTGTCGATTCCGCTAGTGGCATTGTGGTGGGACATGAAGGGCGACTGGACGCAGGCGCACTCCCTGGTCGACGAGTTGGAGACGAAAGATGGCATGGCTGTCCACGCGTATCTGCATCGCAAAGAGGGACAAACCGCAAACTCCGACTACTGGTATCAGCGAGCTGGGCGCGAATTCTATCGCGCGGATCTGCTGGACGAGTGGCAGGCGCTGGCTACGGCGCTGCTATCCTCCGCTAAATAAACCTGGAGCATGATCGTTGCGCAAAAAATCAAGCGCTCCGCGGGCGACAATTGTTGTCTGCGCGCCACCGGCTTCACGCAACGTAATCTTGTCCTCGCTCACAGTGACATCTTGAACTTCGCGCCATGTCTTCGGCACATCGGCAAGAAACATCAGCCACGATTCATTCAGCTTTCCATGGGGAGGCACGGTTCGATCGATTGGACCTTCAAATTTCGCGCGCTGTCGCGCCATTTCCTCTTTACCCACGGGCAGCGGAGTCGTGCCAAACTCCAATCCGAGCGCACGCGTTCTCCCGTTCCACGGAGCATAGTCTCTGGCGCGGTTTTCGTGCCATATTGTCAGCCACGGAAAGTCCGCGGAGCGAAAGCAGTATCCAAACACCAGCCCCAATTCCCAGTTCAACGCGGAGATAAATCCGATTTCACGATCCGGGTTCAGCTGCAGCGCGACCACAAAGCCGCCATTTGGCGGTGTAAAAGGACGCCTTAGGTCCCGCAGGCCATGGGCCTCCGTATCGACAAATGGCCACTCGAATGGCTTGTCCGAAGGCAGCAGGCACGGCCCATCATAACCAAGCGGCCACGTCCTGCCTTTGCCAACTGACGCGGCGATGCTGCACGACTCCGCATTCACTAGCGGCTCACCTAAGGTCGCGTGTTGCTGCCACTGAATCTCGCGCGGTGTGTCGCGAAGGTTGCGCACCTGCTCCTGCACGCGCACCACGGATTCTCCCGGAGTGATCTGAATTTTCCGCAGCGCCTGCAGGCCCGTGATCGGCAACTCCGCGCGCAGCGCAAGGCTGCCGTCGATCGAGCCATCGCCCTCGCGAACCCAGTCAGCAATCCCGGCCTCTCCATGCAACGTGACTCCGAGGCTGGCCTCCAAATCTGACGGAGGTCCGAAACAATCGAGACACAGTGAATGACCGGAGTAAGACGCAAGAAAATTACCTGTCGGCCTACCGCCATATTGCTTCGCCAACTCGTCGTGTTCGGGCGTCAGCGGATCCGCGGTTGTCCAGGGCGATTCCCAAATGACATTTTCGGTTGCGTGTCCGCTGGCGGTTGTAAATGAGAACGACGCGATATGACCGCCCCCTGTCAGCATCGTCATTTCCACCCGATTATTGCCTAGATGAAGCGCGCGTCGACCCTTCCATTCCGTCTTCATGCTGTCTGCCCTGACTGTTTCACGATCATCCCTTCTTGTAACTCATCTTCTTTCCTGTGTCTGCGTCCCACGGCGTAATCACTGCTTGAGAATCTCGAACGAAATCATCGTCATATGGATTGCAATGGTCAGCGAAAGTTTTCCCAAGCAATCCTCCCCTACGGTACACCTCTCCACCTCACTCACCCGAAGTGAGATGGCTACATTGTGATCCGGACTGCCTGACCTTGTAATCCGTTCCAGCCGCGGCATGCTGCAATTTCCCTTCAGCTTCCATGCGTCCCTTTAATTTCTTCCTCCAACTCGCTCCCTATATTTGCGCAGGCGAGAAATCGTCACCGCGAGCTTGTGCCATGTCACAATCAAAGCAGGATGAGAGTTCCGCGAAGGCCAGCCTTTTTCAGGGCTCATTCATCTATAAGAAGTGAGCGCTTCCAGCCAATGCAACCGTATCCGCCGACGAAAACATGGAGACAGCAAAGACGGTATCGAGGGCTTTCCATCATCGGCGGCTGCCCGGTGCTTTCTCGCTCGGCGGTCTTTCCGTGGCCACCCTCGCACGGCGCGTCTGGTCTTCGCTGATTCAGGATGAGATCGTCGATCGGTCCGCCGAGCTCGCGTATTATTTTCTCTTCGCCATGTTTCCGGCGCTGATCTTGTTGTCCGGAATGTTCAGTCTGTTTGCGAGTACCAGTGCGCGAGCGAACCTGGAGCTGATGTTGTATCTCGCGAAAGTCATTCCCCCGGCAGCTTTTTCGTCGGTCGAATCAGCGTTCAGCCAAACCACCCACGAAAGCAACACCGGACACATTGTGTTTGGCGCGATTGCAGCCTTGTGGGCGGCTACCTATGGGATGTCTTCAGCGCAAACGATTTTGAATGTCATTTATCGAACAAAAGAAAACCGCCCCTACTTGAAAGCGAAGGCGATTGCCATGATCTCCACCATGGCGATCTTTGTGTTGGTATTCAGCGCCATGCTGCTCCTCGTCCTGGGCGATGACCTGGCAAAGTTTTTCAGCAACGATTTGATGTTCAACCCCGTTCTGCTGAGCCTATGGAAAATTGTGAAATTTGTGGCCGCGTTGTTTTTCATGGCGATGGTTTTTTCCATCACCTATCGATGGGGACCCGCCGGCAACGAGCGCCGCTGGCGTTGGATCTCTCCGGGAGCAATCGTCGGCATCTTAGGGTGGTTGGCAGTATCGCTCGGTTTCCGCATTTATCTCCACTTTTACAATCCGTACGCTACCACCTACGGATCGTTCGGCGCCGTCATTGTCCTATTGACCTGGTTCTATGTCAGCGGATTCATGCTACTTCTGGGCGCGGAGATTAACTCGACAATCGAGCAGGCGGCGGCCAATCCGACCTGAGCGCTGCATGAGTCGCATTCGGCTGTAGATGAATCGGTCCGATCGCGCTTACGATTTTGCGTCGTACGGCCACCAGACGAAACGCGCCAGCAGCGGATAATACAAACCCAATCGCACATTGCGCGTTTCCGGATATACGACCCTCGCGATATCGCCGTACAACTGCATCTGTTCCGCATATTGCTCGCGCTCCTTCGTTAAAAATTCCTCCAGCTGGCCCAAGCCATGAGAAGCTGTCTTGAAATCGACAATCCACAGCGTGTCCGTATTGGAGCTTGTTGGAGCTGCGCCGCCAACGAACATGCGATCGACGCGAATGGATCGCAGAACATTGCGATGAATCGCGGTCAAGGGAACCTCAAAACCGCGGCTGAGTGTAGTCGTAGTCCCCTCACCGAATGGAACGGAATGCTCGCTCAGAATCCAACGTCCATGCTCATCCGCCGCAACGTTGTGCAACGCCGCGACCATGCGAGCTGCGTCTCTTGCCGCGTCCCTTGGCGGATGGCCGCTGCTGAGCAACTGCAACCGAATCGGGTGGCTCAATGCTTCGATGGATCGCGTTTGCGAAGGCGCATCCGAAGTTTGCTGCAGGATATTGGCGAGCGGTTCAATGAAGGCATGCAGTACTGTACCAAACACTCGGGCTCGCCATGAGCCCTGCGGTCGCTGAAATGCGGGTGAATCCTCATCATCGAGAGAATCACCCACGCCGTCCTGCCACGCCGTCGCCGGCAGCATTGGAATATCTGCGAGCGGCTCCGGCGCCTTCCAGCCGGAGCGAAGCCGCTGAAAGTTTGACAGAGGCACGACTCGATTCGAGTGAGTTGAATCCTCCGCAGCCGCAATCGATTCCACTTGCCCAGCACCACCGCTCGTAAGCCATCCTGGAGAGATATCTGTTCGCGCCGGCATCTCCACAACCTCCGCGCCCCTTCCCACGAGGTCCCGCTGTCCGCGCCAGTACTGGGTGAAATTCGCTTCCGCAACTGGCCACGCGGTGTGCAGCAACGTCTGCCGACGCACATTGCCCAGCTGGCCGTTTTTTCCTTCCTGGCATTGGCCGAACAGATGTACTTCCTGGCGGGCACGCGTGCAGCCGACGTACAGCAAGCGTTTCAATTCTTCCCGATCGCGTTCTGCGCTGGCATCGCGAATCCATCTGTTGATGGCTTCTTCTTCCTCGGACGCATGCTTGATTGGCGCCAGCAAAACTCGACTGACAACATCGCCGCCTTCTTCATCTGCTATCGGCAACACCTGCTCCATCCATTCTGCCAGGCGCGAATCATTCTTCCGCCCAAAACGGTGCAGACCGGGCAGAAGCACCACATCCCATTCCAACCCTTTTGCCTTGTGGAGCGTCAGCACTTCGACCGGAGAATCCTCGGCTCCGCTTGCCGGCGCGTAGAGATTGGAAAGCTGGCCTTCAATTTGGGAGATAGTCGGCCGACCGCTTTCACTTTCTAGCTTGTCGAGCATGCAAAAAACTTCCTGCACCGTCGGCCACTCATTTGCGGGAATGCAGTGTGGCCCTCCCAGCGTGTGCCACGTCCGCTCCACCAGCATGGAGAAGCGTTCCTTGCCGGTTTGCAGTTGCGCGGCACTCAACGCCTGCAATACTCGTGCTGCGCGTTGCCGCCCCTCGGCGCTCAGGTGTGTCGAACGCTCGCGAAACAATTCCGCGACAGTCTTTGCATGCCGCTGCAGCAGATCGTCACCGCCGCACAACGCCAGCAGGTCCGTCAGCGTCAGCCCGCACCACGGAGCACGCAATGCCGCCAGCCATGCCACGCGGTCTGCCGGATGCAGCAGGCACCGGGCAATTGTCATTACATCCAGAATCGGTTGCCGATCCAGCAGAGCATCCATCTCGATCGCGCGATAAGGAAGGTTGCGCGCACGCATTTCCTGCAGAATGGAGGGAACGTGCGTTCTGGCTCGCACCAGAATGGCGATGCTCGGCGGCCGCTCGCCGGTGTTTCGATTTCGCGCTTGCTCGATGACATCGCAAATATGCCGCGCCTCGATCGCGCAAGGATCTTCTTCAGTCTCGTCTTCGCCGCTCTGCGACTGCGCAAGCCGAACATGCGGATGCCAAAACAGGCGCTCCGTTTCTTCTTCGATATGCGCGGCCTCCGAGGCCTCAAACTCGACGGCATCCACATCATCCAGTGCATCGTGGGCAAATATCTGCGAGAAAGCTTGATTCGTTTGCTGAACCAAACTTTGGCGCGAGCGAAAATTCGAGCGCAGCCGGATCGGCTTCAGTTGTACTCCGCCAACACCATCGCGGCGCGCGCGTGCAAATAACTCCACAGCGACATGACGAAACCGATAAATCGACTGCTTTGGATCGCCGACAAGAAATACTGTCTGGCTGCGTCCATCCCATCCCTCGACCAGCCGGCTGAACAATTGGAACTGGGTTAGCGAAGTATCCTGCATTTCGTCGACGAGCAAATGCTGCATCTCCATTCCAAAAGCCAATGCGAGTGAATCAGGTTCGTCGTCGAGCGCGTGGCCTGCCGCGAGCGCAATCTCGACAAAATCCGTGCGCCCGGTCTGCGCAAATACCACTTTCAGTTCTGCCACGGCGCGACGGAGCAGCACAAAGATTGACCGCAAAATTACGCGCTGGCGCTCGGAATAACCGGCCGGCGGCAGCTTGGCGACCTTGCTTAACGCACGAACCAGGTCGTCCTCACCCACGAATGAATCCAGCAATGTCTTGAAGGTTTGCGTGTGCGGCTGTTGTGGCGGAAACCCGATCTTGACATTGACTCCGCCTGATTTTCTCAGCGCGCATTCATCAGTCAGTAGCAATCGGGCCACTGCTTTCCATGCCGCGAGCTGCTCCTGCTCGGATAGCGGCACATCCGACGTGCCCATCAGATCGCAAAAAATGTTCTTATACTTGCTACCTTCAAGCTGGTCGGCCGCGTATCGACCCAAGTCGAAAATCTGCTTCCAGGTTTTCTCGGGCAGCATCGCTGCTGCCTGCTGCAACGTCTCCTCGCATGCCTGACGCAGCGGCTTTTCAAACTTCTGATAAACGATTCGGTCCAACTCGTCGTTTGAATATCCCTCTTCGATGGGAAATACGCGGCCCCACTGATCGCGGCTCCGTAGCATATCCGCCAGCAGCTTCACCGCGGGTTCCATGCGGTTGTCCAGATGCAACAGCAGTTCGTGTGCAGCGCCGTTCAAACGAGCGTCGCTTCCTCCCATTTCCCTCAGGGTCGACTGCGCCGCAAGCAGATAAAGATCACTTGCATCATCGACCGGCCGCATCTCTGCGCCCAGCCGCGACAGCACTGGGAGGCGGCCAACGATTTTACTGCACAAGGAATCGATGGTCCCGATGTTGAATCGCTGCGGCTGGCTTATCAGGTTCCATCCGAATCTTGCATCAGCTTCCAGCGCCTCCAGCGCGAAGGCGCGAGTCTGCAGGAGATGCGTCGCGGCAGGGTCGATCGGGACATTTTGCTGCGCATCCCGAAGGGATTGCAGAATTCGGTCTCGCATCTCCGCTGCGGCCTTGCGCGTAAATGTAATTGCCAGCACCTGCTCGGGCTGCTCCACGCGGCCCAGCAACCGCAAAAACCGTTGCATCAATAATTCTGTTTTGCCGGAACCTGCGGGGGCTTCCACAATCCACGACTGCTCCACATCCCACGCGTCTTCGCGCGCAAACACCTCCGCCGACTCACCCGGCATCGTGGCATGTGTGCTCGACGGAAATCTGCGCCGGTTGCTCATTAATCGAAACTCCCCGCTTCGCTGGCCGATACAATCTCGTCTGAACTGTCGCCGACACTTTCCGCCTCACGAATCCTGCACAACAAACCCTGCGCGCAATAGCGACAGGTCTCACGGCCTTTTTTTGGGTCGACGACGGCCACGCCGGCAACAAAATCCTCTGCGAGGTGGGTCAGCGTAATTCGCCACTCCTCTTGCTGCTGCTGTAATCCTTCTGGCGACAGGTTCTCGCGAGGATTGCTCCTGGCTCCTGGCGCAACCGGAAAGACGCCCGCAACCGAGCCGACCACAGTCAAGTCAACATTTCTCGGATGAAGCCCGGCGAATGCGATTCCGGCCAACGGCGTTTCATCCGTCGCGGAATCCTGCCGCAACACGGCATATGCGGGCAGCTGCGGTTCGTCTGGACGCTCCCCATCGCAGGCTTTGCTGTCGACCTTGCCAGTCTTGTAATCCAGCAGCACCATACCCTGTTGCACCTGGTCGATGCGATCGATACGGCAGCTGAGTTCCACACCTCCCAGGTGCACCCGCTCCAGTGTCGCCTCCGTCTTCAAGACGGCAAAATCGGGGCGCCGCTTTTCAACTTCCAGCCAATCCATCAACCGGTTCTGAATACGATCCGCTTCAATGTCCAGTAAAGCTCGCTGCCACGATTCGTCGGCATGCTCACGAAACCGCCGCAACGTGTGGTCGATATGGCGGTGCAAAACCTGGCGACACTCGGCCTCTGTAGTTTCGAGCAGTTGCGTCTGTGACTTCATTTCATCCCAAAAACACTGCAACGCTTCGTGCAGAATAATTCCTTGTGCCTTTGCAGGAAGTCCGGAAGCGGCCTCTTCTATCGGTTCCGCCACCAACCGCATCTCGGCGAAGGCTCGAAATGGACATGCGGCCTGATCCTTCAGAAACGCGACGCCGCTGCGCACCTGGGTTCCTCGAAATGGAATCGCCGGTTCTTCGTCGACAACTTCCATCGCGGAAGGCTCCGCGTCGGCTTCGGACTTGATTGACGAGTCAATCTCGCCCGACAACAATTCTTCCATGGCAGTGAGCGGCACCCCAGGCCACGCGGTGCCAACCGCAGGCGAGATGGCGATCTCCGGGCTGGGAGCATGCGCGCTGGCGGTTGTGGGATCGCTTTGCTGCAGCGCAAAACTCACAATCACTGCCGGCGCGGATGCCAGGACTCGCCGGGTCACGCGTTCGGCGAAGATCGCATCCGATGCGGGATCGGCATAAGGCATATGCGCCGCTCGCTGCACACCCCACGGCAAGAATGGCTGCGCGTGCCCGCGTGGTGGCCAACTGGCTGCCTGTGCATTCATCCACCAGATTCGGTCGAACGTGAGCCCTGCAGCCTCAGCAACTCCAAGGATTTGTACGGGCGCGTTTCTCGTCTCCAGCGTGAACAGCATCGTCGCCGCCAAACTTTTCAGTCGCGTCACTGCATCGGACAAGGACACCATTCCTGTTACGGCGCTTAACGAGGAAAGCTCGTTCAACAGCGCGTTCCATCGCCGCAGCAGTTGATATTCCGCGCTGTCCGTCGCCGTCAGTAAGCTCCATTCCGTCGCGGACAGCAACTCTTCGATCGCCTCTCGCCAATCGGCGTAGGAACGATGTTGCTTCAGATCCATCCGTCTTGCCGCAACATCAAAGCGCCCCAGAGATCGTTGCAGCGAGGAGTGATCGCCGCCGGTTCCGCCACGCGTTAGCCAGTCTTGAAATGCCGAGAAAGATACGCCGCCGCCAAACTGGAAGTCGCGCTCGCGAAATTTCTTGTCCAGCATCGCTCGCGCATCAGCGGATCCCGAGCCGAAGCTTCCATGCACCACCAGCCACGACTGCTCTTCCGGCGATAGCGGCTTGTCCAGCCACGCAAGCAGCGTGAGAGCGGTGCGAATCGCGGGCATTCGATCCATCGGCGTGCCCAGGGAGAACTCATACGGCAATCGCGCATTTGCTGCATGAATATTCACGGAAGACGGCGCCAGCACCCGCCGGAAGACTGCATCGAGGCGGTCGCGCATCTCGCCTAGTGATGGCATGACGATGCCAATTCGCAGATTGGGATTTTCAAGTAATGTGGCCCGGAGCCATTGCGCCGTAGCGCCAATCTCTTCTTCCAGCGTGCGTGCGAAAGTAATGACCGAACTTGATGGGCGTTCGTCGCCGGATGACTCCAGCTCATTCAACTCGACATGGCAACCCGCTTCTCGCAAAGCATCGATCAGGAGTTCTTGTGCGGGTGTTGTCCGATCAAATCCAACCAGAAATATTGTTTCAGGCAGCGGCACTTTTCTGGCTTGTACCAAGTTCACCAGGGCATTTTCAACTTGCGAAAGCGGTAGGAGTGAAGATCGCCTGCAGAGTTTCTCCAACTCTACTGCCCACCGCGAGAAAGCTTTCGCGTCGATATGGTCGTCGTTGCGAAACTCGCGCAGCTGGATCCGATACTGATGCATGGCCTGCCAGGCCTGCTGGGCCAGACCGGCGATCGAAATTGTCTGCTTGCCGGATTCGTCCTGCGCCAGTACTTGGAGCCACAGCTCACCTTCCTGTGCGTCGTTCAGCAAGATGCGAGTCTCGGCTCCGCAAAGCACGGCAGCGTCCCACAGCGTTTTTAGCCATGGCTCCCACGCCAGGATCTGCGGGCTCCTCCAGCCCTGAAGGCCAGCAAACTGTTGTTGACGACTGTATTTTTGCCGCAGCGCTCGAGCGGCGCGCACGGTGCTGGTGATGACGGCTGCGCCATCGATATTCCGCTGTAGCTCCCGCAACAATGTTTTTTCAGTGGGCATATCTCTCCGGGTAACCGCCATAGTGAACGGAGACAGTTCCACGTTATACGACGACGCTGTGGAGCACCAACCAATCGCGTGTCTTCGTCGGCCTGACTACTCCTGCACGGAGTTTTGTTGGATAACACTCTGACCTTTGGCGGCTTCCGTACAACGTTCCGGGCCAATTTTGAGACGGACTCCGCTACCATTTCAGTTATGAACGGCTGTTCCAAAAATTAAGGAGTTTCGATGGAACCATTGAATATGCGCTCCTCTGCAGTGCGGCTCAGGCAATTCCGCCGGCAGGTGTCGGCGTTGCTGTGCATCGCATTGCTCGGCGCATCGCTCGGAATCCTCAGTTGTCATTCCGGTTCGCAGTCATCCGATAACGCCGCGACTGCTTCATCGCAAAAACAATATTCCATCCGGGGCAAAGTGGTCTCTGTCGATCAGAAAGACGGCGTCATTGCACTCGATACGGAGGCGATTCCCGGTGTCATGAAAGCCATGACCATGGCCTATTTCCTGCAGAATCCAGCCGAGGCGTCCGGGTTGCATCCCGGCGACAAAATCACTGCGCAGTTGCAGTTGAATGCGCAAGGTGCAGTGCTCAGCAGCATCGTGATCCTGCAGCAGGCAAACCTGAATGTGCTGCCGCCGATTCACTACCATGTGCCCCAGATCGGCGACTCTGTGCCGGATTTTCGATTTCTCAACCAAAGCAATCGCGAAATTTCACTTAGGCAGTTTCGCGGCAAGGTGCTGGTGCTCACCTTTATCTACACGCGCTGCACCTCCTCGCAGTTCTGTCCACTGATGAGCCGCAACTTCGCCCATCTGGATCAGCTGCTGGCCGCCGACCCCGGCCTCTACGCCAAAACTCATCTGCTCAGCGTCAGTTTCGACCCCACATATGACACACCGGCGGTTTTACGCAGCTACGGCAGCGCGTACACTGGCCGATACACCAAGGAAACCTTTCAACATTGGGATTTCGCTGCACCTTCACCCGCCAAGCTCGCATCTCTATTGCAGTGGTTTGATGTGGCTGTGACCAGGTCGAATGGCAAAGTAGTCACGCATTCGGTCTCGACTGCAGTGATTGGCCCGGACGGAACAATTCGCGCCTGGTATCCCACAAATACGTGGACACCGCAGCAGGCGCTCAAAGATATTCAACAAATTCTGGCGAAGGAACAATAGCGAATGGTAGTTGTGTTGATGGGTGTCACCGGAAGCGGCAAGACCACGGTGGGCGAGGCTTTGGCGGCTCGCACGGGTTGGCCGTTCGCCGACGCCGATGATTTCCATTCCGCAGCCAATCGCGCCAAAATGCATGCCGGCATTCCGCTCACCGATGAAGATCGTGAGCCTTGGCTCGAAAGCCTGCACCAGCAAATTCTCAAGTGGCTGCACGACGGGATACATGGCATTCTCGCCTGCTCGGCGTTGAAAGAGTCGTACCGCGCGGAGCTAACAGCAGGCACCGGACCTCGCGCTGTCCGCTTTGTATTCCTGACAGGACCGCCAGAGCTGATTCGCCAGCGCATGGAGGCGCGACACGGCCATTACATGCCGGAGTCGTTATTGCCCAGCCAGTTGGCGACGCTGGAGCCGCCGCATGACGCCATTGAAATCTCCATCGACCAGACAGTTCCGGCCATGGTCGATCAAATCCTGAGCGCGCTCGCCACGGAAGGTTATGCTGGAGGCAGCGAGCAGAATCACTAGAGGAGATCGAACTCACTATGGCGAAATTTACACTTGTCACCGCTTTGGTGCTCATCATCCTGGGAGTTGCGTTCTTCGTCGCAACTGGCAGCCACGCGCCCACGGCTCTCATTCCAGCGTACTTTGGTATTGTTCTCGGCATCTTCGGCCTGCTGGCGAATACGGACGACAGCAAGCGCCGCATGATCTTTATGCACATCGCGGTCACGGTCGGCTTGCTGGGAGTGATCTTCCCCGGCTGGCGCGCTGCCTCGGCTTTCATCGCATCTTCCCACGGAGCGGCCATGGTGCGGCCGCTTGCGGTAAAAGAGGAATTCGCCATGGCGGTCATCTGCCTCATTTTTGTGCTGATGTGCATTCGCTCCTTCATTGCGGCTCGTCGCGCACGAGTGTGAAAGAGATGTATGGCAATTAAACCGGTATGGGTCGACGGGGGCACGCGCGGCGGAAGAAAGTCAGAATCTGCCGCTGGACGTGTGTCTCCAGACGCGCCGCAGAGCAAGAAGAAACCCGAGCTGCGCAAAGTCCTGCCGGAAGTCTGGGCACTTGTACGTCCACGCCGCTGGCTGCTTGCCTTTGGCCTGCTGCTGATGGTCATCAGCAGGGTATCCAGTTTCGTTCTGCCACTCTCCGCCAAGAAGCTGATCGACAATGTCATGGGGCACCACCAGCTCAGCCTTCTGCCCTGGATTATTGGCGCCGTACTGCTCGCGACCACGATTCAGGGCGTCTCATCGTACTGGCTGACGCAGCTTCTCTCGATTGCCGCGCAACGTCTCATCGCCGATTTACGCGTCCAAGTGCAGCAGCACATCGGCCGATTGCCTGTCGCATTCTACGACGCCAACCGCACCGGTACTTTGGTCGCGCGCATCATGAGCGACGTTGAAGGTATCCGCAACCTGATCGGCACCGGCATGGTGAATTTCGTCGGCGGCCTACTCGCGGCGATCATTGCTTTCGTACTTCTGCTACACATCAGCGCGGAAATGACGCTGCTTGCCGTCGTCGTGCTTGTGGTCTTTTCGCTCATCCTGATGACCGCGTTCAAGACCATTCGCCCTATTTTTCGCGAGCGCGCGCGTATCAATGCCGACGTGACCGGTAGGCTAACAGAATCGCTGGGCGGCGTGCGTGTGGTGAAGGGATATCACGCGGAGGATCGCGAAGCGCAGGTGTTTGCCGGAGGGGTTCAGCGACTGCTGGAGAATGTGATTCGTACCTTAACGGCTCAATCTGTGATGAGCCTGGCATCTACTGTTGTTCTGGGCGTAGTCGGCGCGCTGGTCATGTATCTTGGTGGGCGGCTTGTGGTTTCGGGCGCGCTGACTGTCGGCGACTATGTCACTTACACCATGGTGCTGGCCTATTTGATTGCGCCGGTCATTCAGATAGTCGCCGTTGGAACGCAATTGACTGAGGCGGTCGCCGGACTCGACCGCACCAGCGAAATTCTTGCCGAATCTGGCGAAGACAATGATCCGCAACGCGATGTGCCACTCGGTCCCATTCGCGGCGAAGTGGAATTTCGCGATGTCGTCTTTGCTTATGAGCCAACGAAGCCCGTGCTGCATGGCATCTCGCTCGAAGCCGCGCCCGGCACGGTCACTGCACTCGTCGGCCCCTCCGGGTCCGGCAAATCCACCATCATCAGTTTGCTCTGCGCGTTTCACAAGCCCGACTCCGGCCAGGTGCTTGTCGACGGCGTCGATCTCGCCAAGGTTCGACTGAGCGACTACCGCACTCAGCTTGGCGTTGTGCTGCAGGAGTCTTTTCTGTTCGACGGAACCATTCGCGAGAATGTGCAGTTTTCCCGGCCGCTTGCCACCGACGCCGAAGTGCTGGAGGCCTGCCGCATCGCGCGTGTCGATGAGTTTGCCGAGCGCTTCCCAGAAACCTACGAGACTGTCGTCGGGGAACGCGGCGTCAAGCTTTCCGGCGGCCAGCGCCAGCGCATTTCCATCGCACGCGCGATTCTGGCGAACCCGCGCATCCTGATTCTCGACGAAGCCACATCCAGCCTCGACTCCGAAAGCGAAGCGATGATTCAGGAGGGTCTTTCTTACCTGATGCGCGGTCGCACTACGTTTGTCATCGCGCACCGGTTGTCGACGATTCGACGTGCGGATCAGATCCTCGTTGTCGAAGAAGGAAGGATTATCGAACGCGGTACGCACGATGAGCTCTACGCCGTGCACGGCCGTTATTGGGATCTCTACACTCGCCAGCACGGCTTGCAGGCGAATCTTTTCCTGGCGCCAGGAGAAGGCGACAGCATTCCTGAAGAAGACAACAAGAAAGAAGCGAAGAATGGCGACCTGAGCTTCAGCCAGGCCCTGCGCGAAGTACGCTGATTCAGCTTTCCACGTGCACCACGCCGAGCTGCCACAGCAGGAAAGCATAATCGAAGGCGATTTCCTTCAGGTAATCGTAGCGCCCGGATGCGCCCCCATGACCGGCCTGCATATTGGTGTGCAGCAGCAACAGATTGTCATCCGTCTTCAGGCTGCGCAGCTTGGCGACATATTTTGCAGGCTCCCAATACATCACCTGGCTGTCGTTCAGCGAGGTCTTCACCAGCATGGTCGGATACGCCTTAGCGACAACATTGTCATACGGCGAATATGCCCGCATGTACTCAAACGCCGCAGCCTCGTTGGGATTTCCCCACTCCTCATATTCCGCCACGGTCAGCGGCAGAGACGCGTCCAGCATCGTGTTCATCACGTCGACAAAAGGAACATGCGACAGTACTATGCGAAACAGATCCGGCCGCATATTCGCCACCGCACCCATCAGCAGTCCTCCGGCGCTGCCACCTTCAATCGCCACACGATCTTTCGCACCGTAACCGTTCGCCACCAGGTATTCGGTCGCTGAGATGAAATCTGTGAATGTGTTCAGCTTTTGCATCATGCGGCCGGCGTCGTGCCAGGGCTTGCCCATTTCTCCGCCACCGCGAATATGCGCGTAGGCCAACACCACGCCGCGATCAAGCAAACTGAGCCGATTTGAATTGAATCCGATCGGCAGCGCGTATCCATACGATCCATAGGCGTAGACGTAGAGAGGATTTTTGCCCTTCTCCTTGCGATCGCTGCGATACACCAGCGAAATCGGCACGCGTACGCCATCCGCGGCGGTCGCAAAAATGCGCTCCGACGCGTAGAGAGTTCGATCGAACCCGCCGGGGACTTCCAGCTGCTTCAGCAGCGTGCTTGTATCCGTCTTCAGCTCATATTGAAATACAGAACTGGGCGTCACCAGCGAGGTGTAGCCATATCGATAACTCGTCACGTCGAACTCGCGATTCGTACCGGGCGTCGCCGTATAAGTCGGCTCAGGAAATGAAATTTCGCGTGGAGCTTTTTTCGCTTGCTCCGCCAGGTTCCCCTCATTCGTCAAATCGTGAATGCGCAGGCGGGGCAATCCCTGGTAGCGTTCGTACGCCACAAAAAAATGCTGGAACAAATCGGCATCTTCCAACATCACGTCGTTGCGATGCGGCAGGATCTCCTGCCAATGCTCGCGTCCGGGCTGATCGACCTTGGCTGTAATCAGTCGAAAATTACGCCCGGTATCGTTCACGCGGATAAAGAACACTCCGTCCCGGTGGTCCGCATAATATTCAACGTCATCGCGCCGAGGCTCCACGCACCGCAGCGTTCCCATGGGATCGTTCGCGGCCAGATACCATTGCTCGCTGGTGGTGTGGCTGGCCGACTCTACAAATAAATATTTTCCGTCGCGGGTGCGCCCAACGCCCACGTTGAAGCGCTCGTCAGCGTCTTCCCACGCGATTTCACCGTTCGAGAATGTTTGCGTTGCCGCATCCAGCACCCTTCGAACAATCTGATACGGTCGCTTGGTTTCCTCGTCCTCCACGCTATACAACAATGTGCGATCATCCGCCGCCCAGGTGACAGACCCAACCCGCTCCGCCAGCGAGTGCAGCGTTTTCCCGGTCAGCAGATTCTTTACGTGCAGCGTGTACTGGCGAAATCCGGTGTTGTCGGTCGTGTACGCCAGCAGGTTTCCGTCGTCACTGACTACCGACGCGCCCACTGACATGAAGGCCTCGCCCTCCGCCAGCTGATTGACATCCAGCAACACTTCTTCATCGGCAAAGCCTTCCACGGGAGGTACCGGTCGCGGCGCCGAACCTTTCTCCGCTGGCACGCGACAATAGATGGGATATTGCTTGCCCTCCACCGTCCGCGCGTAGTAGTCGAACCGGCCATCCCGATATGGCACCGAGATATCCGTCTGCTGAATATGGCTCAACATCTCCGCGTATAGGGTATCGATCAGAGGCTGCAATGGCTCCATCGCCGCTGCGGTGTAGGCATTCTCCGCCGTCAGGTAGGCCAGCGTTTCAGGGGTTTCTTTTTCGCGCAGCCAGGCGTAGTCATCTTGCAGGACATGGCCGTGGAGTGGAAGACTGTGGGGATCCTTGCGGGCAACAGGAGGCTTCAATTTCGTGATCGGTCGCATGCATCTCCACTATAGAGGAGCCGACGGCCTACACTGAAAACGTCGTGCGATCGCGGCACAAGCCGGATTGAGAAACAGATATCTTCTCCGCGCGAAAGGAAGTCAACATTGCGACCGATTCTGAGCCTGACATCCTGGATTGTTTTACTGATGCTCGCAGCAGCTGCCGCAGCGCAATCCGCATCGCCCGCACGGTCATCCTCACCCTCAGCGCAGACAAGCACAAGGCCGGCGCGGCCCACACCACCGACGCGCGATCCGCATTCGCCGGGATTTGTTGCGGCCACAGAACTCCGCGATGGCGCCGTTCCGCCTGCAAATGTCGACGGAAATTTCATCCTCGGCCCGACGCACCCACCTGCGCCGCAAATGACGGTCCACCCCGGCGTAGCGGAGGGAACGATTATTCAGTTCACGATGAATTCGGCGGACAGCAAGTACTATCCCGGCATCGCGCGTGAGCCCGGAACCTTCGGCACTCCAGATCCCAACAATCCTGCCAGGTTGATTGTCACCACCAGCCGTCCTGCGCCATACACGCGCCGCGTCACCGTGTATGTTCCGAAGCAATATGTCCCCGGCACCGTCGCTCCTTTCATTGTTGGCGCGGATGGACCTGACAGCGCGCTGTTCACGGCGCTCAACAACCTGATCGCCGAACATAAGGTGCCAGTGATGATTGCCATCTCCATCAGCAATGGCGGCGGCGATGCGCAAGGGAGCGAGCGCGGTCTGGAATACGACACTATGTCCGGGAAGTATGCCGAGTTCGTCGAGCATGAGGTCTTGCCGCTGGTCGAATCGAAAGCTCACGTCAAGCTCACCAAAGATCCCGACGGTCGCGCCACGATGGGCGGCAGTTCCGGCGGCTCCTGCGCTTTAATCATGGCGTGGTACCACCCGGAGCTGTACCATCGCGTCCTTACCTACTCCGGCACTTATGTGAACCAGCAGTGGCCCTACAATCCGAAGACTCCGCACGGCGCGTGGGAATTTCACCAGAGTCTCATTCCCAATAGTCCTCGCAAGCCGATTCGCATCTGGCTGGAGGTCGGCGATCGGGATATCTACAATCCGAATGTCATGCGCGATAACATGCATGACTGGGTGGTCGCCAATGAGCAGATGGCCAAGGTCCTGGCAGCGAAAGGCTATCACTATCAGTTCGTCTTTGCCCGCAACGCTGGACACGTCGATCACGCGGTGAAGCTGCAAACGTTGCCGGAAGCGCTGGAATATATCTGGCAAGGCTATCCCGTCGCGCCAGAGGATGAACATCACAACTGAGCGCCGGCTCCGGTAGTCTCGGCCCTGACCCTCGCATCGCCCGATCACATCGGCAAGTCTTTTGTCGCGCGATCGAAACAAACCCGCCCCAATCACCAGATCGGCGCATTCGGCTTGCTCTTTTCTGCCGATCCGATCATCCAACTAAAGAAGAGACGGCCTACACTGGATGGTCGGGCAACTAAATTCTTTCGGAGTGATCTGTGACAGAGAACGATCGCCGGCCTTGGGCTGCGCGTTTTGCACTGAGTTTTGGGATACTTGCCTTCGGAGGGTTTACTTGCGCGGCTACTTTTGCCCAGGCTCCGGTTCAACCCGCGACACCCTCCCCTGCAACTTCGGAGCTGATTCAGCGGGCGCAAACGGTTTCCATTCCGATCCATGCCTTTAGCCTGACGGATGCCGGGCCTATCAAAGATTTGCAGCCGACCGACCTCACGCTCGATGTTGCTAGCAAGCCAGCCAACTTTCAACTTTCTCGGCCGTGGAGCAGTACGATCAATCCGAAGACCGGTGAAGCCGAAGATCTGCCCAATATGCTGATCATCCTTCCCGCGGGTGGGCCGCTCGATCGCGACGATGTCGTCAACGAAGCCGTCGCCGCCTTGAAGACCGCGCCCATTGCGGGTTGGAATATTTCCATTTTGGATGACAGCGGCAATCAGACCCGATACACTCGCCAGCTTCCCCTGGTGATCACTGAGATGGAGAAGATCGGCGTGGAAAGCCCACAGTCCACAAATCTGGCGGACTGGCGCCATACCGCAGCCGTTGCTATTGCCAGCATGCGCGATCTGCCCGGCCGCCGCGTCGTGCTCTCGCTCGGCGATCTGTTTCACGAAGTTGTCTATCAGGGGTATGACCAGGTCTACAACGGATTTGAGGTGATCGATGTATCCACCGCCGCTCGGGCTGCCGGCGTCATTCTCTACTCCGCGGACAGCTCCAGGGAGATCGATGCGCTGCGCAGATTTCCTGCACCGTATTCGCTGGTCGGAACTGGCCCCTGGATGCTTCTCTCCGACAACAAGCTCCTGGACGGATGGATTTGCGGCCCAGTCGCCGACACATTGCAGAAAATCCGGAATGACGGCATGGCCGCATATGACATGGACCTTCACGTGACCCTGAAGCAGATGGATGGGCTACCCCACACCGTTTCCGTCACGGTAAATCGCAAGCAAATGATTTTGAATGCGCCCAACTTCTACATCGCGCCGAGCCTGACGCAACTGCAGGAATTGTCGCGGGTCTCTGCCCCGTTACGCGAGGCACTCAAGCATCCACCATTCAACCCGGATGCCCCGCTCCAGCTTGGCACTCAGATGGAATACTTTCCCCACCCAGACGGCAAGACCGGAACACAGGTGGTGAGCACTGGACTGTTTTGGACGGGCACCACTCCGCCTCCGTCTCCAATCGAACTGGCGGAGCAATTCCAAATGACCACGACGGGGTTCAAGCTGGCCACAACGGTGGATCGCATGGATTGGTATGCGCGCGAACCGATCTGGAACACGGCGATTGACGTCACCCCTGGAGATTACCGCGTGAACGTCGCAGCCGCCGACCCGACCGGAAAAATCATCGCCGGCCAGTCGAAGGATTTCAGTGTCGCTCCCACGGACCCTGATGAAACCGTTCGCATTAGTTCGCTTGTCATCGGCAGGTCGTGCCTGTTCGTGCCGCCGCAAAGTCAGGGCCAGCCAGCCCAGTCCGTTGACTATCTGCGAGCCGGCAACTGCACCATCCAGTTGGAACCGAGCCATTCCTTTTCGCCGCAAGATGTGCTGTGGACGCTGGTCCGCATCACTCCGGTCGGCAAGCGGGCAAATCGGCCTGCAAAGGATTGGAAGGGCGATTTCATCCTGGTCGACGCCAAGGGTTCAAGCCTTGCCAAACAGCCGGTTCATTGGCTGGAAGCGGAAGACGGCAGCTTCGTCGGTACAACGGCGTTTCAGCTGGGCGATCCTAAGCTGAAGCTGGAAGATGGAGAGTATGCCCTTGTGCTGACGCTGAGAGGTCCTGGGATTGAAGAGAATTACTCCGAAGATGCGCCATTTCTAGTGTTCGGGGCCGGGAACAACGCCGACTCCAGGGGTCATCGGTAAACACAAGTGCGGCAGGTCAATGCACGGATGACGAACCGCTCGCAGCGGTCCTGAACTAGAAAGGAAATCAATTAGGGTAGATATTTCCGCGCGCCTATTCCGGAGCCTGCTCCCGCTGCATACGCTGCTCTCGCAGTAAACTGCGCATCCGCAGCCTGGCGGAAAAGACCGTGCGCTGAACTTCAGGTTCTGAGGTCTGCAGGAGATCTGCGATCCTGGCGTTGTCGTAGCCTTCCACATCTCGCAGCAAGAAACACAAGCGCTCCCTTTCGGGCATCTGCCAGACAGCCTCTTCCAAATCAGTCCGGCGCACATTGCGATTGCCTAGGCCTTCGCCTTCCGAGGTAACCGCCTCCACGGGATCGAGGCCAAAGCGACGACGGAGCTGCATTAACAGCGCCTTGTCCAATGTCCCAATGGTTGGCGCTGGACCCTGCTCGAATGCTTCGATGAATGTGGACTGCAAGATGTCTTCGGCTTCCCTTTCGTCGCCCGTCATGTAGTACGCGATGGAGAAAACGTGATGGCGATGACTTTCGAACACGTCACGCTGTTCCGCCTGCGTGTTATAGCGGTGTGTAACCCGTACGATTATTGACTGTGAAACCGTCGCTGGTCGCGGTAACATCATTCCGGCGGAAGGTCCTATGTTGGAGTCGGAGAAGAACGGCATGCCTTGCAAACCTTAGTAAGCATGCGGCGGGCCACTTCTTCATTTCACCCGTTTCCGGCAAGGGTCTGTGCCCTTCCGTAACATTTTTCATTTTGGCGCGGGATTTCGTACGCTTTAGGATAGAAGGGCAGCCTTACACGCGGAAGAAGCATCTAAGAACGACTTTGGCGAATAGTGGCATGTAAATACCACCTATATGCATCTCCTTACCGTATGGATACTTGGCAGCTTCACTGGTGAAAATCATGTCTGGCATTTTTACCTTGAATGTTGAACACTTTACCAGGCTGTCCTAACTGATTCTCTCTGAGTTACTTGAGGTGGAATGACTGAGGAATCTTCAGCAATCGCGACAGAAAGCTCAGCCCGGCCCTCTTCGGCGGTCGGCCAGATTCTGTTGATTTCCGGGGACAGTGCGCAGGTAAGCATCATCGCCCAAATCCTGCAAGAACAGAAGCTTCCATTGCTTTCATGCTCTTCCCCAGAGCGGGCAGTTGAAGCTCTGGCTTCCGATTCCGCCAACAATCCACGCATCAATCTTGTTCTGCTGGATGCCGGTGCGAGCGCAAAGCACCTGTTCCCGTGGCTGCGAGAAGTGACTGAGAACCTTCTGGCGCCCCTGGTGCTGTTGTGGAACTCCGACCGAGTCCAGATTCCGATCGTGCTGATCACAGATTCCCATTATGTGACACAAGCCGTACAGGCCCTTCAGATGGGGGCCTACGATTACATTTTGAAACCTTTTTCCGCGGATCAACTCCTGGCCACGGTACGCAGGACATTGCAGTATCGGCGCCTGCAGACCCAGAACGACTTGTTCCGGCATCATTTGGAGCAGTTGATTACCGCCCGCACCGAAATGTTGCAACACAGCATGCGGCAGCTGGAAAACTCGTATGACGTCACCCTGGAAGCCTTGGGCAACGCTCTCGACTTGAAAGATGCTGAAACCGAAGGCCACTCGAAGCGTGTGACCGCCTATACCCTGGCCCTTGGCCGCGCTGTCGGCTTGCCGGAGCCGCAGTTGCGCGTCGTCGGACGCGGGGCTTTTCTGCATGACATCGGCAAAATGGCGATTCCGGACGCCATCCTGCGCAAGCCCGCCAAGCTGACCCCGGAAGAGCGGGCCGTCATGAGGACCCATACCGAACTGGGATATCAAATGATCCGCAAAATCCCTTACTTACAGGAAGCTGCCGAGATCGTCTACTCCCACCAGGAACACTTTGACGGATCAGGATATCCACGCGGACTGCGTGGCGAAGAAATTCATATTGGCGCTCGCATCTTCGCGGTCGCCGACACCTTTGACGCCATCACGTCCAACCGTCCGTATCGCAAAGCCAATACCATGGAGGCTGCGCGTAAAGAAATCCTTCGCTGCGCCGGAACCCAGTTCGATCCGTCAATCGTCGACGTCTTCGTCGCGACGCCGGACTCCATCTGGCTCGATCTGCGCGAAGGCATCATGCGCGACGGCTTTGCCTTCTCTCCCTTCGGCTACACCTTCGGCAACATCCCCTAGACGGTTCGCGCCCATCGCTTCCCGCTCCCCTTTGCCAACTTTGTGCAGCAAGGTCGAGAATGACTGCACGGGCATTTCTCTTCCTCGAAGCGAGATGGAGTTCAACGATGGGCAAGCTTTCAGACAAAGAAATCCAGGAAAAATTGCCGGCGCTGGATGGCTGGAGATATGAAGCCGGCGCGCTGGTCCACGACTACGCCTTCGCAGATTTTGCAGCGGCCTTCGCTTTTGTGGTGCGACTGGCACTGCTGGCGGAAAAAGCAAATCACCATCCCGATATCGATATCCGCTACAACAAACTGCGGGTCGCGCTGGTATCGCACGACTCCGGCGGCGTGACAGGTCGAGACATCTCCATGGCTGCAGAAATCGGCAAGTTATTGGAACAGTGAAAGTTACAAATCAATCGCAGCCCCATATTAAGGAGCCAGCATGCCAATTACGAAGTATGAAGGAATGACGCTCACGAAAAAGGTGATCGTGTTGGAAGAAACATGGCTGGTGAACTGTGTCTTGCGCGAGTGCGTGATCTTCTACTCTGGCGGATCCTTCGATGTAGTCAACGCCACTTTCGATAGTTGCGAATGGAAGTTCCAGGGAGCAGCGCAACTCACCTTCTCTTTAATGTCGATGATTGGGCTGATTCCACCGCCGCAACTCACTGCCCCAGTCCAACCTTCCACCGGTTCGGTGAACTAAACGAGTCGCAGATCCGGCTCCAATTTCGCCATCGCGATTCGAAGGCGCGCGTGCGGTAGCGCCTTGTTTGTTAACACACATTCTTCTCGTAACAACTGACGCGTGGAGTATGATTGGCGTCAAATTCTCCGATCTCCTGCGCTGAAAACAATGAGCACTCGACCTGAAAAGCTGACTGAAATCCGCGATCGACAAGTCTCGGCCATAACGGGACACAAGTTTTTTCTGCTGTTCGTTTTTCTCCTGCTCTATCTGATCCTGTATCCGTATACGCAGAATAAGGGTGTTGCCTACTACACTCTCCGTGTCCTGGGAATCGGGATTACGCTACTTAGCGTCTATGCGATCAGCTTCCGCCGCAGTCTGGTCTTCGTCGGTATGGCGCTGGCGGTACCGGCCGTATTGGAACATCTGCGCGCCGTGCGATTGGACGCAAGTGCCACTTCGCTGCTGACAGCCTCGCTCACGCTAGCGTTCGATACATTCATCGTTGTCGTGATTTTTCGCCGCGTATTTGTTCACAAACAGCCGACCGCGGAAACGATTTATGGCGCGTTGTGCATTTATCTGTTGGTTGGGCTGAGCTTCGCCAGCATCTATACCCTGCTGGCTGCAGTGCAGCCACACGCCTTTTATCTTGATCCGATCACGAGCCTGAATGCCAGCCTAAACCGGTTTGACTTCATCTACTACAGCTTCGGAACCATGACGTGTTTGGGAGCTAACGGAATCATTGCTGTTTCGAATCAGGCGAAGTCGCTATCGCTGATCGAAGCCATCCTGGGCGTGATGTATCTCGCTGTGTTGATCTCAAGGCTCGTGAGTTCTCGCTCCAGACCCTCCGACGAGAGCTAGATGTCGCAACGCGCCTCGATTCTCTCAACCATCCATCGAATCCACACCACTACATCAAATCAGAGACAAATCCGAACGAGTGTTCACGCAGCAATTGACCCGTGTGCCGCAGATCGCCCGCCCGCAAAGCATCGATGATCGGCTGATGGGAAAGGATCGCTTCCGGCAGCCGGTCCACTCGCCGTTGTACGTTCAAACGTGCGCGCATGCATATTCCCAGCGATTTCCAGGCTCGCACCACTTCCTGATTCTGGCAACGCTCCATAATGCAACGGTGAAAGTTACGATTGTGGCAGGCCACGGCTTGCAGGTCGCCCGCCTGTGCCGCCGACCGCATCGCAGCGTATTCCCTTTCCAGGGTGAGCACCGATTCCTCTGGAAAATCGCTGATGAATTCCGTGGCAGCCTGTTCCAGAATGCCGCGAAGTTGATAGGCATCACGCAGCTCTGTGGGTGACAGCTCACGAACACGCGCGCCGCGATATGGCTCCGAGCTCACCACGCCGATGGCTTCCAATTTACGCAGCGCTTCGCGCACCGGCGCCTGGCTCACGCGAAATTCGCGCGCCAGCGTCAATTCCTTCAGCCGTTCTCCTGGCTGATAGGTGCCATCCATAATGCGTTCCAGGATTGTCCACCGTACGCGATCGTGCGCGCGGTTTCGATCCGCATTGGAGCCGGCAGGTGGGTTTCTTTCGCCTTCTTCCGCCATCATCGACGCAATCACAGACTTGATTTCCTCCGTGGAAGCCCGAGTGATGACGCGTTCAGATCTTGCATCGTCAACAGCCAGTGGAACTATTTCAGGTCCGTTCATTGTTCGTATCCGTTCGGAAACTTGACTTGAAGCGGTCTCATAAACTCGAAATCATTCGTGAGGCAATTGACTGCGATCCCATCCGCCACCTAACGCCTTTACAAGCAGAACGCTGGCAGTCATGCGACGAGTGACAAGATTGGCAGACGTCAACTCGTTGGACAGCACCACGTCCTGCGCCTGAATCACGTTCAAATATGGATCCAGTCCGCGCGTGTATAACTTCAGGGCAATATCCATCTGCTGTTGCGCAGAGGCCACCGCCAGATTCTGCGTCTGCGTTTCGCGTTCCAGGATGCGCAGCGCGACCAGGTTGTCTTCCACCTCTTGATAAGCGGTCAGCACGGTCTGGCGATAATTGGCCACGGTGCCGTCGTAATTCGCTTGCGCAATAGTGTTCGACGCATGACGTTGTCCCCAGTCCACCAGCGTATCGGCAGCAGACAGACCCGCCGACCAGAACGTGCTTGGACCCGTGAACCAGTTTCCCGGGCGGCCGCTATCGAATCCGCCGGCGCCGGAAAGAGAAAAGTTCGGATAGTACGCGGAACGAGCAATACCGATCTGCTCGTTGGCGGCAGCCATCTGGCGCTCTGCAATGGCAATATCTGGACGCCGTTCTAAAAGCTGCGACGGTAGACCGGGCGGAATCGAAGGCGGAACGTACTGCACGACGCGCGCCGGAATCGTGAGCGATGCGGGTGGTTCGCCGATTAGGATCGCGATTGCGTGCTCGTCCTGAGCGCGTGCAATGCCGACATCCTGATCCTGCGCGCGTGTCATCTCCAGCTGGGTACGCGCCTGCTGCACATCGAGTTGCGAATCCAGGCCGGCGTGGAAAAGCTGGGTGGTCAGCAGCAGAGCTTTCTCATCCGCCGCGACGGTGGCGTCGAGGATCGATTGTTGCGCATCCAGCCCTCGCATCTGGAAATAGTCGAGCGCCAATTCAGCCTGCAGAATCAACTGCACATTCACCACGTCGGCGGCGCTGGCTTGCGCATTCTCGCGCGCCGCCCGCACCGTGCGTCGCACCCGGCCCCAGACATCCGGCTCCCAGCTGACATTCAGGGGTAGCGAAAAGTCGTTGTACTGGTTCTCGATTCCAGGAAAATACGTCGCGCGATTTTCCGATTCGCGCACGCGACTCGCATCCACCCCCGCGCCCAAGAACGGAAAATAATTGGCCCGCTGATACTGCACCATGGCGCGCGCCTGGGTGTATTGCGTCTCGGCGACTTTCAGCGACTGATTGGAGACGCTTACCTTGTCCTCCAGCGAATTCAGTTCCAAATCCCCATACACTTCCCACCAATTCCCGCGAATCTGCTGGTCATCCGGTTGCGCAGGTTGCCATCCAGCCACCGATTTAAATTCCGGCGTCGTCGGCGCACTCGGCTGGTGATAATTCGGCCCAACGGTGCATCCGGCCAAGCAGAAGATCAGGGCCATCGCCGCCAATGCACCCGTCCTCGAGAAGCTCTGCGTCATGAAGGGTTCCCTGAATCCGACGAGTTCGCCGGTGCGCCGTCGCCGGACGACGAACCCGGCTGCACCGGCTTGCCATCGACATCGACCACATTCACCGGTTCATTTTCCGTAACCGAATCCGGTGGATTATTGATGACACGATCCTGCAGCGTCAGCCCGGTGAGCACCTCAATTCGTGTGCCCCAGTCGCGGCCCACTGTGATTACCTTCAGATGAGCATGATTCTGTGCATCGACAGTGACAACGCGCAGTCCCTCGGAGCGGAAGAGCAGCGTGTCCACAGGAATAATCATCGCCGGATGCTTGATTGGGAGTTGCAGATGAACCTGTCCATACGCACCCGGCAACAACGCATGTTTAGGATTGGGAATATCGACTTCGACCAGCAGCGTGCGCGTATTCAGGTTGATCGCATCCGCCGTTCGCACAATGGTCCCTTTGAAAATCCGGCCTGGATATGCTGGAGTATCGATGTCTGTCTTCACGCCGGGTCGAGCTTCGGAGACATACACCCCGGGAACACTGACAAAAATGCGCACCGTATCCATGCTGGAGATATGGAACAACTCCTGCGGACCGTTCATGCTGGTGCCCGTCGTTGAGACATTGCCGCCAAGATTGCTGGAGCTGCCGGTTCCGCCATTGCTTCCGGAATCCACCAGTTGGCCAACGTCGATATTGCGCGCCGTGATCACGCCATCAAAAGGCGCATAGACGCGTTCGAACGACTGCATTTCCAGCATCTGATTTAAGGTTTGTTGCGCCGCTACCACCGATGCCGCCTGCGCGCTTTCCGTTTGCGTTGCCGTATCGATCGATTGTTTCGATACCGCTTCTGTTCCTCGCAATCCTTCGTAGCGTTGCGCAGTCACTTTCGCTAATCCCAGGTTGGCCCTGGCCGTATTCAAGGTGGCGCGAGCCTCATCCACCTGCCGGTCGAGTTCCGGAGTTTCGATGACTGCGAGCAGCTCGCCTTTGTGAACATGTGCTCCGATGTCGTGGTACCAGGCCTTCACGTAGCCATTGGTCCGGGCATAAATCGGCGCATCCGTATAGGCCTGAATCGTTCCCGGTAGCAGCACCTCCTGCATGGGCTCGCCCATCTGCGGAGTCACAACGGATACGTCCGGCACAGCCATGTTGTCGGTTTCTTTGCGCAACGCGGCGCGCGCATGCATCCGAGGAAGTATCCCAGTGATCGCCACCACGGCGGCGATGATGAACAGCACGATCACAATCGTCACTGTGCGCCGAGTCGCCTCTCTAGTAGGCTCAAGCGAGTGTTTCTGCGGCGCGCGTGAAGATGAAGAGTGCGCTCCGGCGGTTTGCTTTTCCGTTTCACTCATGGCTCTTGCTCCTCAGAAGATTCGGCCAGCGGCTTCGATCTTCCATGCACCAGACTGAAAAATACTGGCACGAAAAACAGCGTGGCAACTGTGGCAAACAACAAGCCCCCAATGACAGAACGTCCCAGCGGTGCATTCTGTTCGCCGCTGGCTCCAACTCCCAACGCCATCGGAAACATGCCGATGATCATGGCCAGGGCCGTCATCAACACGGGGCGAAAGCGCGTGAATCCGGCAATCATGGCGGCTTCAACAGCACTGGCGCCCCGAGCCATTTCCTCGCGCGCAAAGCTGACCACCAGGATGCTGTTGGCCGTGGCAACGCCCATGCACATAATGGAGCCTGTGAGCGCCGGAACACTGATGTGGGTGCGCGTCAGGAAGAGAAACCAAACAATCCCCGTCAGCGCGGCCGGCAGACCCGCGATGATGACGAATGGATCCAGCCACGATTGAAAATTCACCACGATCAGCAGATACACCAGAACAATGGCAAACAGCAGACCACCGATCAGTCCCTGGGTCGAAGAGCGCATGGTCAACACCTGACCGCGTACGACGATACGCGAGCCGCGCGGCAGATGCTTTTGGGCGCTGGCAACAACCTGGTCCACGCGGTTTGCCACCGAACGCAGGTCCGTCCCATCCACCGAGCCATAAATATCAATGACAGGAATCACATCGTAATGGCTGACGGATCCCGGCTCGACCCCGCGATGAACACTGGCCACGTTGGATAGAATCTGCAATGGCGCACCACTGCTGCCGGTAATGGGAATGTTTTTTAGATCCTGGAGCGTATCCATGCGGTATTGCGGAGTTTGCACCGCGATCTGGTAACTGACACCGCTCTTCCAGTTCAGCCAGAATTGTGGTGAGGTCTGAAAGCTGCCACTCAATGAGGTCAACACGCTATCCGCCACGTTAGCCTGGTTCAAACCGACCTGCTGCGCCTTCGTCCGGTCCACATCCACCGTCATATCTGGCGAGTCGAGGGATTGTTGAACGTGCAGATCGACAGCGCCGGGAATTCTTCGCATCTGCGTCATCATTGATTCCGCCAACGCGTGGTTCGCATCGATATCCTCGCCGATAATCTGGACATCCAGCGGAGCCGGCAAACCGAAGTTCAGAATCTGGTTCACAATGTCGGTCGGCAGAAAATAAAATGTCACGCCGGGATAGTCGCGCGCCAGTTTTGCGCGCAATTCGCGAATGTATTGCTCCGTGGGATGATGTTTCTTTTGCAGGGTCACCGTAGTGTCTGCATCCCATGAACCGCTGGTCCCGGAATTGCTGTAGGAAAGATTGATTCCGCTATAGGGCAGGCCAATGTTGTCGATGATGGTGCCGAGCTCGTCCTTGGGAATGGTCTCGCGAATCGTTTGATCCACGCGATCGCACAGCGCCGCGGTGTCCTCAATGCGCGTACCGGTATGAGCGCGGATATGCAGCTTGAACTGTCCCGCATCACCTTGCGGGAAAAAATCCTGCCCCAGCCATGGAAGCAAGACCGCGATAGAAACTGCACACACCAGGAGGAATCCGGCAAGAAATATTCCGCGATGATGCAGGCACACCACCAGGATTTCTCGGTACCCGAGCCGAATCCGCTCAAACCGGTCTTCGAACCTCATCTGCAGGTTCACCAATGGATTGCGGCTGCGGCGGCGGCGCTCCTGATCTCCCTCTTCATGCGGATGCAGCAAATATTTCGCCATGGTCGGCACAATGGTGCGCGACAGGAAATATGAGGCGAGCATGGCAAAAACCACGGCCTCGCCGAGAGGCACAAAAAGGAATTTGGCAACCCCGCCCAGAAAAAACATGGGGACAAAGACGATGCAAATGGAAAGCGTGGAGACGAATGCGGGAACGGCGATCTCGGCCGCGCCATCCAGAATCGCCTGCTCCACTTCCTTACCCATTTCCAGATTGCGATTGATGTTCTCAATTTCTACTGTCGCATCGTCGACCAGAATTCCAACCGCGAGTGCCAGTCCACCCAGCGTCATGATGTTGATGGTCTGACCAAGACTGCTGAGCACGATGAGCGAGACCAGCACCGACAAAGGAATGGAAACCGCGATGATGAGAGTGCTGCGCCAGCTGCCCAGGAACACGAGGATCATGATGGCCGTCAAACAAGCGGCGATGATCGCCTCTACCACCACGTCATTGATGGCGGCGCGAACAAAGATGGACTGATCGTTCACCGGGCGGATCACAAGTTGCGGGGGCAGCGTGGCCTTAATCCGAGGCAGAATCCGTCGCACATGGGCGACCAGGTCGAGTGTTGAAACGTCTCCTGTCTTTTCAATCGTCATCATCGCGGCGCGCTGGCCGTTCACGCGAAGAATGTTGGTTTGCGGAGGGAAACCATTGCGCACGTGTGCGACATCTCGAACGTAGACAGTCGCGCCATTGATTGTCTTTATCGGGATATTGTTGAGCTCCTCGATGGTACGCGGGGCGCTATTGGTCTCAATCTGGTATTCGAATTGGCCGATCTTTTCGGTACCGGCCGGCAAAATCAGATTTTGCTGGGCGAATGCCGCCACCACATCGGCTGGCGACAGATGCATCGCCTGCAGTTTTGCGCTGTCGATATCCACCTGCACCTGCGGTTGTTTGCCGCCATACGGCCAGGGACTGGACGCGCCTTGCACCGTGGCAAGCTGGGGACGCAAAAAGTTGGTGGCCAGATCGAAGAGCCGTTGCTGGCTGAGTCCCTTACCGGAAAGTGCCAGGTCCAACACCGGTACAGAGGAGGCGTTATACGTGATGATCAACGGAGGTGTAGTGCCGGGCGGAAAACCCCGGAGCAGCGTTTGCGATATGGCTGTCACCTGCGCAACTCCGGTTTCTACATTGACTCCAGGATGGAAATAGATTTTGGTGACGGAAATGCCTGTCACCGCCTGGGTCTCAAGGTGTTCAATGTTGTCGACCGTGGTGGTCACGGCGCGCTCGAAAACGCTGTCGATTCTGTCTCCCATTTGCTGCGGCGACAGACCGGCATAGCCCCAAATCACGGTCACAACGGGAATATTGACGTTAGGAAAAATGTCCGTCGGTGTGCGCAGGATCACCGTGATCCCAAGAATGAGGATGAGCAGGGAAAGAACAACGAAGGTGTAGGGCCTGCGTAAAGCCAGGCGAACTATCCACATACCAAGTCCCAATCAGGGTGGAAGATTGAAGTCGGTCGACGTACGCAGGATCGAGCGGCGAATTATCGATAATCCTAAGATACACCCCGTTGGGGCCTTATGCAGCCAAAACTGCCGAAAACAGCGCCATCTCGTAAGAACCACAAGCCTAAATAGCAGTAAAAAAACCGCATTCGCAAGCAGCACTCATTTGCATCTGAACAACTTAAGGAGAGAAACCCCAAGGATGCCGATCTTCATTTGCGGTTTGGATTCAAAGTGAAACGCGCAGCGGTTCATTCACACATCAAGGATTACGCTCTGATTGGAGATTGCGAGACAGCGGCGCTGGTTTCAAAAGCCGGCTCGATCGACTGGCTTTGCTGGCCGGATTTTTCCTCGCCCGCGTGTTTTGCCGCGCTCCTCGGCACTCCCTCGAACGGACGGTGGCAGTTGGCCCCGACTCTGAGATCGCGGGTCCAACGACGCTATCGAAGCCACACTCTGATTGTCGAGACCACTTTTTCCACTCGCACCGGCACCGCGAGAGTGACGGACTTTATGCCCATCCGCGGCAAGCATTCGGACGTGGTTCGCTTGGTGCATGGCATCAAAGGGCGAGTTGCGATGACGATGGAACTGGCGCTGCGATTCGATTACGGGCGCAGCATTCCCTGGTTGCAGCACCCTTATAAGCATGACTTCTTCGCTACCGCTGGCCCGGGAACGGCGTATTTGCGCACCCCGGTTGCAGTTGAATTTCACAACGGAACTATGTCGGCGGAGTTCGAAGTGAAGAAAGGCCAGACGATTCCCTTCGTCCTTACCTACGCTTCTTCTTTTGAGGACATTCCAGAGCGCGTGAATCCAAAACTTGCCTTGCAGCAGACGGAAGCATACTGGAAGAAGTGGGTGGCGGGTGGCAAATACAAAGGTAAATGGGCAGCCGAGGTGGAACGATCGCTGATTACGTTGAAGGCCCTGACGTATCGGCCTACGGGAGGAATCGTTGCCGCACCCACGACCTCTCTGCCGGAGCAGCGCGGCGGCAAACTGAACTGGGATTATCGATTCTGCTGGTTGCGGGATGCAACCTTCACCTTACTGGCGCTGATGAACGCCGGCTACAGTATAGAGGCCGCAGCATGGCAGCAGTGGCTGGTGTGCGCCGTCGGGGGCGAAGCCTCGCAAGTACAAATCCTGTACGGGCTGCGCGGCGAACGGCAGATTCCTGAGTCCGAAATTCCATGGCTGCGCGGCTACGAAAATTCCAAACCGGTGCGCATTGGCAATCAGGCTGCAGAACAGTTCCAGCTCGACATCTTCGGCGAAACCGCGGATGCCTTGTACCAGGCCCGTCGCGGCAACATCAGTCCGGATCCGCGAGATCTGGAACTGCATCGGCAAATGGTGGCGTATCTTCGCACCGTGTGGCAACGTCCTGATTCCGGCATTTGGGAGGAGCGCGGAAAGCCACGCCAATTTGTCTACTCCAACGTCATGGCCTGGGTCGCGCTCGATCGCGCCATCAAGAGTTTCGAGCAGCATGGCATGAAGGGGCCGGTTGAGGAGTGGAGAGTTTTGCGTCAGAAGCTGCACGGCGAAGTGTGCCGCAACGGATTCAATCGCAAGCTGAATAGCTTTGTGGCGTATTACGGAGCCAGTAAGGTCGATGCTTCGCTGTTGCTGCTCCCGTTGGTGGGTTTCCTACCGGCAACCGACAAGCGCATCCTGGGAACGATCCGTGCAATTGAAAAGCATCTGATGACCGGCGGTTTCTTGAAGCGGAATCGACCCGAGCGCAAAGCCGCACGGCAAGGAGCGTTTCTGGCTTGCAGTTTCTGGCTGGTGCAGGCCTTGACGTCGGCGGGCAGAAAGCGCGACGCGGAGAAGCTGTTCAAGAAATTGTTGCGGCTGAGAAATGATGTTGGTCTATTGTCGGAGGAATACGACACTCGGGCCCGCGAGCTGATCGGGAACTTCCCCCAAGCCCTATCGCATATTGCGTTGGTGAATGCGGCCTTCCATCTGGATCCCCAGCCAGAGCATCAACTCCGCGGATAAATGGAGGACTGGCTGGAGAATCCGATGGGCCACGCGTCATTTAGCTGGAGGATTTTTTCTTCGGCACCTTGGCGCCGGATTTTCTGGCTTCAGATAATCCAATCGCGATTGCCTGTTTCGGATTTGTGACCTTGCGTCCCGATCCGCTCTTCAGCTTTCCCTGCTTGAACGCCTTCATCTCCCGCTCGACGCTCTTCCCTGCCTTGGGACTGTATTTTCTGGTGCTTGACTTCTTTTTGCTGGAGCTTTTTTTCGAGGCGGATTTTTTCGTACCGCTCGTGCTGCTGGATTTCTTGGTTGCCATAGACGTTCTCCCTTTCATTCCCGTTGGAAGCGGTCGACGAACGCGGGGTTGCAGGTGAAAATGCTCCGCAGAGGCGCCTGCCGCCAGGCTCTCTCCAGTAGCCGCAACAGTCCCGCGCAGACCACGGCCTGCCCAACAAAATAGAATGGAGATATTCGACCGGCAAGTTTGCGCTGTTGCTCGCATGTCTGCGCTGTCGATGTATGTTGTCATTTGGAGTGCGATGGCGTGTGTCGGCGCGTATCGTAAGCGCTGGGAAATAGAATGAGGTTTCAGAATATGCGTAGAGATCGCGGGCTCGTCGCGAGCTGCACATCGACTGCTTTGCTTTCCATGCTGGCTTGGATCGTCCTGGGCTGCGGGCAACCACAGGTTCGGCCGGTTCTCCTCATCGGCCACGGTCCGGACGCGCTGCAACCAGGTAGAGTCGAGTCGACCCGGAATCCCCAGGTCGCCCGCTACACCATCGTTCCACAATCGGCGGCGCAGGTCGCGGTCGCATTTGGACTTACCACCGACTATGGCAAGCAGACCTCAATCATCACAGACTCCGGCGGTCAGCCTGCGAACATTTTTGTTGCAGGCATGCGCGCCGACACGACCTACCATATGCGCGCTTCCGTTCGCTTCCAGGATGGCACCACGCTCAACGATGTCGATCACACCTTCACTACGGGACACTATCCCGCGGACTGGATTCCGCCAATTACGGTGCAAACCACGGGAAATCCTCAGCCCGGAGTCGAGTTGCTGAATCCCACCATTGGCCGATACGCACAGGCGACGGTGACCGACCTGCAGGGAAACGTCTTGTGGTCGTACGACTATCCAGGCCGGGAATCCGCGTCGTGGGTGCAATTTCATCGCTACGTGCACTCCGCGTATTTGACTCTTGTCGGCTGGCGCGATTGGGTGGGCCAAAAGCTGGGCCTGCATTTAAGCGGCAAGGCGCTGCTGTGGGATGCGTCACTTTGGAGGGCGCCTGCACCCGATCGCCGTTTCGCCACCATCATTAATCCAATCAAGCTGCTTCCCAATGGCGACTTCGTCATGGTCATCGGGCTCGCCTCCCACGCGCTGGTGGATAGCCCCGATGGCATGCCGCCGCCCCACACACCGAGCCTGGTACGCGAGATCAATCTCGCTGGCCAGACCGTACGCCAGCTGTCGATTGCCCAGCTGAACCAGAAACTTCGCGCGACCGGATATACCGGTCCGACGTTGGAAATTCTGCATCATGACGTTGCAGTCCTTCCCAACGGCCACTGGATCGTAATCGCAAATGGCACGCGCGAATATAACAATCTTCCTGGCTACCCAGGGACAACACGTGTCATTGGCGATGTTCTTGTTGACCTAGACAAAAATCTCAATCCCGTGTGGACCTGGAATGAATTCGACCATCTGGACGTGCGTCGGCATCCCATGGATTTTCCTGACTGGACCCATACGAATGCAGTGATTTACACCCGGGACGACGGCAACCTTATCGTTTCCATGCGCGCGCAACACTGGGTTATCAAGATCGATTACGACAATGGGCATGGTACGGGCAATATCTTATGGCGACTGGGAGCCGGCGGCGACTTCAAACTCCTCAATGGAAATTCTCCGACTGACTGGAATTATGGCCAGCATAATCCCACAATTTTCGGCGATCGCGATGCCGGTGTTTTCGACCTGGGAATGATGGACAACGGTAACAATCGAGTGATGCCCGATGGAAAAGTCTGTGGGACGAAGGGTGCGCCGCCCTGCTACACCACGGTTCCGATCTTCCGCATTGATGAGAAGGCAAAGACGGCCACGCTGATCTTTCACGACATCTTTCCGCCCAGCCAGTACTCCATGTGGGGCGGCGGCGTGGAGTCTTTAGCAAACGGGGATATACAGATTGATTTGTGCCATCAAGGAAAGGCGTCGAATATTTATGAGGTGACTCAAACCGCCAATCCGAAAGTGGTGTGGCACATGCATGTAGCGCGCAACAATGTATATCGCGCGCAGCGCTTGCCCAGCCTCTATCCCGGAGTGCAATGGTAAAAAAATCTGGCTCACGCAAGGGAGTGCGCGGCGAGTGCTGATGCTCAGCCGGCGACCAGCGCCGACTTTCCGTTAATTGCGTTGAGAAATGCCTCTTCGTGCTGCACAGGAACCACCACCAGCTCGCCCATTCGCCAGGCGCTGGGATAATTGGTGCGGCTGACGATCTTCCAATCGGGAGCGGCGAATTCCACCAGCACCGCGTTGTCGACGTCATTTAGTACGATGTTGCCGTTTGGCAGGCGGGTGCAGTCCTGAATCCAGCCGCCATCGTAAAAGATGTTCCCAGTGACTTTCAGATCGTCGTCCAACAGCACCAGTTCCTTGGACAAGCTGTTGCAGAAAATCCATCCGCCCGGAATCTTCTCGAGACTATGCGGTCGCGCCAGACCTTCCAGAATGACCTCGCCCTTTTGTTGCTCCGGCGGAAGACTGCGATCGATCTGAATCAAGATTCCCTGGTGAAACAGCAGCGCCAGGATGAAGCGCTCTTCCTCTGGATCGCGCACCACGTCACAGTTCACGTGCGTGCTCTGGTAACGCGTGTGGTAATACAGGTTGCGATGCTCGCCGCCACGTCCGCTGGGACGCGTATCGCCGGAGGGTGTGACTTGATAGCCATGTTCCGCCGCCCACCATTCCCAAATTACATTGCCTTTCAGGTCCACTTCGACGATCAGGTCAGTCCCGCACGCCGCCGCCAGCAATCCGCGCTTCGTTCTCTCCAGACTGTGCAGATCGTTGAAATACGGATGCGAAATTCGCTGCAGCAGCTTGCCGGGTTGGTCCGGCTCTAAACCGATGCGGAAAATATTTCCCGCTTCAAAATCGTTCATGTAGAGCTGGCCATCGGCGAAGCAATAGCCGGCTGGATTTCCCAGCAACTTTTCCCAATCGGATTGCCAAATGATCTTGCGCGTCTCCCAGTCGTAGACCACGAACGTTCCCGCATAATCGGAGGGCGCATCCATCGTCGGCCCCAGGTCATCCGACGGCAGGAAACGGTATTCTTCCTTCACCCATTTCAGGGGAATGTCGGATTGCGGAGTGGCCGCGATGCGTGTGGTCGCGACTTTCTGGCCAGGTACAGGCGGCAAACCGCCTTCAATCTTCCAGCGCGCGCGGAGCCGCGCATTTTGCGTGGTGTATACAGAAGCTGCCAATAACATTCACTCAGAATACACGAACCAAATCGACCAAACCGAGCGCTGTTGCCTGTCAGCACCACCACCTGTTCACAAAATGTTCAACTACTTTTTAACCAAAAAATATTGAGACACTTGTGTTGTGTCGCGAACCATACATAGCACCAAACCTCGATGCTCGCCATCATTTTCGACCTTACTTAAGTAATGCTTTCGTGTTAAATTGAGCGCAACACTCAGAGTCGTGCTGCCTGCAGTCTTCCGCAAGACATTAAAAAAACGATCGATTCATTTAGCCTTAAGGAGATTTTTGGGATGGCCAGAAATTGCGCTCGTTATGGCGCGTGCGTGTTGCTCGCAGTCGCAGCAGTCTTGACTGGATGCGGAGGCGGATCCAGCAGTATGGGGAATGCCGGTTCCTCCACCACGACTGCCAGCATCAGCGCTACAACCTATGACTTCGGCCAGAACATCGTTGGCAATCCTGAAACTCAGACCGTTGTCGAGGTCACTAACACCGGCACCAATC
>JBARFA010000092.1:0-3494 GCA_049796755.1 Acidobacteriaceae bacterium
ACGCTGGTGGGTGGACTGTATTTGATTATTGTTTCTCTGATTCCGCAGTTCATGATTAGCGGGATTCACTTGAATCATCTTTGGCTAGTGGGCGGATTTTTCGATCGGCTGCCCACGTGGGTGACGAATGGGCTGGGCGTCAATTTCTACTTTGGCGGCACGTCCCTACTGATCGTGGTCGGGGTGGCGATGGACACCATCAATAAGGTGGAGGCTCATCTGATCATGCGTCATTATGAAGGTTTTTCGGGTAAGGGCGGTCGCGTACGCGGCAGGCGGTCATGGTAACGCCGACGGCTCAACGGGATTCGGGTTCGGCAAGCGCATCGATGGCAGAGAAATTTACTCCCGGGCCGATTTTGCTGATGGGTCCCCCGGGAGCTGGCAAGGGCACGCAGTCCAAGATTTTGATGGCGCAGTGGTCGATTCCGCAGATTTCGACGGGCGACTTGCTGCGGGATATGCGGAAAGATCCAGACAAGAGCGCTACCCCATTGGGCGTGCAGATGCGCGAGGTGATGGATGCGGGCCATCTGATCCCAAACGAACTGGTGCAAGCCATTGTTCTGGACAGGCTACGCCAGCCGGACACGCGACGAGGCTATATTCTGGATGGATTTCCGCGGACACTGCCGCAGGCTGTGTGGCTGGATGAGCAGTTGAGCAGCGAGAAGGAAACGCTGCCGATTGTTGCTGTGAATATTCTAGTTAGCTATACTAAGCTCTTGCGCCGCATTACCGGTCGTCGTTCCTGTCCAACCTGTGGTCGTATCTACAATATCTACTTCTGCTTGCCGGAACATGAGACAGTTTGCGATGTGGACGGCACTGTCTTAGTGCAGCGGCCGGATGACACGGAAGAGGTTTTTGTCGAGCGCATGCGGATGTACGAAGAGATGACAGCTCCGGTGGTGGAGCATTACCACGGGATGGCAAGGTTCGCCGAAGTCGACGGAGATTTGCCGGTGGGCGACATTACTCGGGCAATCACGGACGCGATCTTGCGTCTCCGGGGATAGCGGACTTATGGCGATTGTAATTCGCACGCCCAAAGAGATTGCCAAAATGCGGCGCAGTGGAATTGCGCTGCGCAGTGTTCTGGATGTGTTGCGAAAAAGTATCAAGCCGGGCATGACGACGATGGACCTGGAAAAGATTGCTGAGGCCAAAATCGCCGAAGCCGGTGCGAAACCGGCATTCAAGGGATATCACGATTATCCTTGCGTGCTGTGTACGTCGGTGAATGAGGAAGTAGTCCACGGGATTCCTTCTGCGAAGCGTACGTTGCAGGAAGGCGATGTCGTCTCGATCGACTGCGGCTTGATCATCGATGGCTACTATGCCGACTCGGCGACGACGTTGCCGGTAGGCAAGATTTCCGAGCCGGCGCAGAAGTTGCTGGACGCGACTGAGCGATCGTTGCAAGCGGCGATTGCCGTGGTACGGCCGGGATCGACGCTGGGCGATGTAGGCGCAGCCGTACAGGAAGTGGCGGAAGCCGCGGGATTCAGTGTGGTGCGTGATTTTGTCGGTCATGGGATTGGGACGGAGATGCATGAAGAGCCCCAGGTCCCGAATTATGGGCGCAAAGCGCAGGGATTGAAGCTGCGGCAGGGAATGGTGCTGGCGATTGAGCCGATGGTGAACGCCGGCGGCCACGCAGTGCGGGTGCTGGGCGATGGCTGGACAGCCGTTACAGTCGACGGCAGCCTGAGCGCGCATTTTGAGCATACGATCGCGGTGGGCGCGGACGGGGCAGAGGTCTTGACGGCCTAGCGGATTCGCTGGGCGGTCAAAAAGTTTTTGTAGGTTTTCTGAAACCGATGGGCCCCGAAGGCTGGGGAGGGTTGGAGCAGCGATTGTCGAAAGAAGACGCGATTGAAGTCATGGCAACGGTAGTGGAGACGTTGCCGAATGCCATGTTCCGAGTGGAACTGGAAAATAAGCACCAGGTGCTGGCGCATGTGTCGGGCAAGATGCGGAAGAACTTCATTCGCATTCTGCCGGGCGACAAGGTTGCGGTTGAGCTTAGCCCGTACGATCTGAATCGCGGGCGCATCGTCTATCGCTACAAGTAGCGCGTAGGCACAAAGTTGAGAATCACGAAGGGGAAGTGGGCAACATGAAAGTTCGAGCATCGGTAAAGAAGATTTGCGACAAGTGCAAGGTCATCCACCGCCGTGGGGTGGTGCGTGTGATCTGCGAAAACACCAAGCACAAGCAGCGCCAGGGATAATTCTGACGTTGCACGTGCCGGCAGGGATCGGGCGAGTTAGCCGCAGAAAGGCTTGCGAAGAACCTGATCCACGCCGTTCATTGCTGCAGGATGTGTTGTTCCGCATGCTGTCAGCCTAACCGCTCTGAAACGGTGACGCTGTTTCAGGCAAGCAAGAAGAAGGAAAAATCTATGGCACGTATTGCTGGCGTCGATCTGCCGCGCAACAAACAGGCACGCATCGCGCTTACGTACATTTATGGAATCGGCGACCCTCGCGCGCTGCGAATCCTGAAGGCTGCGGATGTCGATCCGTACAAGAAGCTTCAGGATCTGGGTGAGGACGAGGTGAATCGCATCCGTCAGGTAATTGAGGGCGAAGGCCAGGTGGAAGGCGATCTGCGCAAAGACGTCTCCATGCACATCAAGCGCCTGATTGAGATTCAGAGCTATCGCGGACTGCGGCATCGCAGAAACCTGCCCGTCCACGGACAGCGCACCCACACCAATGCACGCACCCGTAAAGGTCCGCGCAAGGGCACTGTAACCAGCAAGAAGAAAGCGACGGCGAAGACCTAATGGCAAAAGCACAAGCAGGCGCTGCCGGCAAGGCCGCCAAGAACAAGAAATTCAAAAAGCGCGAGCGCAAGAGTGTTCCCTACGGTGTGGTGTACATCCAGGCTTCGTTCAACAACACTATCGTGACCATCACGGACGGCCAGGGCAACACGATTTCCTGGAAGAGCTCCGGCTCGCTCGGTTTCCGCGGGTCGCGTAAGGGCACTCCATTCGCTGCGCAGCAGGCTGCATCGAATGCGGCGAGCCAGGCACGCGAGCATGGAATGCGTTCGGTCGATGTCCGGGTGAGTGGACCAGGTTCGGGTCGTGAATCTGCGATTCGTGCGCTGGCTTCCGCCGGGATTGATGTGCGTACCATTCGCGACGTCACGCCGGTGCCGCACAACGGATGCCGTCCACCCAAGCGTCGCCGCGTATAAACGGACGCTAAAACACGCTGAAATCGCAGTAAAAGCGTGTAAACTAATAGACTGTGGCCTCGTGCGGATATCTCCCTGAGGCTATGGACTCAAATGCAGTAAAACATTTCGCGGACCGGGACGAAGGGTTCAACCCGTAAACCGGTCGGCCTCTGAACTTAGGAGAACTACGTGGCACGTTATACCGGAGCAGTCTGCCGCCTTTGCCGTCGCGAAGGCATCAAGTTATTTCTGAAGGGCCCCAGGTGTTTTTCTGACAAGTGCGCCATTGAGAAGCGGAA
>JBARFA010000093.1:0-27305 GCA_049796755.1 Acidobacteriaceae bacterium
GCGCCAGCCTGTTCGCCATCTCAGCTGCGGCGGTGGCTTTCGCCTGCTGCAAGAGGGCGTACTGTTGTCGTTGATGCCGAACGGCCATGGCTGCGAAGTCCGCTAGCACGCGCATCATTTGGCCGTCATCCTTGTCGAATGCAGCGGTACGACCATGCGCCATGATGAAGATAGTTCCTCGCGTCTCCTCCACTTGCCACGGAAGGAGAATACCATCGGTTACGAGGGGGGCATCGATTCCCATGATGTCGAAGAAACGTTGCCGGACTCGAAAGAGTTGCGGCCTGCCGCGCTCCAGACAGATGCCGCAGGCGCTGGGATAGCGTGGAAGCACCGCGTTCAGGAACCCGTTGTATTGACCCGCCGTTGCAACCCAGTGGTAATAGTTCGCGTCACTCTTTTCTTCGGTTTCGAGGCTGATGCCCGCGCTGTCCGCGCCGCAAAGCTCCACTGCGGCATTGACCAACTCTTGCAGGATCGTATCGGGACTCTGCACGAAAGAGTGGGTGAGCCGACGCAGTCCCTCCATCTGCGAAGCAACGTCACGCGTATGCAGATTCCGCGCTGTAAACTCGGGGTTCGTGTCGAGGTCGAGCACCTCAAGACCAGTATCCTCTGCCGCCTCCGCCCGATTTCTCAAGGCTGACAAAGCGCTCACAAGTCGGCTCGCGATCGTGTCAACGGGGAGGCCCGTTTCCTTGGCAATCTCAACCGATTTCTTGCCGTCGAAGAAGGCCATCTCGAGGACCTGGCGATCCGCGTCGGGCAGCAGCAAAACCAGGGAATGCGGCTTCTGCATCAATCGGCTTACTTCCGTATGGCTGACGGGGTCGACGGGACGGTTAAGGGAAGGCTCCTCGCTGGATGCTCGCCGCCGAACAAGGTCGATCGCGAGGTTCCTCGATAACAGCGCAAGTCTTCCATCGAGGCTTCCAAATTCCGAAGCAAACTGCTGCGGGCCCAGCCAGATCTGCATGAATATATTTCGCAATATTTCCTCTGCCGAGGCTGCATTGCGACAAACGCGAAGCGCGACCGAATAGACCAAAGTGGAATGCAGATCATAAAGGCAGGCCAGCGCTCGCTCATCTCCTGAACTGACCTTTGCAAGCAAGTCAGCATCTTCTGCGTTGAGCTTTTGCAAGATTGGCGTCCCTGACGCTTGTCGCGACCTTCTCATGACCTTTTTCACAATCCAACCCGCTTCATCAAAATCGAGCTACCGACTGTTCTGCAGCCAGGTTGGCGGGTTGGGAGAAACTCGTTGCAGTCGCGAAGTGGATCATACATATCCAACCTCATGAACGGTGGCGGTTAATCTTGCACTGGAATAGCTTGGAAACAAAGTGGCCGTAAAGTGCCGCGCTGCCGGAGTCTTTGGGAGCGCTGCGAGTAGATACGCTACTCTCCGATTCCTTCCAAGTCTGGTCAATATTGACCATGGCGAAAGTATTGCTTTTAATGTTGGGTGCGGAAAGCCACAGAACGGGGTTAGGGCAACCTGGGATAAGCTGTGCCAATCGGTGGTCGTGCGGCACCTGAATTGGAACAGCGTCCACGACCTTCTTTCCCGGGCGAAAGAAACCCCTCCAAAGCAAACCCAACGATGACTACGATCCGTTGCGGAACTCTTCGGGCGTTGCAGGTTTCATGTTTGCTCCGTCCAAATGAAACCAAATTTGTCTTGATTTTTACACTGGCACATAAACGCAATAGCCGCGTGGCGGAGCGGGAAATTCGGCGTTGCCTTCAGCGTCGGTAGTACGTTGATCTGGATGTGTTGCATCGTGACCGTCCCAAGCCACGGGAACAAACTTCTGATTGGCCCACTTGGTCTTGACTGAAGTCCCTGACCATTTATCACCCAGGTTGTTCAGCACATAGATGAGTCCTGGCTGATCTGTCGATTCATCCTTGAAGCCTATCCTCTGCATGATGTACAGATCCGGGTCGGCATGAAGGATCTGGGAGTTGCCGCCGGCGTTCTTGTGGTGAACCTGAATCAATGCATCGATCCCATTCGGGCTGAGTGGGCGGGCCAGGCCGTTATTGTAATAGTCAAACCAAAAGATGCAGGGGTATCCCTCATGAACCATGATGAAGGAATAAGCCATCAGCTTATCGTTCACGATCATGTCGTCGCCCATGTCGTGATTGTCCACGAAAGTTGCTGCATGAGCGGGACGCTTCATCACTACGGAACCTCCATAAGTCAGGTTCCTGAGGTCATAGCTAGGCACATCGCACACTTTCTTTAGCTGGTAACGGAGCGGAAAATCGAATGCGGCGATTTGGTTATCTGTGTAGCTATTCACCTTTTCAATCCATGTGTCGATATCCTCCTGGCCTGACCAGAGTTCACCGACGACGTACGGCATAAACTCGTTCCCATCCTTTACGTATCTATATTTTGAAAGACTGCCAATCATCCATGCTCCGAAGCCTTTGACGAAGTCGAAGCGGAAGCCGTCAAACCCGTACTCCTCGATGAGCATGCGGGCGTAATTGTAGAGTTCGGTGTAGACGACGGGGTTGCGATGACAAAGATGAGGGAAACCAGCGAAGTTTTCGCCTTCCATCATGACCTGCTCATATCGGCTTGGATGGAAGCAGTTCCAGTCCCTGGAGAAGCGCCCGCTCTTGGGAGTGAACTTTGTCCATCGCGTCTGGCCGTCGAGTTGGTTCACTTCTTCAGCGTCGGCTCCGGAGTTGTGGTTGATGACCATGTCGGCATAGAGTCCTATGTTGTGTTCATGCGCCTTGGCTATCAGTGCCTTTAGTTCGGCAGAATTGCCGTATAAAGTCTTCACTCCTCCCTTCTGGTCGAAATCGCCCAAATCGAAGTAGTCATAGGGGTCGTAACCCATCGATGTGTTGCTCGCCGCCTTGTTCACTGGAGGCAGCCAAAGAGCATTAAAACCGGATTTTTCCAGGTCTTCGACCCTCTCAGCAACGAAGTTCCACCACTCATGCTCTTTGCTTTCCACCTTGGGAGCGTCCCAATAAAATGCTTGCATCAAAACAGCCATTCGCCGGCCTCACCCTTTTCCTCTCACTTGGAATACGGCTCCCGCATGGAGGATATGCAGAAGGGGATATAACGAGTTGGATAGAAGCGAATGCCAACGAATTACTCGTTAGCAATCTTAACGCTGTGCGACGCATTCCTTTTGCGACGGCTTTCTCCGCTTCGATCACGCACCCATACGATTCTCGGACGCTATATGTTGAGGATCTGCAAAACATCGTCGATATGGATATGGCACATAATTCGGGGGCTACGTTGAACGTCGATTCACCGGGCAGACCGTTAAGCCTTACCAGTCTTTGGCGCCTCGGCAACGGTCTCTTCAGAGTGCTTAAACGCATTCTTGGAGTGCTCGTGCGCCTGCTTGGAAAGTTCGTGAGCGGTCAGGTGATCTCCTTTGCCGTGGGCAGTGGCGGCAGCGGCATGTGCGTGGGCCGCGAGATTGTGCAGTTCTGCGGTGCGGTCATGTGTGCTTTGTGGCATGGTGTTCTCCTATTTGCTATGATGCGCAACCAGCCCGACCAGGCAAATCCACTCATCGAACTGGGGAAATGAAAACTAGAGATCCCAACACGGTCCCCCTCTGGCAGCGCAGGTAACTTGTGATGTGGTCCGCGGGTGAACTTGGATCAATCCTGGTTGGCTCTTGTTGCTCCTTCGACGTCCTCGTTCTCTTCAAGCTCCTCGTCTTCTTCCGTTTCGGAGGCATCGTCATCCAAGGATTCTTCGACTCCGTCGGTGGTATCCACTCCTTGGACTTGCTTCTTCTGATCCTTTTGCAGAACAAATGTGATGCTCATTTCTTTTCCCCTTTCCCAGGTTTGATTCGATTCGCTGGTTGTGATGGATCAATAGCCAGCGGTTAGATTCTTGGACTGATTCATAACCCATCCTTCAATTGTAGGAGGACCAAGAGTCTCAGGTCCTGTTAAGCATTTCACGCATAGCAATTGTGGCCTGAGCAAATAAGCTGATTGTGAACGAAGTACAGGCCCGCAGCCAACTGAAGAATGAAAACTATAGGCCGGGCCATTTCTATCCAATTTTGCTCGCGAGGACTCGCCGAGACTTGGCCGGTTTAGATTGCGCATGCAACGTATCTACAATCGGGGGCTTTTCGGCGTTATGCCCGGGTAGTTGATCGTGCAGAATCACATTGAGCAGTGACTTGTGCACCTGAATGCGGCCGTTGTAGTCAATAAAGCCCATTTTGCGGAATCGGTTCATGAAGAAACTGACACGGGACCGCGTAGTGCCGATCATATCCGCCAGAGATTCCTGCGTGATCTGCGGGATCAGCGTTTCCGGTTCGCCTGGCTTTCCAAACTCTGCCATCAGCAGGAGAATTCTGGCCAGCCGTTTTTCGCTGGAGTTGAAAAGCTGATCGACGAGATCTGCCTGGGTTCGCATACTGCGCGCCAGCAGAAACTTCAGGAACAAGTCGGAGAACGTATGTTCCTCGTGCATCACTCGCATCACCTCGGCCCGGTCTATCTTGAGCGCTGTACAAGTGGAAATCGCTGTGGCTGTCGCCAACCGACGCCCTGCCACTGCGGCGATCGACTCCTCTCCAATAAAGTCGCCGGCTGAAAGGAGCGTAATCGTAGCCTCTTTCCCTCTTTCCGAGACAACGGTAAGTTTTGCGCGGCCCTTCTGCAGGTAGAAAACGGAGTCGGCGGGATTTCCTTGCGAGAAGAAGTCTTGCTTTGGCTTCAATTTGACGATCCGCCGTCCTAATCCGGCCTCCAAAAGAAAGGCAGCGGCGTCAAAGGCGGCGTTTTCTAGTTCAGTCATCTAAAGGCTCCTTCTGTGTGTGCTGGCCACAGCGGGAACGATGGATACTTTGATCGATCGTCATGTCCGAAGCCATTTAAAAAGACATTGTGGCGAAGGCTCAGCGTCCGTGGCAACCAGTCGTTTTCGCAGAGAGGAACAAGCACTCGTTTCCGTAGCACCCGCATGAGGGCCCTGACCTAGGATTGTCACTCGCATGGGCGATTGTCTGTTCCATATTGCTCAGTTTCCGCAAATTCATTCTGCTAGGGAAGAAGGACGTACGGATAACCCCCACGCGCGTGAGCAAAACTGCACAGATCGTAGACCGTCCAACAGGTAGTGTTGAAATAGGGCCTCTAATACTGTGACCGCGAGCCTCTCCATGAAAAGGGCCGTACACATGTTAGCCATCGTGGGGTCGGTCACGACATTCCCGCGGAGCGGTAGATGCGTGGACCTCTGTGCATCCACGAACAGAACGGCCTGCTAAACACCCCACAAGAACAGAAGGACGGTTATCGTGAAACCGAATGCAGACAAGTCCAAGCCTCAGTCGAAGCCAGGGCTCAAGCCCGAGGGCGGCGCGAAACCTGAATCAAAAGATGACATGAAGTCGCTTCCCATGCCGGAATTCGAAAAGAAGCTCGGTTCGACTCCAGATGGGCTCAGTCAGGCGGAGGCGGAGAAGCGGCTTACACAATACGGTCCGAATGAAATTCCGGAAAAGAAGACCAATGTAATCCTGAAATTTCTCAGTTATTTCTGGGGCCCGATTCCATGGATGATTGAAGCGGCCGTCATTTTGTCGGGAGTCGTCAAGCATTGGCTGGATTTTTTCATTATTCTTTTTCTGCTTTTCTCTAACGCCGTGGTCGCTTTCTGGGAAGAACACCAGGCGGGGGATGCCATTGATGCACTCAAGGCCACGCTGGCAATCCAAGCCCGGGCCAAGCGCGATGGTAAGTGGACCACTCCCAAGGCTACTGAACTGGTACCCGGCGACGTGATCCGCCTGCGGTTGGGCGACATTGTACCGGCCGATGCGCGCCTTCTGGCTGGCGACTCCGTAGAAGTGGACCAGTCCGCATTGACCGGAGAATCCTTGCCCGCCACGTGCATACCGGGCGAGGGGGTATTTTCCGGCTCGATTCTGCGCCAAGGCGAAGCCGATGCCATGGTGTACGGCACGGGAACAGACACCTATTTTGGCAAGACCGTGCAACTGGTCGAAGAGGCCCATACGGTAAGCCATTTTCAAAAATCAGTGCTGAAGATCGGCAATTACCTGATCATTCTTGCCGTGGCCCTGGTGGCCGTGATTGTCACCGTCGCACTGTTGCGGCACGACGCGGCCCTCGATACATTGGAATTCGCCCTTGTGCTGTTGGTGGCCGCGATTCCGGTGGCGATGCCCACGGTGTTGTCCGTGACCATGGCCGTTGGCGCGCGTCTGCTGGCCAAAAAACAAGTAGTTGTCACCCGGCTGGCGGCCATTGAGGAGCTGGCTGGCGTCGACATTCTGTGCTCGGACAAGACAGGCACACTTACCCAGAACAAGCTCACGCTGGGCGATCCCTTCACGGTGAACAACATCTCTGGCGACCAAGTTATTCTCTGGGCGGCGCTGGCTTCGCGCGCGGAGGACAAGGACACCATTGACCTTGCGGTGATCGGTGGTGTGAAGGACGAGAAGGCGCTGAAGAGCTATCAGGTGCTCAATTTCCAGCCCTTCGACCCAGTGCATAAGCGAACCGAAGCCACCGTGAAAGGCGGGGATGGGAAACAGTTCTTCGTGGCCAAGGGAGCGCCGCAGGTCATTCTGGAAATGTCAAAAAATGCCGGTGATGTAAAGCCGGGCGTCGACAAGGCCGTCAATGATTTTGCCGGACGCGGCTTTCGTTCGCTGGGCGTGGCTCGAGCCGACGATGAGGGCAACTGGCAGTTTGCAGGCGTGTTGCCGATGTTTGATCCACCGCGCGAGCAGGCCAAGGCGACCATCGCCAACGCGGGACAGATGGGAGTGAAGGTCAAGATGGTCACGGGCGATCAACTGGCGATCGCACGTGAAACGGCAAAGCAACTGGGAATGGGAACAAACATTCTGGATGCCAGCTCTTTGCAGGACAAGAAACAACAGGACGACGCGCAATCGTCCGAGGCCATTGAAAAAGCGGATGGCTACGCCCAGGTATTTCCGGAAGACAAATTCCACATTATCGAAGCTCTCCAGAAGCGAGGTCATTTCGTTGGCATGACCGGTGACGGCGTGAACGACGCTCCGGCGCTGAAACAGGCCGATTGCGGGATCGCGGTGTCCGGGGCGACAGACGCGGCAAGGGCGGCTGCTTCCATCGTGCTGCTGGCACCTGGTCTATCGGTGATCATTGACGCGATCAAGGAAGCCCGCAGAATTGTCCAGCGGATGAACAGCTATGCAATCTACCGCATCGCCGAAACACTGCGCGTGCTGTTGTTCATGGTGCTGGCGATCCTGGTATTTAACTTCTACCCAGTGACCGCGGTCATGATTGTGATGATCGCGGTGCTCAACGACGGGGCCATCCTGTCGATTGCCTACGACAACGTCCATTACAAGAAAGAGCCCGAAGCCTGGAACATGCGCCTGGTGCTGGGGATCGCCACGGTCTTGGGCATTGTCGGCCCAATAGCTGCCTTCGGATTGTTCTACCTTGGCGACCGCGTCCTTCACCTGGGCCATCCGGAACTGCAGACGATGATGTATTTGCTGCTGTCAGTAGCCGGCCATCTGACCATCTTCCTAACGCGTACGCGCGGCCCGTTCTGGTCCATCCGTCCTGCAAAGATCCTGTGGATCGCCGTGCTCGGCACGCAAGCTGTGGCAACGCTGATTGCGGTGTACGGGCTGTTCATGACGCCTTTGGGGTGGAAGCTGGCAGGATTTGTTTGGGCATACGCTCTTGTCTGGGCTATGGTGACGGATCGCGTGAAACTGGTTGGCTATCACTTTTTGGATCACGCTAAAGCCGAAACAAAGTCTGAAGCTCGGGCCGACCAGCCGAAGCTTGATGCTAAAGCTGACGCGCCGAAGCCGCCAGTCAAGGCAGAGGCAAAATCGGACGCCAAGACGGGTGATCCAAAGTCCGCGGCCAAAGCCGAGCAGCAAAAGTCTGGGATAACAGCAGTGACGACACCTTACATCAAGGCCGACGCGCCGAACCCGGATGCTGCGGGTGACGCGCCGAAGCCTGAAAACAAAGCAGAAGCAAAACCGGATGCGAAGGCTGATCCTAAACCCGATGACAGCGCAGAACCACACTCCGACGCCAAGCCAAAGATGCCGTCAGATTTGAACGCGCAGATCGCCACGCGAGCTTACGAACTTTACAAACAACGAGGTGATAAAGAAAGTCAGGCAGTCGGGGACTGGGAGCAGGCAGAGTGCGACATTCGAAAAGATGACGCCAACACTACCCCCAAGGGTCAAACCAAAATTGGGCCGGAGACTACGGCGAAACCCGAGGCTGGCCCTGAAGTTAAAGCCGCTTCTAATTCGGACACCAAACCTGCTGACGCTACGCCTGTTGCCAAAGACCAATCGAAGCCTGAAACAAAAGAAAAAGTACCGTCAGAAGTGACACCGGAGCTCGTGAAGCGGGTCCATGCCCTCTATGAAGAGCTAGGGCGAGAGGAAGTTCAAGCCGTACAGGAGTGGGAGAAATCTGAGCGGGAAACTCTGAAAAAATAATTCTCCCCTGCGCTAGCGTGACGAATTAGAGCAACATGGGCGAAAAACAAAAAGTTAAAAATCAACTCCAAGGATTTGCGAGTGAAGCCCGGCGAGAAGTTCGAACTCGGCGCGAATGGCTGACACGCGTGATGCATTTTGCAAGCCGCATCGGCATTTCGCAGCCGTAGCGCAGAAGTAGAGAGGAACAATCCATATGGCTACCACAGAGCAACCCATTCGTATCGATGTCGATAAAGAACAAAACCGGGAAACCCCCGACTCAGTTCTGGTTCCGACAGGCAAGCCGGCTCAATTCATCTTCGAGGCGGCCTTGTCGACTGCCATCGCCGCCGATGGCAAACGCGGAAAAAATGCGCCAGTTCCCAAGGGACCGCTGACCCCACAAATGCTCGACAAGATGAACCGCTACTGGAGGGCTGCAAATTACCTTTGCATCGGACAAATCTACCTGTTTGAAAATCCGCTGCTGCGGGAACCGTTGAAAGCGGAACAGATCAAACCAAGATTGCTGGGGCACTGGGGAACCTCACCAGGACAGAATCTCATCTACATTCATCTCAACCGCTTAATCAAAGAGCATGATGCAAATATTATTTACATTGCCGGTCCAGGACATGGCGGACCATCGCTGAACGCAAGCTCCTATCTCGAAGGTACCTATACCGAGGTCCATCCAGAGATTACACAGGACGAGAACGGTCTCCGTCTGCTCTTCCGGAAGTTTTCAACTCCAGGCGGCGTGCCCAGTCATTGCGGCCCGCATGTTCCGAATTCGATGCATGAGGGCGGCGAGCTCGGATATTCGCTCGTCCATGCTTTTGGAGCGGCGTTCGACAATCCCGATCTGATCGTCGCCTGCGTGATCGGCGATGGAGAATCCGAGACCTGTCCGCTCGAAGGAAGCTGGAAGTCCGTCAACTTCCTCAATCCGGTGCGGGACGGCGCTGTGCTGCCGATTCTCCATCTGAATGGCTACAAAATCTCTGGACCAACCGTGCAAGGTCGCACAACTGATGACGACCTAAAAGCTCTCTATATCGGGCGCGGCTACAAGCCCTATTTTGTCGAAGGCAACGACCCAGAAGTCGTCCATCAGCTGCTCGCTCAAACGCTGGACGGCTGCTATGCGGAGATTCGATCGATTCACCAGGAAGCACGCAAAAACGGATTCAAAAAGCAACCCGTCTGGCCCATGATCGTTCTGCGCACACCCAAGGGATGGACGTGTCCGAAAGAAGTGGATGGCATCCCGATCGAAGGCACCTTCCGCGCGCACCAGGTTCCACTGGCAACGGTTCGCGAAAATCCCGAGCATCTCAAGATTCTTGAAGCCTGGATGCGGAGTTACAAACCCGAGGAGCTTTTCGACAAGAGTGGAAAATTCATTGACGAGTTAGTCGCGCTCGCGCCGAAAGGCAATCGCCGCATGGGAGGAAATCCTCATGTGAATGGCGGACGCTTGCTGACCGCGCTTGACCTGCCAGATTTCACCGACTACGCGCTGGAAATTCCGGGACCGGGACAAGTGGTGGCTGAAGCGCCTCGCAAGCTGGGGGACTTCTTCGGTGACATTTTCCGACTGAATCCAACGAACTTTCGAATGTTCTGTCCCGACGAAACGAATTCGAATCGCTTGAACTCGGTGCTGGAAGCCACCAAGCGTTGCTTTATGGCCGAAACTGTCTCGATCGACGATGAGCTTAGCTGTGATGGTCGGTTGATGGAGGTTTTGAGCGAACACTGCTGTCAGGGATGGCTCGAAGGGTACTTGCTGACAGGTCGACATGGTATGTGGTCGTCCTACGAAGCCTTCGCCCAAGTTGTCGATTCCATGTTGACACAACATGCAAAATGGCTGGAGCAATGTCACGATTTTCCCTGGCGCAAACCACTGGCATCGTTGAATGTTCTATTGACGAGTCACGCCTGGAGAAACGACCACAACGGCTTTAGCCATCAGGCAACAGGATTTGTCGACAACGCGTTGGCGCGAAGAAGTGAAACGATCCGAGTCTACTACCCGCCGGACAGCAACTGCCTGTTGAGCGTCTTCGACCACTGCCTACGAAGCCGCAACTACGTCAACCTCGTTACCTGCGGCAAGCAGCCGCAGCTGCAGTGGCTGAGTATGGACGAGGCCCTCGAACATTGTTCGCGAGGTGCCTCTACCTGGAAGTTTGCGACCAACGATGGAGGTAGAGAGCCCGATGTCGTGTTGGCCTGCGCGGGCGACGTACCTACGATTGAGATTTGTGCGACGTCATGGCTGCTGCAAAAGTATGTTCCCGGCATCAAGGTGCGAGTGGTCAATGTTGTGGATCTGAGTGTACTCATGATGCCCGATCAGCATCCGCATGGAATGGACAACATGTCGTTCGACGCGCTCTTCACCAAGGACGCGCCTGTCGTCTTTGCATTTCATAACAATCGCTGGCTGATTCATACGATGGTGCACGGGCGCTCCAACGAGAGCCGCTTCCACGTGCGTGGTTATATGGACAGCGGTACAACGACCACGCCGTTCGACATGGTTGTGCTGAATCAGATGAGTCGTTTCCACCTTGCCATCGACGCGCTGAAGAATGTTCCGAGATTGCGCTCCCAGGTTTCCGACGTGATCGATATGTTCAACCGGAAGCTGTACGAACATCACAACTATATTCGGCAACATCTCGAAGACATGCCGGAGATCAGAAATTGGCATTGGACGGCCGATTTCAGTGAACCTGACACCGCTCCACCGCTGGCCAAAGGTCATCCCCGCGCTAGTATGTTTACCGATAGCTAGCTAGGAAAGTCCCTTGACGACGGGAATCAGCGCAATCGGGCAGAGACTATCGCCGGCAATCAATTGCAGCGGTATTCTTGCTGTATCTCTGAGTTCAATCAGCTTCTTTGATCGAAGTACGGCCTCTCTTTGAGCTTCAGAAAGACGATGGGCGTCGCCATGAGCAAGGCGCCAATTCCGAACGCAGTCCCGAGTGCGAGCGCGTCTGCGTGAGCCGCCCGGATCGTTTCTACTCCGAGCGGGAAGAACAGTAGGAGTGCCGTAATGAGGCCGGGCGAAAACCTTCCCCGCGTCCAGAGGACCGGAGCTACATGGAAGAATGTAGCATTGATCAACATTAGCGCCGGAAACCCAAGCGCGACAGCAGGCAATGTTGGCGCGATCTCCGCGGCCACGATTCCGAGGACGATAACCAAGGCGTTGGTTATGTAGAAGTCACCCCATTGCGCGAGAAGGTGAAGAACGTTGCGTGCCCAGTTCCGCCAATCGAAGACAAACTCCTCCACGATATGCAGACCATAGGCCGCCACGCAGAGCCACATCATGGGTTGAAGGGCTGTCATAGCGGGGATCGTACCACAGCGAGATGCTTGCCCTTCCCGAGAAGGTTTGCAGACCTGTCTTGCGCTGACACTTGCTTTCAGAACTGTGAGTTTTATAGCCCTTTGTTTGAGATCTTACCGACACAATCCCATTACTCTTGAACTTCTTCTGGCCGGAAGCCGATGAGAATTTTTAGATCGTTGGCAGGGATGTCGTCACTGTGAATATCCTTCCCCCAAAAATGGGAAAAACTCTCCAAAGCAAATCAACCTAGAGGAGCGCTTTGCGGCGCTTTGAACTGAATCACCCGACAAAGTCTAGCGCTCTGGGCCCCACGACCTTCTAAGAAAGCTTGTTCGCAGGAATGATTCTGCTCGGCATCAGCCAATTCGCGTTCGCTTTTGGAGTGACCGATGGTTGAGAAACAAATTCGGCATATTGAATCGAACGAACCATCATAGTTCCGTCTGTGCGGGTACTGTTCGTGAATCATGGCACCGCTCTTTTCTGGGGGAGAGTCCGATATTACGTAGAGGCGGTAATGCAATCTGTTCAATTTTGCTCACCTACTCCTTGATCCGGTCCGCTCCATTCAGTGAGTCTGCGCTGGACGTAGCAGATTGCTTGTGACCGCCATCACGGACACGGCGTTGTGAATGGTATTTGCCTTATGTTCACCCATGATTCCGCCTCGACGAACCGCGAAATTGCCGTCCCACGGGAAGTGGAAGAAGTGGTTGACAACGGCATCGCCTCATATGCAGTCGTTGTCATCAGCGATAGCTTGGCGCCAGAGGATGTTCGCCAGGTTGACCGACGCGTGCGACAATCGAGTCCCCAGACGAAGGTGCTTCTAATCGAAGGGCCTGACTCCCAATACGTCGACCCGAGTCTCTACGACACCTCGCTGGATAGCTGGAGTGGCCCAATTGCGTTGATCAGCGCAGTACATCGTCTGGTTTCCGGGTAGCTCTATCATGAGTCCGACAGCGAGATGCAATACCCGGTTGCCTCGGTGAAGGATTGAAACGCGCTCAGCACGGGAGTGAGATCCTGAATGTGGTGCCGGTTTTATCCGGGCGCACACTACTCCGCATGCGAATCTTGCCAAGGTGACGTTCCACGATTTCTCTCGACAGAGCTAAGCCCAATCCATTCCCGCGCTCTTCCTTCGTTGTAAAGAAGGGTTGGAAAATCTTGTCACGATGTTCCTCAGGGATGCCGTGCCCGTTGTCAGCAATCAACAAATGAATGTGACCTTGACTTTTCCGCAGACGAAGACTGAGAACCCCGTTTTCGGGAAGGGCATCCAGCGCGTTCACCAAGAGGTTAGAAATGACCTGAAGTATCTCGGTGGCATAAACCTTTGTGGTGAAATCGCCGGAGAGTTCCTTTACAAGGTTTATCTTCTTTCCGTCGATTGCTCGTTGATGAACTCGAAGACCCGCCTCTATTATTGCTGCCAGATCAGTTCTTTTTGGTTTGCCAGAAAATCGCGCCAGGCTCAGTGTGCGGCCCACGATTTGACTCAGCGTCGCCAACTGCTCCTCAGACATCCGCAGATAGCGCTCCAGTTCTTCGGAGGTTTGAGCGCAGTTGCGGGCGAGGAATATCAGGTTCCCCAACGCTTCAACCGGGTTCCTGACTTCGTGCATGATTTCTATAGCGAGCTGGCCGGCGATCGCACGTTTCTCTGCCTCTCGCACGGCTTCTGCCGCGAGGGCCAATTGCCGTCGCAGTTCTGGGACAGTTTCGTCCATGAGGCCTCTCAGATGGATGCAGATCTTGACCGGAAATATCTTTTTACCTATGCGGACCCTTCTCTGGGATGCGAGGACAGCCGATTGTGTCGCACGGAAATGCCGCAGAGTTACCATTGCGTTCACGGCCCGAACAACCGGCTAGTCAGTCGGCTCTGCGACATATAGAGAGTGCCCTTGAAGTCGGCTCGCCGCAACCTGGCTAGACGGGTACGCTCGGCATCTCTGAATCGACCGGCCGGAATGAATTCAACGGCGCTCTTTCTCCTGGCACTCTTCCTGCCATGTCTCCCGCCCGGCTTCATTCCTGCCCGGAGTGAAATATCAGGTCCCCTCCGACGGCTGACTGAACACATTCCCTCCGAATCGCAATAATTCGGGCTTTTCTTGTGGCTTGATGATCAATTTCGACCAGATCTTGGAAGTCAGGTTGTTGCCTAATAACTCTGTAGACATTTTTACCGCTTGGCCAAGCTGAGGTTTCCAAACCAGGCCTTCGCCGTCGCGGACAAGCACCGAAATAGGAGGACAAGATGAATCTTAATCCGACGGATCTCAAACTTATCGCTGGCGCGGGCGTAATCGTCCTAATCATCATTGCTGTTGTTGCACTATACCTCCAGAAACGCCGACGGACTACCGCGGGGCTTCGCAAACGGTTTGGGACAGAGTACGACCGAGCTGTGCTCTTGCAGGGGTCCGAACACAAGGCCGAAGTGAAACTGGCAGATCGTGAGACACGAGTGGAAAACTTGAAGATCCGCGACCTGGGCGCTGCCGAGCGGGAACGCTTTATGGCGGAGTGGACCTCGGTCCAGTCCCGCTTCGTCGATCACCCGAAGAGTGCAGTCACGGAAGCCGATGAGTTGGTTTCTTCACTCATGCAGGCCCGTGGATATCCTGTTAGTGATTTTGATCAACGCGCTGCAGACATTTCAGTCAATCATCCTCGGCTAGTGGAATGTTACCGCTCAGCACACGGAATCTCAGTGCGACCCGATAGCGGTCAAGCAAGCACGGAGGAGCTGAGAACTGCGATGATCCATTACCGTACACTCTTCGATGAACTCATTCAGGTACAAACGTCTAGCGAAAAAAGGTCTGTGGCATAACCGAGCCTCAAATTCAGAGAGAGTCAAACGAGAATCAATACCCTAGTTATTACAGAAGGAGACGCTGATAACTAACCAAAGGGAAATTCTCGACGAATTGTAATTGGCGCGAAAGTTGATATGTTGCCGCGTGTGACCCGGAGTCGGCTCCAATCCGGCATTACATCGTAAACATCGATCGCTCGAATTGGTCCAATTTGACCAGATATCCGTTTCAGTCGCTTCTAATGTGTGATTAGCGAAGGAGCTCGACAACTGTTATAAACGGTTGTCCGAATCAGCTCGATCCGAACCTCATACTACCAAATCCCGTTGCTGCGGATGCAGTTTAAGAAACTGGTTGAATGTAAGGGCGCTATCATCACTGTCAGTTTTAAAGTCGATTGCGAAGATGGCCAGGAACACTCGTTTCCGATGCCTCTATGAGTTGCTTCCGAAAGTCCGGCCTGACCCAACAATAAAGTTGGAATCCGAGTTCACAGTCGTCTCAAATGCCATTTTCCATGACTGGTTTCGTGAGGACGGGAGTGGAACGCCAGTAGCTCTCAGGCGGTGTCAACCCTCGTTCAATCGAAACAGAGGGGTGAGCTATTGGGAACAGATTCACCGCACAATCTATGTCAATATTCTCGGATGAAGAAGAAGATAGAAACCCAGAACGAAACCGCAAGGACCACGATTTCCAGCGTAATGAAAGAGATGCAGAGGCCGCGTTTGGCGGCGTCAGTCCGCAACGATGGGGAAGACCAATCCCCGCCAGTCATCGAGAAACATCCCGTCCATTCCAAGAGAGCATGAGCTCTGGTACTCGGCCCGACGCCTGTCAGATTCCTAGAGAAGCATCTCACAGCTTCCGGCCAGTGCCCCTGATTGTGGAACCAGATTTCGAGAAAAGAATCTTGTAGGAGCATGCGTCCTGCTTTTGTTTTAGCCGCATTTTCTGGCGTCGTTTGTCGCTATCCCACGTGGATCTGTGAAAGTGAATGAAATAGCCCAAAAACATTCAGGAGCCATAAAACGACAGCAATGACTACGACACCATTCAGAATCGACTTGATGGTTCCCTGCATCGGAATGAAGCGATCGACCAGCCACAGGAGAACACCCACCACAACGAGAACTTCCAGAACTTGAATTAGAGGCATAAATGCTCGACCTTTCTTATCTCAAGGATTATTCCAAATCCTGATGGGTACCGTCATGGTGGACTCTTGCTGAGACGAAACTGCCGATCCGCATGATGATGCTTTCCAGGATTTCCAAGAAAGAACCAAGGCCGGTTCCTTTTTCGTAGAGCATCTAAAAGTACTCTCAGTGCAAGAGCATCTCATTTTAGAAAGTTTCCGTCTGTTCAATTGTGCTCACGCCCGCGGCTCTCCGCCTAGCGTGTTCTGATTTCGTTCACACCGAAGCACTCCGAACCGATTGCACGGTTATAGGTAGATGAACTTCAGAATCCCAAGAGTGAGGCGCGATCTTCACCCTAATAGACACGCCAGCATTGAAGTAAGTAGGTCAAACTAATTGGCGGCATCGTCTTACAAAAGTATTACCCTCCGACCGACGCCACCACACATACCTTCCCATCCAATTAAGCAGGAGAGATCATAAATGCGGATGCCAGGGAGATTTGCACATGATAGAACGTTTGCGCAGCCAGTCGTTTGGCTTACGACCCTTATCATGGTTGCGTTTCACATCGGCGCATTGGTCGCGTTATTCTTCTTCAGTTGGAAGGCATTTCTCCTCGCGATGGTTTTATGGTGGATCGCCGGCGGCCTCGGCATAGGCGTCGGGTACCATCGACTTCTTACGCACCGAGGGTACAAGACCCCCAAGTGGATGGAATATGTTTTGACCGTATGCGGGACGCTGGCCCTGGAAGGTGGTCCGATCTTTTGGGTTGCGACGCATCGCCAGCATCATCAGAACACGGACCGTGAAGGCGATCCACATTCTCCGCGCGAAGGTGGTCTGTGGGCCCACGCCGGTTGGCTATTGACAGGCGAAACCATGCACAGCGGTTCGGCAAATCTCCTGCCTTACGTTCCTGAGCTTCGCAAAGACAAGTTCCACGTTTGGATCAGCCGCTGGCATTGGGTACCGGTCACCGTTCTGGGTGTGATCCTTCTTGCTGTCGGAGGGTGGAAATTCTTATTGTGGGGCATCTTCTTCCGCACGATCCTCGGTCTCCACTCTACTTGGTTGGTGAACTCCGCCACGCACATGTGGGGATCGCGGCGATTTCCCACCGGAGATACCTCCAGAAACAGCTTCTGGGTGGCTCTCTTAACCTTTGGGGAGGGCTGGCATAATAACCACCACGCCCACCCACAATCATGCCGTCATGGCTTGGCCTGGTATGAATTCGACCTTAACTGGTACGCTATTGCCGCACTGCGGAAGCTAGGCCTTGCGTGGGATGTGAAAGCGCGTAGGCTGATTCCATGTGAGCCTGCGGAAGTGTTAGCTCCAAGAAGGCACGCAGCCTAATTCCATGCAGGCTTATTATCCGTGCAGGAAGACTTGTTACTCCTGCCGGGTCAGATCGATTCAATTGCAATAATGCAGCCCGCGAATTTCTGAGACGAATCGCCAGATCACTCGCTTTGTATCCTCGGGATCTCGAATCGGGGTGGAAATTACGTCTCCCTGCTCAGCCGGATAATCGTTCCCGCCTGGAAACTATGGGTATCCGAGCGAACTCAAATCAACTACTCCGCTGGAGCCTGTGCAGTTGCCTGAAGCTTTGTGGGTTGTGCGCGCGTAGTTTCTGCCGTCTGCACTGGCTTCGACGTGGGCAAGTTGCCCACGGCATTCGCAGCCGCAATCTGGTAATTGGTGTACTCAATCGTTAGTTCGGCGCTCCCTCCAAGGCGGACCGTCGAGATGCTATGGTTGCGCGTGGGAAGCCAGAAATCGCCCACTTTCCCGTACACTCGTTCGATTTTACTTCTTTTGGTCCAGAAGGAAGGGTTCTTCGCAGGCTCTGCCTCTATTCGGGCCACGGCAAAGTCTTTTGCATCTACCCAGATTCGGCCACAGTAAAGAAACCTACCCTTTCTTCTAGGTTGCACGTGTAGTACATACATTGAACCGGATTGCATGCTTTCGCACCCGACAAGTTCAAAATTATAGTTATCTCGGTTCAGAGCGGTGTGCCGTTGGGCCTCCGTTCCTAGCGCCTCACCCTCAGCCTGCAAGAGCTTCTTGAAAACCCTGTCGAGTATCAGCGGGGACCCGGTGGCGGACTGAATCGCGAATATTTTCGTTCTCGGCGATTGGTACTTTGCGTCTACGATCATCTCCGCGTTTCGAGGTCCCGGAAAACCACGGTACGCCAGGCGGTAGGTCTCCGTCACCTGGAATGCAACCAACGCCTGAGCCCGCTCAAGATTCATCCCAATCAGATTGTTTACGATTTGCTCTTCGCTGAGCGGAGGATTCACAACAGGGACGCAGGCGCCGAGTCGTTGTGCAGTCGCACGTTGCGGTAATCCTATCCAGAAGAGGGCCAGCAGGATCAACAAAGCGGGAGGGAATGACGCCTGTGGCTTTATAGGGAAACAAACTCGAATACTTGTTTCGTGTAGCTTCATGGCGCAGTCTTGATGCCTGGTGCGAAGAACATAGCCATCTCGTTGAGCAGCGGCTTTAGTTGCTCGACTAAGTTGGATGCTGGCACATGCACTGGCTAAAAGCATCGCACTACCGGAAGCACCAATCTGTTCTGTATTGCTCATCCTGCCAGATATTGCGAGCTGCCGGGTCTACGGTCGGCCATTGGTGAGCAATATCGCACAGCCTTTTGCATCTCCGAAGACAGATTCCCTTTAGAAGAGCACCGGTGCCGGCGGCAGCGACTGTGCAACTCTCGCGTGCAGGCTCCATCCGGGATTCGCATTTGATGTGGGATTCTTCGCATAGGGTGGCGAGATGGCTCGCTTCGATCAGCAACCCATCGAGGCCCTGCAGCAGCCTCTCTGATTACCTTCAGGCATACCGGCTTATCACGATCGAAGCGCAGTTCAATTGTGTATCGCACCGTAAAGCGCACATGCTGTTTCAATCTTCGCCGGCAAATGGCCATGCACGACATGTGTGTCGTATTGCTCAGACCGAGTCGATGATGGACGCTACAGTGAGAGAGTAGGGGAAGATAATGATCCCCGACACAGCGAAGAGAAATCATGATCGGAATGAAAATCCTCATGGTAATTGCAGTTGCTGAATTGTGCTTTATAGCAACACGGTATCCCACGCCATTCCACGAACCGCAGACGCCTTACGGGGGTCACACATGCCCGGATTCAACGTTCTACTTCTTTCAACAGCACTGCTCGCACCTCTGGCCTTGGCGCCAACGGGAAACGCGCAAATTTCCATCAATATCAACGTGCCGCCCTCCTGTTCCTATGGCTACTACGGCTACGCTCCCTATGCCTGCGCTCCCTCCGGCTATTACGGGCCGGGCTATTTCTATAACGGCATTTTCCTTGGAATGGGCCCATGGGCCAACTGGGGCTACGGTCACGGCTGGGGCAGCCATCGTTTCACCCACGACGGTGGTGGAAGGTATCACGGCGGTGGCGGTGGTACGGCATATCGTGGACCTTCAGGCAGCGCATCAGATGGACACGCAAGCAAACAGGGAGAGTCCCACGCTAAACCCTCCCCAGCAACGCACGGTGGCACATCGCATGCTGCATCCCACACGACGGCAGCGCATGGTGGCACATCCCATGCTGCATCCCACACGACGGCATCGCATAGTGGCGGCGAATCTCACGGTAACAGTGGGTCTCATGGTGGGGAGGATCCCATGATGGTGGTGGGCATAAGTAGTGTGTAGCTGCCGAATCAGGCGGCACATGGCACAAGAGAAGGCAGAGCCAATCAGCTCTGCCTCTTTTGCTTGAATCTATCTTCTCCTGCAATCAAGTACTTTGGCGCCTAAGTTTGATTACGACTAGAACGGATCGACGCGGAAATGCACGTTTCCAACAGATAAGGCCAAATCTCGGCTCACCGGGTACTCCGGTGCATGTCGGAATCATGCGCGGACTGGCAGCATGTCTAACTTCGATTCGGCAACGTAGCTTGCCATGGCCTGGGCGAGTTGCGAGTCCACCTCGTCGGCGATCGCCATCACATCCACCAGCAACAGACTGAAGTCCACTCGGCGAAGATTATTTTGCAGCGTCTGGAAGATACTGACTTGTAACATTCGCGATTCCTCAACCATCATGGCGGCGCTGTAACCTTGCTTTCGTCGTAACAGTCCGTGTTCACCGGCCGCCAATGAGACTAACGCTCGCGTGCCCAGCGGGAGAGGGCCGCGAAGACGAGACACTAGATCCCGGAACATCTGCGGCAGGTGGGCGCAGCGCGTTTCGAAGTCCAGCGGGATAGTGATGATCTCCGGTTCCGAGTCGACACGCTTATTCCAATCCTGAATCGTCGCTTGCGCCTCCCTTTCGAGGATATTCGCCACGTTCTCCACAATCCGCTCGGGAGTCCTCGCCTGCTTCAGGCGTGCCCGGATTATCTCCACGAGTGTCTTTGGCTCTAACGGCTTCACCAGAATTTCATCTGCCTGCAACAGGATTGCTGCGGCGGCTTCGTTCATCTCAGGGTAACCACTGAAGATGATCGTTACCGCGTTAGGGTGGGAATGGCGCATGGCGCTTACCACGGTCAATCCATCCCCAGCGTTGGGCATGTGCAGGTCGCTCAAGAGAACATCGAACGCCTGCGAACTGATGAGTTGCAGAGCATCATTCACATCGGCAGCCGTAACGACTTCAAAATCGTGATGTTCGAGGATCATTCTGAGGGATTCGAGCACGGACTCCGTATCGTCCACGAGCAGGATCCTTGGCTTGGCCGGCATTTCATTGTGAACAGCAAGGGGATTCGAGGGTTCTTCAGTTAGCATTACATTTCATCCTAGAGATCGGTAAAGCAGTGCGGTCAGCAAATTGCATGATCATCGTCCACGATAACAAGCAGATTCGTTCGGACATCGTATCCGCCTCCGTTGCGCATCTAAACTTTGCTCACATTGTGATCATCGCATTTCGTGAATCGCAGGTCTGTTCGGTTTTGCTCACGGGAACGCCGGTGCATGGCCGGCTTGGACTAACTTGACAGACTGGCCGAAACAGGAGGTCTCTCGGAACTATGCTCCGGTAATTGATCGTGGAGGACCACATTGAGCAGCGATTTATGCACCCGGATGCGGCCGTTGTACTCAATTAAGCCGAGCTTGCGGAAGCGATTCATGAAGAAGCTGACGCGGGACCGCGTGGTGCCAATCATTTCCGCCAGTGCTTCCTGTGTAATCGGCGGGATCAACGTTTCCGGTTCTCCGGGCTTTCCGAAATTCGCCATCAACAAGAGAATTCTCGCCAGGCGCTTTTCGCTGGAGTTGAACAACTGATCGACCAGGTCGGCCTGGGTACGCATACTCCGAGCCAGCAGAAACTTCAAGAATAAATCAGAGAATGTGTGCTCCTCGTGTATGACGCGGACCATCTCCGTCCGCTCTATCTTGAGCGCAATACAGGTGGTTGTGGCTGTGGCCGTGGCCAGCCGCAGCCCGCCTACGCTTGCGAGCGATTCTTCTCCAACAAAGTCTCCTGAGGAGAAAAGCGTGATGACGGCTTCTTTTCCGTTGGTCGAAACAACAGAAAGGCGCGCCCGACCGTTTTGAAGATAAAAAATAGAGTCGGCAGCATCTCCCTGGGAAAAGAAAGTCTGTTTCGCCGCCACTTGCACAATTCTTCGTCCAAGGCCGGTGGTGGCGAGAAAGGCAGCTACGTCAAATGGTAGATTACCGGACCCAATCATTTTGATGGTCCTCTCCAAGGCAGCATTGCGTGTGGCGACCTGAGGTCTGCGGACATTCACCATGAATTCAGGAGGAGGTCCGTCGCCACTGCTACAGCCTTAGTGGCTGCGGGCAAGACCCATCTTTGTATGCACTGTCGGCAGCACGACTTATTCTAGGGTATCGTCCAGATGAAAACAAGTATTTGCCCTTGCTGCTTCAGCGTTTGCGCTTAGCGTTCTTGCGTGAGAAGAACCGTGCCGTTTTGATTCTTCGCCGCCCCGGCCGTTCCTTTCAGTAGGGGTCACTACACCAAACGACAAAAATCGTACGCTAACGGAAATTTCCAGATCTCAGACGGTTTACAGTTGTTCCCTGAAGACCGAAGCGAGGTTCGATGAGTGCATCGGCCTTCCATGAGGAGGCCGGTCAGTGTCAAGTGTTGTGTAGTTGGGGAGTCATACTATTTTTTACCTTCGCCCGGATAGCTAGAGTGTTTGGCCGGCGAGGAGCACAGTCAAGGCCGAGCGCAGCGAGTTCATCTTGAGCCTTGACTGCGGACGAGCTGGCGATATCAAAGTGCATCCGGGTGAAGGTAGTCGCGAATCAGGTCCTTTCTGGTGGAGTACGCCATTTGCGCTCGAGCTTTTCTGTCGCCACCCTTCCATCCGCACTCTGGTATGAGCGTTTGCTCGCTCGGTGCAAGTTGGGTGTTCTCGATTCAGCCGGTGCTGCCACCTGTTAGTGCGACCTTTCACTCGATCTTGCAGATGGAGTGTTGGGCCAGGCCAATGACGCAGTCACCGGAACTCGGCTTATGACGGCAAACCTCCGTAAATCTGGACTGAACTATGCCACTGCCGGCAGTGTGACCGGGCCATCGGGTCGTAGCGGCACATACATATCTCCGCTAACCCAGAGTCGATGCAGCAGGACGGCAAGCTTACGCGCGACTGCGATCACGGCGCGTTTCTTCCCGCGCTTGCCTCCGTGTTCCGCCAGCTTCATGCCCCAGCGGCGCAGGTCGCTGTCGACTCCCCACGGACCGAGCACATGATGTGCAGCCTGCACCAGGAGTGCTCGCAGGTACGGATCGCCCTCTTTACTAATGTGCATCTGCGGCTCGCTCTGTCCCGAGTTGCGTCTTCCAGGTTGGAGTCCCACGTAGCAGGCTGCATCCCGGCTCTTGCGGAAACGATAAGGATCTTCCAGTGTCAGCATGTAGGTGAGGGCGATCAGCGTTCCCACTCCCTTGATCTGCTTCAGCCGCTCGGCCTCCGGATATCTGTTCCGCGCCATAGACTCGAGCATCTGATCGTACTGGCAGATCCGTTCGCTGGCCGACTCTATCTGGTGCATCATCGGTTCCAGTGCATACTTCAACTCTGGACTCAGATCCTGAGCTGACTTCGGGTTCATCCCGCGCGCGTTGCATCCGCGGAGCCGTTCTCCGTAGGACTTCGTCAATCCTCTGGCCGCGTTGACCAGCATCGTCCGTGTACGGACCAGAGCGGCTCGCGCCCGGCTCACTGTCAGATCCGCTTGTGCCTCGGCGCTGCGATGCTTCACTGGACACAACAGCTGTGGATCGATCCGTACCAGTCGCGCGAGCGTCATGGCGTCAAGCCGATCATCCTTCCGCCTGCTCTCTCCGATCAATCGCACGCTGCGTGCGTGCGCCACGATGGTCTCATGACCGAGCTCACTAAGCAGTCGGCTGACCCAGGGTGAATGCGTTCCGGTCTCCACTGCAATACGACCCCGGGGCATCGCTCCGAAAATCTCGTTGATGGCCTTGGGCGTCGTGCTCACCTTCTGCTCCAGCAGCACGTCCCCTGTCTCATCCAGCACGCAGTAAAAGCTCGACCTGTCGCCCAGATCCAGACCGACGGTTAGGCGCCCGTCATGCTTGTTGAGTGTCTCCTGCATCATCTTGGTGGTAAGCTTCTTCATCGCCGGTCTCCTTGTCTCCCGCGCTTCAAGCGCGTCGATAACTGGGAGCTTAACGCATCCCGCTGGAGACCGGCCTCCTCATCCCATCTGTTGTCATAAACCGACGAATGGGCGCAAGCCTATTGTCAACCTACAAATACCGACTGTCCGTTACCTGCGAAACCCAGCCGCAAATTTCTCCACCTTGTCTGCGGCTGCCTTTGCCCCGCCGTACCCCTGCATCGATTCTGAGACACGCTGCGCTGAGCGGCGATACGCCGGGTCCTTCAACACTCGGAGTACCGCAGCCCCAAACTCGCTAGCATCGATCGTCTTCTCTCCGTTCAGGCCGTCCACCGGCATTACGATCACACCCGCTCCTAAAGCCACAAGACGTCGCGCGTTGCTCTCCCGTTCGGTGATCGTCGGTACGATCACCGCCGGAGTACCGGCCCGCAATCCCGTCATCACCGAACCGTGACCGCCATGGTGCACCATCAGTTCACACTGGGCAGCCATAGCGTTGCCTGGCAGGTAGGGGGCATGAGAGAAGTTCAGTGGCAAGGTTCCAAGCTCAACGGGCAGGACCTGGAAGCCAGTCGTCAGCACAACATGCACGGGCGCATCCTTGAGAGCAGCGATGGCCGCACGAATGACAACGATCGAATCGATGGGAGTGGGAACTGGAGCATACCTGGGATTGCCGGAGTAGACCCAGATGGTTGGCTTGTCGGGATTGAGCCGGGTCACCCATTCCGGCAAGGTGTCGTTGTTGCGCTGCCAGACAATCGGCCCCACATACTCCACGCCCGTGCTCGCCGGAAGGGGATCTGTCTCAGGGGTGCCGAGGATAAGCGAAAGATCCCCGGCCATTAGATCAACGCAACGCTCGACGGGTCCCATTCCGTTCTCCGCCGCAAGTTTGTTGATCACAGCGGCTGCGCTGGGTAGACCTGCTGGGCGGTTATTCTTCCACCACAGAAATCCATCGCTGGCAGGATGAATATTGCCTTGCAGGACGGTTACCAGTGGTACAGAGAGGGCGCGCGCGGCCAGGCACGTCAGCAGCCCGAAAGAATCGATGACAACATCTGGATCGTAGTCACGAATCACGTCCACATAGACCGCTAACTCGCCTCGCGTTGCCTCTTCGTCGAGATACAAAGCCGCTAAGAACTCTTCTACATCCCATGCAGCCCCGGCCTGGGCCAAATCCATCACGGGAGATGGCATAGGCCGCGAGGGCATGGGGAGGTTATGCATGCCCGCCTCCGCAATCAGCTTCGAAGGTGCTGGCGCTGGGTTGAACACGGCCACTTCATGACCACGGTCGGCGAGCTCTCGTGCAATGGGCACCAGACGGGTGGGCAAGCCCAGATCGTTCGCGAGCATCATCGTAAAAAGGAACTTTGCCATCGTGTCTCCGGGTTACTCATCCTTTCATGTTTTCACTACGGGATACACCCGGAACGTTGCAACATTTTCCTTAGGGCTGGTTTTCCAGAAGAACAGAGGCTATTCGGACGGAGTGAGTGGATTGGTACGGAGAAACGTAGGGAGTGACCTCGGCCGGGGTGTTCCTCGATTTACGCCAAATCGCCAATGTGCGTTTAAAGACGTTCTCGGGCTGGAAACGTGCTTTGGCCTGAAGTCAACAGTGGAGACTCTTGTTGCCCGGATCTGTGAACACAGGCCGCGCGGGCGATCTCATACCCCTACGATCGCCTGGGTCGCCGCCTTCCACCAATCAGGATTTCCGAGCGCTAGGTAGGTGGCCCATCCCTGAAAAACAATCATCGCAGGGAATCCGTAAACATAAACCTTGTTGACCCGGCCTTCGACGACGACGTCACACAAGATTCCAGCCACGATCAGTACGTCCAGCGCCGGAAAGAACAGATTGTGAATGCCAATGTATGGAAGCCTGACGAAGGCGGCTTGCATCAATTGGCAACTAGCCATGAAAACCAGGCGCCGATGATACTGCGGCCGCTTGCGAAAATAAACAGCCAGGGCCATGCACGCGCCGAAGAGGATCATGTCGCACCACAAAATCGACAGGAACGCTTTAACCTGTGGCCCGTGGAGCATGGCCTCGAAACGCAGCATCACTGGCGACACCACCATGCCAGAGACGAACATGGTTGCAGCCAACGCCGCGCCAAACCAGCCCAGTGCACGGTGGAGGCTGACCTTGCGCACGCGTACCAGGGCGGATTGCACGATGAACAGCACGACCCAGGCTGAGAACACGGCGCCGTGAAACCATAAGATGCCCGGTTTTGGCGGGCTGGCATGCAGCAGTCTGACATCCACCGTACGGCTGAAGCCCCAGACCACGAGTGCGGCCATCACCAGTGACATGCACAAGTAGAAGTATCGGCTCAGGAAGTTCTTTAGCTGCTTCGTCGCACTTGCTGCTCTTTCGATAGGAACAGGAACGGACGCACTTCCGGATGCCATAGAAACCTTTCTAAGAACGAGGGTAGCCCAGGCCGTTGTCTCAATGTCAGTGGACTTCGTGCCCATACTACTACCCCCAGCGCCCCAGCCGGCGGGTGGCAGACCGCGATCCATTCAGAGGCCCCGGTCTTCCGTACTGCGATCTTCCGCGCGTCGTCAACGAGTAAATCATCGCCAATGCACTCATCGAGGCTGATTGGTAACGGGAAATCTCAGTTATGGGAACTGACGAGCCGTGCCCCTAGTTAAGATTGATGACTTTCAGTCAGTCTGCGGAGCGCTTCCAGATCGAGTATGACGATGCGATGGCCCTGGGTGGCAACAATGTCCTGCTGTACCAATTTCTGCAAGCTGCGCGTGACCACTTCGCGCACCGAGCCAAGTCGTGAGGCCAATTGCGTGTGCGATAGCGGAAGTGGAAATGAGACTCCATCCTGCAGCTTGGGAGTCTTTCGTTGGGCTTCCTGCAGCAGCAGTGTCGCCAGCCGCTGGGTCACGTCTTTCAGTGCGAGTTGCTCGGCCAGGGACGCGACTGTGCGGAGTTTCTTCGCGAGGATTGCCAGCGCCGTCAGCGCTGCCGCGGGATATTGCAACAGGAACCGGCGTACATCTTCTTTCGCCAGAAACAGCAGTTCCGAATCCTCTTCCGCCATGGTGGTGGAAGGATACGGGCCATCGTCGAAAACGGGCACCTCAGCCAGTATGCCGCCCACGCCCTCGACATGGATCGTCTGCTCGCGACCATCAACGCTTTCCCGGAAAGCACGCACAGAGCCGGAGAGCACGACATACAGCCCCTCAGCCGGCTCGTTGGCGGTAAATAAAATCTGGCCCCGTTGAAGTTTGCGCTCTCGGCCTTGGGCCGCAAGTCCTGCCAATGCATTCTCAGGCAGGTTTTGAAACCAGGCGGACTTAGCCAGAACGTCCATACGGCGCTCGAGAGACATGACGCCATCTTGCCGCATGTGCGTCGAGCTTGGCAATCAGCGGCGTTTTTCACAGGAAAAAAAGAGCGTGGTGATAAAAGTCACTGAGTCTGGTGCGCCGGATCACTATTGTCAGACTGGGAGATCCAATCATGGTGATTACATCGGAAACACAGGTTCGCGACATCGCAGTGGAATATCCAACCTCGATCCCGGTACTGGAGCGTCTAGGTATCGACTTTTGCTGCGGAGGGAAGCACACGCTGGCGGAAGCCTGCACGCGCCGGGCGGTAGAAGTCGGTCCCGTATTACAAGAGTTGGAACTCCAACTTCAGAAAACCAGTGCATCCGAAGTTCAGTGGCAGAGTGCGCCGCTAAAGCAACTCGCCGACTACATTGTGACCAGGCATCATGC
>JBARFA010000094.1:0-22550 GCA_049796755.1 Acidobacteriaceae bacterium
GAACGACGGCAACCACGGTCGAGAGACCTTTCGCCGGCCAGCGCCCCAGCACCCATCCCGCGATCGCAGTCAGTAGCATCCCCGCCAGCAACGCGGCGACTCCGTTGCTACCGGCGACCTGAGCAAACACCCACACCATCCAGATCACCGCAATAAAAATCGGGATCGAGACGGCCTGCTTCAGATATTCCATCCACGCGCCGGGTTTAGGCAGCAGACGTATCCAGGCGGGCTGCAGCGTCAGCAACACGTAAGGCGCAGCCAGCCCCAACGCGAGCAGGGTGAACACGGCAAAGGTGATCAGCGCGTTCTGCGATAACGCGAAACCGATCGCTGCTCCCATGAACGGCGCGGTACAAGGGGTGGCAACGAGGGTTGCAAGCACGCCGGTAAAAAAGCTTCCGGAATATCCGCCGCGCTGCGCTAATTCGCCACCGACGCTGGTCACGGAGAGCCCAATTTCAAACTGACCCGCCAGGCTGAGCCCGAGAAAGAAAAACAACAGCGCCATGCAGGCGACGAAGTATGGCGATTGAAATTGAAATCCCCAGCCAAGATGATGCCCACCGGCGCGCAACAGCAACAGCAGCGCGACAATCACCCAGAATGAGACGAGAATTCCCAGCGCATACATGGCGCCGTGGGCGCGCATCCGCTGGCGCTCGTGGCCAGACGATTGCACCAGCGCCAGCCCCTTGATGAACAGTACCGGAAACACGCACGGCATCAGGTTCAGAATCAGTCCGCCAAGAAATGCCAGCCCCAGGACGCGCAACAATCCACCGCTTCGCTGTACGGGAACGGAACGCTCCGTGGCGTATCCGGTCGTGATCGGCGACGTAAATTGATAGGACGTTCCGTCTGGAAATTTGAGCAGGCCATGCAGCGTTGGTGGAACCTGCTGCAAATCTTTCGCTTTTTCGATGGTGATGCGTATGCCGTTATCCGTTGGCTCGACGGGTTGCGGCGCTGCGTCGGCGATTACGTTCTGGTCGTATGGATAAAATTCCGCCCCCGCCGCGCTCTTCCCTGTTACGCGGATGACGAACGCGGTCTTCGTCTGCTGCACCTGTACCGATAGGCCTGCAGGCAGCGCTCGCGGCAACGCTCGCTCCGCCGTAAGGAAGAGCGGCTCCGTCGTTGGATTGTTCGCGCTCGGTTGCGCGGTGACGGGAACGGTTTGTTCCAGGTCCGCTTTGCCGGGAATGCAAACATTGCTGCACACCAAAAAATGCAATTGTCCGCGAAGGACGGCGTTCGTCCCGGCGTGAACACTGGCATCGACGCGCATAGGAATCGGCAGCAAGACTTCATGCTGATAGCCGAAATCCATCAGCGGCCCAAGCGGCAAACGCTGCGGCGCAGGAAATTGCAGATCGCCCGCGGTAATTCCCTTCGGAAGCTGCCAATCCACGCGAGGCGGCTCGCCCGCATCGCCGGCGTTGATCCAGTAAATGTGCCAGCCCGGATCCAATACAAAATGGAGGCCGCCAAGAAAATCATGATTGGGAGCGATGCTGGTGGTTTCCGTGACCAGTTCGACGGTCAGATGCGATGCTCGTACCGGTGCAGCAAAACCGCGGCTACAGAAACAAATCAAACATGCGAGCGCAATCAGGAATGCACGACGCACGCACGCCCCTTCGATGCTCACACGCGGACTCGGACGCACCTTCAACGGCCACCCTTCTCGGCGGTCCAGCGCAGATGCTCTTTGAAGATGCATCGATCCGCCACCACTTTGATGCCATTCGCTTCCGCATGCGCAATCGCTTCCGGATGCATCACCCCCTCTTGCAGCCATAAATACTTGGCGCCAATGGCGATCGTTTCCTCCACAATTTTGGGGACAAACTCCGATGCTCGAAATACATCGACCAAGTCCACCGGAAAAGGTATTTCCGCGAGCGTCGGATAGCAGTCCTCGCCCAGCACGCTGGTCAACATGGGATTCACCGGAACGATGCGATACCCACGCCGCTGCATCTGCGCCGCAACGCCATGGCTGGCGCGCTCCGGCTTGTCGGAGATACCGACGACGGCGATGACCTTGCTTTTCTCTAGAATTTCGTCGATCACTTCGGGTTCGTTCAACGTTGCCTCCAGATTTCTTTTCGCGATGGATGCGTACCTAGTCCAAATCTTCAACCGGGCCCGCAGGATAATTCCCTTCCCGCCGCAGCCGCAAAAACCCTCTAATAAACATGTCCAGATCGCCGTTCAGCACGCGATCGACGTCGCCAGTCTCCACGCGGGTGCGCAAATCCTTCACCATGCGATACGGCTGCATCACATACGAGCGAATCTGTGAGCCAAAATTAATTTCCAGCTTTGCATCTTCAATTTTCCGCGTAATAGCGCGCTGTTTCTCTAACTCATATTCATACAGTCGTGAGCGCAACATCTTCATCGCCTTCTCGCGATTTTTATGCTGCGAGCGTTCGTTCTGGCATGAGACGACAATGCCAGTCGACAAATGCGTCATGCGCACCGCTGAGTCCGTCGTGTTGACGTGCTGACCGCCCTTGCCACCGGAACGATATGTGTCAATCCGCAAATCCTCCGGCTTGATGTCAATCTCAATCGAGTCGTCAATTTCCGGCGAAACAAAAACACTGGCAAAGGAAGTATGGCGGCGCTTGGCCGAGTCGAATGGAGAGATGCGCACCAGCCGATGCACTCCAGTCTCACCGGAAAGCAGTCCATAGGCGTATTCGCCGCTGATGGTGAAGGTAGCCGATTTGATGCCCGCTTCATCACCCGACTGGTAATCGTTGATCTCTGTCTTGAAACCTTGTTGTTCGGCCCAGCGCAGATACATGCGCATCAGCATCTCTGCCCAGTCCTGGGATTCGGTACCACCCGCGCCGGGATGGACGGTCACAATCGCGTTCAGCGGATCGGTCTCTTCCGACAACATGGTGCGCGATTCCAGCGCTTCGGAAAACGCACGCAGCCCTTCAATCTCTCGCAGCAAGTCCGGCTCAACCTGCTCACCTTCACGCGCCAGCTCAAAATAGGCAGCAATATCCTCTCTGCGGCGCCGCAGTTCAGTATCGTCCGCTAGAAGAGATTCCAACCTTTTTCGCTCGCGCATCAACGGCTGCGACACCGCTGGATTGGCCCAGACGGCAGGGTCGGCTACTTTTTGTTCGATGGAGGCGAGTTCTTTGCGCAGGCGTTCCGCGTCAAAGATACTCCCGCAGATCGCGAACTTTTTGCTCTACGGGGTTGTAGGCAAACTCTAAATCATTGAGCATGGCGGATTAGTCTTGGAAGTAGATTTTTGTTCCTGGTCGATAGTTATTTTGGACAGCTCCATCGACAGCAAGAACTATTGCGATTATGGCACATAGCCACGCGAGCAGGTCGCCGTGGCGAGTATAAAAGGTTTCCTTCGAGACATAATTGAAGTGCGCCGCCAGCGAGGTTTCTACATGACGCGGCGAGCTCTGCACCACCCGGCCGTGCGGATCGATGACCGCCGTCACGCCGTTGTTGGTGTCGACCAATAGCCAGCGATCGTTTTCAACAGCGCGCATTCGGCTCATATTCAGGTGTTGCCAGGGTGCGCTGGTGTCTCCATACCAGCCATCGTCGGAAATATTGACCAGCACATCCGCGCCGAGTTTCACAAACTGACGGACCTCATCGGCAAAAATTGATTCGTAACAGATAAACACGCCATATCGATGCCCATCGGCTGCGAATACGACGCGCCGTCTACCCGGCGTCATGTGCCCCACCTGATCGGTCAGCGATCCTGCGAAGGACAGCAGGTCCGGGAACGGAGTGTACTCGCCGAACGGAACTAAATGCATTTTGTCGTAGCGGCCAACGAAGGTTCCATCGGCAGCAACAAAAGAGGCCGAGTTATACATGGGAGGTCGAGCTTGCCCTGTTTCGCGATCGACAGCGATGTCGCCAACAATCATGGGCGCGTGCGCGTCTTCGGCGAGCGCAGAAATCCAATGACGAAACCTTGCATCTCCGTCCTCAAACGGCGCCGGCGACTCCGGCCAAACAATCAGATTGATTGCCGGTCGAGGAGATTTACAGTCCGGCTGAATCTGCGTCTTTTTTTGCAACGGCAGCCCAGAATAATATGGATGGCAAACCTGTTCGCTCAGCGCGGCAAAATGCTGCATCTGTTTATCAAACTCATCGCCCACCCATGAAACTCCGGCGACATTCAGGTTGGGCTGTAACAACATGGCCGTGTCGTGGGTGGTTTCCTGAGGAACATGCAGGGTATATCCCTTCCACAATCCTGCGGCAAGCAAAATCGCCAGCAACGGCGGAATCAGCCGCGCACGCCATTGGCGAAACAGAAAGAAGCCGGCGATGGCACAGTTCCCCGCCATCAGCACGAACGAAATTCCGTAGGCTCCCGTCCAAGGCGCTAATCGCGTCAACAGAAGATTGTCGATCTGCGAATCGCCCAATTGATTCCAGGGGAAGCTGGTGATGTGCGCGCGGGCCAGTTCCACCGCAACCCATAGCATGGGAGCCAATACCAGCGTCCAGGTCGTGCTTCCAGTCGCTCGCTGGCTAAGGCTGAGTAAGAACGCGAACAATGCAAAGTAGAGGCCAAGATACAAGCAAAACAGAACGAGAATGCAACTAGCCGCCACTGGAGAAAGATTTCCGTACAGCTGCATCGTCGATTGAATCCAGTAACAGGTCCCGCCGTACCAGAGAATTCCGCAAAAGTAACCGAGAAGGGTGTTGTGGGCAACGCGGCGCCAGCCAAATCCCGCGCGAGGGACCAGCAGGGCGATCAGCAGAGGAATAAACGCGATCCACGCCAGCGCAGCGCGCCAATGGGGTAGCGGACCGGCCACCGGAAACGGCAGCACAAGCAGCACTCCGCTCTCTGCCGCGAGCACCCAGCTCAACTTCGATCCAGCGCGCATCGTGTCGAGTCTACCATCCTATCGATGCGTAACACTTTTTATCGAAAGCATTCTAGGCTTTCGGAGTGCTCAGCAGTACACTCTTGGAATGCATCTTCTTCTGAAGGTCGTGGATCACGTTCTGGTCGCGATGTTTCTGTTGGGCGGAGTTGGTTCGGCATTTGTTATTGTCATCAGTTTTGCTGAAGATATGCATGAGCTTTTCAGCAAAAACGATTGAATACCGCGAAAGATTCATGCCGAACGAGATGCAACTCCAATATCATGGGAGATCGGTTCTGCTTCAAGACGAGCGACAACCGAATATTTTGATCGAGGCTCGCCATGGATGATCGAGCTAGTAACCAGGAACGAAACTAAGACCACCGACCATGCCAGAGCAGACCGTATCCGCGCCATCCGGTTCTAACCGCGTACGCATCGTTGTTGCATCCACTGTGATGCTGACGTTTATCTCCTATTGGAGCGCGGCTGCGGTTGTTCTGAATGATCTGGGATCTTCGGCCTTCTATGCCGTCGGAATCGCGGAACAGGACTTCGGAAAATCGGCGCCGTGGATTGTACTCGCGGTCATGCTTTTTTCCTTCGCCGTCCGCGCCGTGTACGTGGAAAGCTGCTCCATGTTCACCCGCGGCGGTGTCTATCGCATCGTAAAAGAGGGACTGGGCGGCACTTTCGCGAAGGTCAGCGTATCGGCGCTGATGTTCGACTACATCTTGACCGGGCCAGTCTCCGGTGTGTCCGCAGGCCAATACATTGTCGGACTGCTGAATGAGCTTCTTCGGATCTCCGCCGCACATCAACTTCTCGGCGGCTTGCTATTAGCCGCACCCGATCGTGCCGTGCAGCTCCCGGTAAACGCTACCTCTGCAGTTTTCGCGGTGATCGTCACCGTCTATTACTGGTGGTTGAACGTCAAAGGCATTGAGGCGTCCAGCAAGCGCGCTGTAGACGTGATGAAAATTACCACGGTGATGGTCGTCATCATTATGGTGTGGGGAATCTTTTCCGTCCTCTACAAAGGGTCTCCCCTGCCGCCGTGGCCCATACCCTCTGAGTTTACCTTCACTCCAAGTTCGTTTGGGTTCCTGGAACACACCAGCCTGGCAAGGACTTTCGGACTGTTCGGCGTGCTGATGGCGTTTGGTCACACCGTGCTGGCGATGAGCGGCGAAGAGACCCTGGCCCAGGTCAACCGCGAAATTCAACATCCCAAACTGAAGAACCTGAAGCGCGCCGCCATCGTCATCGCCATTTACAGCTTGATCTTTACCGGCGGGGCTTCCCTGCTGGCGGTCATGCTGATTCCCGACCAGGTTCGCGTCTCGGTGTACGGCAACAATGTGATTGCCGGAATCGCGATGTACATGGTCGGACCGCTGGCACTGCGCGTAGCCTTCCGCATCTTTGTTGTCGTCGTCGGATTTCTGATGCTGGCCGGCGCCATCAATACGTCAATCATCGGCTCGACGGGCGTGCTGATGCGGGTCGCGGAAGACGGCGTTCTGCACGACTGGTTCCGCAAGCCGCAGAAGAAGTTTGGCACCCCAACCCGCATCATCAACCTGGTCACGATCCTGCAGTTGGCCACCATCGTCTTAAGCCGCGGCAACATTATTGTCATCGGCGAAGCGTACGCCTTTGGAGTGATCTGGAGCTTCACCTTCAATGGACTTGCCATGCTGGTGCTGCGCTATCGTTATAAGGGCGAGCGCGGCTGGAAGGTTCCGATCAATCTCCGAATCGGCAACGTCGAACTTCCCATCGGACTTTTTTCGGTTTTCCTGGTTCTATTCAGCACCGCGGTAGTCAATCTACTTACCAAAGAAGTGGCAACCGTTAGCGGAGTGGTTTTCGCGGCGACCTTCTACATCCTGTTCACTCTTTCTGAGAAAGACAACATCCGGCGACACGCATTGGCCGCGCGCGAAATGAAGGAGCACTTTCAGCTGGAGAACGACGATACGGTCAGCCGAGAGGCGCTCCGCATCCGTCCCGGCTGTATTGTCGTCACCATGCGGGACATTCGGTCCACAGGCGCGCTACGCTGGGCGCTGTCTCGAAGTTCAGAAGAAAGTCAGGATGTCGTACTGCTGACGGCGCGCTTGATGGGTGCCGGCGGCCCGGAGTACATCGACGCTTCTCAGCTCGCATTTACAGAGCACGAGCAGATGATTTTCACCCAGGCCGTCGCGGTTGCAGAAAGCTTCGGGCGCCACATTTCTCTTCTCGTCGTTCCCGCCGGCGATCCGTTTTCTGCTCTGGTGCAAACTGCAAATTCGCTGGAGGCCGCCACCGTTGTTGCCGGCCTTTCTTCACGAATGACCGCCGAGGAACAAGCCTTCTATTCTGGCCGCGCCTGGGAAGCGCTTCCCGAACCGAAGAGGCAATTCACGTTCTACGTAGTCATGCCGGATGGTTCCGCCAAGTCCTTCCACATTGGCCCCCACGCGCCCGCGTTGCAGCCGCAGGATGTCGAGTTAGTCCATCAACTATGGCTTAGATTTCGCGGCGATGCATCCATGAAGGAATTGCACCACAGTGACATTGTCACTTACGCATTGGATAGGCTGGCGACGCAATACCAGGCGAATCATCAGGATGTTCTGGAAGGCCTGAAGCGCTCAATCGAAGATAAGGGCCAGTCGCTTGCCAGCCATTTTGCAACGGAAAATCGACTTCACAAACCAATGCTCCCGGCAGCTCCGCCAGAAGTAGAAGCTCAGAATACTGAGGATCAACCGCAGTCGACGGGCCAGAAGTAGGAACTAAGTTAATCCTGCAGAAAATTCCGTTTGCCGCACTAATTCCATACCAGCACTTGCTCTATAGCCTCTAAGCTCTGTAATCTTATAAGCAAATTCCTTCCACGAACGACTTAGGGAATTCGCTGGGGTTTGTGCAGGGCGATTCATTAGGGGAAATATTGGAGGTACTATGGATTTTCATCGACTTATTGAAGAAATTGATTCAGAGATTTCGCGCCTGCAACAAGCTCGTGCGTTACTCATCGGCGAACCTGTAAAACGCGGCCCAGGCCGGCCGAAGGCGGCAGCTGTGCACAGAACGACAGCGAGCAAACCGGCAAAACGGAAGCGTCGCCTTTCTCCGGAAGGAAGAAAACGGATTGCGGACGCGATGCGGAAGCGTTGGGCCGAACGCAAGAAGCAACAAGGTTCCAAGTAAGTCCTCTTGGATAACAACGAAGGCGGCCCGATCGGCCGCCTTTGTTCTGCTTCTTTGTCCATGCCGGCCGCGAGACGTTTTATTTCAGGCTTTCTCCTGGACGCAACGCAATCACCTCGATGTCTTTGCCGCGCAAATGATTTCTTAATTCTTCCGGAGTTCCAGTCAGAACCGGGAATGTTCCGTAGTGCATGGGAATTACCTTTTTCGCTCCCACATACTGCACCGCAAGCGCCGCCGCCCGCGGCCCCATTGTAAAGTGATCGCCAATTGGCAAGCAGGCAACTTCCGGAGCGTATAGCTCATGTAAAAGCTTCATATCGCTAAAGAGAGCTGTATCTCCGGAGTGATATAGGGTAGGTTCGCCTTCCACCTGCAAGATAAATCCCGCCGCAACTCCCGCGTAGACCGTCGCGCCATTGTCATCAATACTGGATGAATGTTTCGCTTCCACTAACGAAATCGTTACATCCTGGAATCGGAACGAACCGCCCAGGTTCATTCCCGCAGTTTTCTTGACGCCTTTCGACGCCAACCAGCCAGTAAGTTCATAAACCCCGACAAAGGTCGGATGATACCGTTGATCTACCGACAGAGCATCTCCCATGTGATCGCCATGACCGTGGCTGCACAATACGAGATCGATTTTATCCGGAGCTTTCCAGCCTTTGGGAAACGACGGGTTCGACTCCATCCACGGATCAATCAGGATTGAAGTGCCTTTGGCGGTTTGAAGATGGAATGTGGCATGACCTAGCCACTGCAATGTCATCCCATGAAAATGAGGCATGGATTTTTCTCCTCGCTGTTTTGATTTTCCCACAAACTTCTTTCTAATCAGATGCAGCAAATGGTACAAGGCTGGACCAGCAGAAACTCCAGCGCGAAAGGAAATTCAACGTCCCGTGACTCAGACTGCAAGCACCCATTATCCGCCGGGTCCCAGCTATCGCGACCGCCTGCGCAATCCAGGCCTATTGCGACTCAGTACGCACGAATTTCTCGAGCGGAATGCGAAGACGTTTGGCGACCTGGTTCACTACAAAGCTTTCGGACGGCATGTCTTCCAGTTCAACCATCCCGACATGGTGCATGAAGTACTGGTGCGCGATGCAGCCATGCAGCACCGCGGTATTGTGATGCAGCGCGCGCGATTTGTTCTGGGCAACGGGCTGCTCACCAGTGAAGAACCCGTTCATATGCGTCAACGCAGGCTGGTGCAGCCGGGGTTTCATCGACAGAGAATTGCAGCCTACGGAGAAACGATGTTGCAGTTCGCCGACGAGATGTCGGCGAGGTGGCAGACCGGGTCGTTGTTCGACATCCATCGCTCCATGCTGGAACTCACATTGCGAATTACAGGGAAATGTCTGTTCGATAGCGATGTGGAATCCGAAGTCAAAACCATTTCCGATTCGGTCACCGCATTTATGGGATTTCTTCCTTTGGCATTTCTGCCTTATCCGCACCTTTTATTAAAAATTCCCTTCGGCTTTATAGGTCGCATCCAGAAATCCCAGAAGAAACTGGACAGTTTGATTTACACAATGATCGCCGAACGTAGAAGTTCCGGCGTCGACCATGGTGATCTGCTCTCCATGCTGCTCGCTAGCCAGGACTTGGAAGGCGCAACCGGCAGCATGAACGCCCAGCAGATTCGGGACGAATGTCTCACCCTATTACTCGCGGGACATGAAACAACCGCAAATGGCTTGAGCTTCATTTTCTTCCTGATGGCGCAGCATCCCGACGTGCAGGAAAAAGTATTCGCCGAAGCTTCGTATGTTTTCGGCGCGGCTTCCGCCGATGCGCGACCGATGGCTACGGAAATCTATGAGCATCTGCCGTACTGCCAGCGCGTCGTGTCAGAAGCGCTGCGAATGTATCCGCCGGTGTGGGTCACGGCGCGCACCGCGGCAGTATCGTACGCCTATCGCGGGCTGGAGATTCCTGCCGGTTCCCTGCTGCTGGTTCCGCAAATCGCAATTCACCGTGATGCTCGCTGGTATCCCGAGCCCATGCACTTCAATCCCGACCGCTTTCTTCCGGAAGCGATCGCCGCGCGCCCTCGACAGGCGTACTTCCCCTTCGGCGCCGGTTCGCGCATCTGTATTGGAGAAAACTTTGCATGGATGGAGGCGGTTCTGGTTCTTGCCAGCGTCATCCGCAATTGGCGTCTCGGATTCAATGGTCCCGTTCCAACCGAACTTCCCCTGAGCGCGCAGATTTCCCTTCGGCCTCGCGATCCAGTCATGATCTCAGCCACGAAACGTTAGCGCGACATCGCGAGTGGCAAGGAGAAGATCTCTCACCTGGATTTGAATCGTGCCGGAGAGAATGCTTCGAGGGGAACATCCGAAGTTTCGCCGAGCATCGCTTGCGCCATCACACGCGCGGTCGCCGGAGCCAGCAATATTCCGTCCCGATAGTGTCCGGTCGTGTGCCAACAATTCGCGCGTTGTGCAGGCCCCAGGATCGGCAGCCCATCTGGAGTGCCTGGTCGCAATCCGGTCCATGCATCGATCGGCGAGGGAATGGTCGCCTCCGGCAGCAGCCGCAGCGCAGCCTCCATCAGCCCACTCACTTCGGGCTCGTGTACGACCTCGTCAAACCCAACGTGTTCAAGCGTGGCGCCCACGGTAACCCGGCCATCGCCGCGAGGCACCAGGTACACCCCCGGTGTGCGTACCACGCAGCGAAGGCGATCCGGCTCACATTGCACATTCGCCATGTGCCCTTTGACGGGTTCCACCGGCAGACCGCCCCACGGTTGGCCACCGGCCCAGGCCCCGCAGCAATTCACAAACATCTTGGCCGAGATATTTTCTCGCCGCGTTTCTACCAGAACTTCGCCGCCCTCGCTCCTGACGACCAGGACCTCCGTCGCTTCCAGCAGCTTTCCGCCTGCTGCGCGCAAAGCTGCCGGCAAAGCTGCACGCAAATCGTTGGGATCGACGCTGCCCTCGTCCAGCCATACAAAGCGGTGACCAGTAGGATTCAACCCGGGAGCGAGTTGCGAGATTTCCGTAGCCGTCGCAAGCTCGTTCGACTTAGTTCCCGACCTCGCCTCCTGCAACGTGCGACGAGTGCGCAATGGCACGGGCAGGCCCGAGAGCGATTCGATGAGATGTAGGTAGGAGGGATAGAGTTCCCAACTGCGAACACACAGCGGCATCAGTTCAGCTGGATTTTGCGGATCATTCACGGCAAGCATGCCACCGGCGGCCCAGGAGGCGGAAGACATAGCCTGTCCACGTTCCATTACTGTGACTGAAAGTCCGCGTTGTCGCAATTCCAACGCCAGCGACAGCCCAATGATGCCCGCGCCTGCGATGGCAACATCCACTGCACCTGTGCGGTTCATCGCTTCATTCCGGTTTCTTCCGCCAGGTGGTCAGCAGGGCTTGGAGAGTCCGATCCATTTTCAGCGGGAGACAATCACTTCACGAGTGTTGTCTTTTGCCAGCAGAAACCGGCAGGCACCCATTTCCTGAAAGAGAGCCTCGATCTGGCGATTTTGATAGTTCCGCAGTACCGGATGGCTGGGTCCTTGTTGGGTCTCGACAGTGTCGCCATCCATCACGTGGTAGCGGCAAAATATCGTTTCCGGCCCTGTCGTTCGAGAATGGAAAAACGCCAGCGCCTGACCATGTTCGCGCATCACAACGTTCAGTCTTCGCAAAATCCCATCTGCCAGCGGGGCAGGAATGTAGTCGAGCGCATCCCATAAAAGAACGATGTCGAACTCACGATTGCCAAAATCCATGGCTCGCGCCAGAAAGCCTTCAACGTCGTACCCCGGTGTCCCATCGTCTTCCGCAGGCAATAACCAATCCGCTTTCACAGCCTCTTCCACCAAATCGGCCATGTAAACACTGTGACCCAGGTTGGTCAAAAAATTGATATTGTTCGGAGAGGTCGGCCCGATATCCAGCACGCACAGACCCGGCTCCGCCTTGAGTCGAGTTAAGATTTTCATCCAGGCGCTCGAGTGCCGTGGAACCCGCGGGCCGCCCGACCCTTGGCCATGGCCGCCCTGCTCTTTTTGTCCCGCGGCACGTTGAAACAATGGGCTCATCTTGACCTCATCTCCACTTTCCATCCGCCATCAGAGTCGATTTGCAATCTTGACCGCCGACATTTCGGATTCCAACCTTGAGTCCCTTGAATCTTACAGCTCTGGGCTCGTCACGACTCATTCTCTCCAATGTATATCGTAAACTGTCAGAAGCTGAGGTGACATTGCTCTTGAGGATTGCCGACCGCAGTGGAACCGCGCCTCCTTCCGTTGCCGGGCTACGATCAAAACCTCGTGAGTTATTCGTCATGCGACCTCATTTCCCCGGAGCGCCATTGACCCGGCGCCGTTGTCTATCTCTCGTATGGGCACTCCTTTTCGCTTTGGCCTTCGGTTCCGCGTGCGCCACAGGACAGTCCGAACCTCCAGCGGACACGACAAACTCTTCCGCGTGGAACCTGGCAAAATCCGATCCGCACGCGTTGGTGCAGGCTGCGATCGATAATGAGCTGAAAAACTCCTACGGCCATCGCCCCCCAGTCCGGTATCTGCTGCGAAAGAAAACCAGAAATACCGACACAACCAAGGAAATTGTCGAAACCAGCCAGGGAGGAGTGGCTCGTTTGGTCGCCATCCACAATAAACCTCTCAATGCCACGCAAACGGAAGCGGAGCTACAGCGGCTGCGAGAACTCGCCTCCGATCCAGCGGCACAACAACACCGCCATCACAATGAAGAGCGCGACGCCGACCGTATTACCGGTGTGATGCGCCTGCTACCGGACGCATTTATCAACCGCTTTGAAGGGCCCGTGCAGGGACCAAATGGTTTGGCGATACGAATCACCTTTACCCCAAATCCGCACTTTTCTCCTCCCACCTTGGAATCTCGAATCCTTACCGGCATTCACGGGGAAATATGGATTGACCCAACAGATCTGCGCGTGGTTCGAGTGGAAGGTCACCTTTTCAGAGAGGTGGATTACGGCTGGGGAATTCTGGGCACGCTCTATCCGGGAGGGAACATCCGCATTGAGCAAGTGAAAACGCCGGAGTGCGGCTGGCAACTATCTCATCTGATTTTGAACATGACGGGAAAAGAATTGATGTTCAAGTCGCTGCATGTGTTTGTCGACGAAACCGCGAGCGACTATCACCCAGTTCCCGCCGGATGGAAGTATACGGATGCGATTGAATGGTTGCTGCACATGCCGGAACCTCTAACACCGCAACCCAATCAACCATGATCCAGCGGCAGCGAAATAGCCTCGTGGCTGCCGCATAGAAACATCAGGCCCGCGCCTTGACCGCTCCCGCGGGTTCGGCGTGTGCTTTATTGCGCGCATGCAGGCGTTCGCTGCGCACGGTGAGTTTCTCAACCCGGTCGCGCTTCACTTCAAATCCTCGACCGGCGATTTGAGGAACCATGATTTCTCCTTTGCGCGACACCTCTACCTCAGGCTCAATAATGTCTTCTTCCCAATAGCGCGCCGAGGCGGAAACATCTCCCGGCAACGTAAAATTCTGCAACGAAGACAGCGCAATGTTATGCGAGCGGCCGATCCCGGTTTCCAGCATGCCTCCGCACCATGCGGGAATGCCCCGCTCCGCAGTCACATTGTGGACGCGGATCGCCTCGCTGAAACCACCGACTCGTCCTAGTTTGATGTTGATGATGCGGCAGGATTCCATTTCAATTGCAGCCAATGCATCCCGTCGATTGCGAATCGATTCATCCAAACAAATCGACGTCTCCAATTGACGCTGCAGCAGGGAATGGAAGTAAAAATCGTTGTGCCAGAGCGGTTGCTCAATCATCAGCATGTTAAACATGTCGAATGACCGCAAGAGATCCTGATCCTTCAATCGGTATGATCCATTCGCATCGCAGCTGAGCACGATTTCCGGCCAGCGATTGCGCACCGCTTCGAACATCAGCACATCGTGACCGGGCTTGCACTTCAGCTTGATGCGCTGATACCCTGCCGCCAATTCCTTTTCGATGATGTCCATCAATTTTTCGATCGAAGATTGAATACCGAGCGATACTCCGCACGGAATTTTTCTGCGTACTCCACCGAGCAGTTCCCATAGTGGAATTCCTAGCTGTTGGCTCTCGGCGTCCCAGACCGCATTTTCCAGCGCAGCCTTCGCCATTCGATTGCCGCGCACATGGCTCATCGCTTTTGGGCAAGAACCAGCCGAATCGATCTCCGCATGTAACAACGCCGGTATCAATTCGTTGGTCAGCATCAACCACGCGGTATCAGTACACTCGCCGCTGAAACTGGGATGCTCTCCGGCCGTGCACTCTCCCCAACCGGTGACTCCTTCGGACTGCACCTCCACCAGCAAAATGCGCCGCTCGGTGGTGCGTCCAAAACTGGTTTCAAACGGCTGCAACAACGGCATCCGTATCTCACGCAAAACCACACTTTCAATCTTCACAAAAAAACTCCTCCGACACCCTCAATCGCGATCGCAACAGTCCCACAGTACGCTATGATTCCTGGCTACGTTACTTCTCGACGGTCTCGCCATTTTCATTCCAGTCGCCAAGTTGGTAGCAAGCCGATTCGCCAGACAGATTTTGAAACCGCAACACGGTGAGCCCCGCAGAAAAAGCCGTGATGAATTCACGCCTGAGTTTCATTAATGATTCTAACGCCATCTTGGGGAGTGGGTGGAGTGTACCATCCCCCGAGCCTGTGCGAGAATATGTAACAGTGATGGTTTCATTTATCGAATATTTCGGAAGCTCTTCTCCCGCGATCAGGCCGCGAACGCGCGCAGTACGCAACCACCATTCCGCGTGAAGTCGGTCCGTGGGAAGATTACCATGCAATGGCGATGTGGAAGCACCATAAAAATCGGGCGTGTAGCGTCGAACGATCGCTCCCAGCTTTTCAATGTTGAAAAATGCGTTTTTTACTTCCAGGGGATCGAAAGTCCATTCGATCAGTTCGATTCCACGCGCCAGCGCGTCTTCTCGTTGTGCGAGCTTGAGCATTTTTCCCACGCCGCGGTTTCGATATTCTGGCGTCACCGCCAGCATGTGCGAGTGGAAGTAGGGTCGACCGTCGCGCAAGCCCGGAATCGCCAGGGCATAGCCGATCAGTTGTTCTGACGCCCACGCACCCAGCACCTGGCCCCCAACGGCGTTCGCTACCGCAAACATTCTGCGCGGAATAATGTCCAGATCGCGAAATTGCCACACTGCCTGCTGCAATTGCACACAGGCTTCCATGTCCGGAATGGAAACGATCTTGCGGACTTCAATCTTTTCCACCGGCTTACTCACTGGCAGATCCCTTTCGTTCCTCCGTTTTTGCACGATTCCAAAGCGTCTCCAGTTCTTCTGCGCCGAGTTCGGTGATCGCCGGCGCCTTCGGAGCGGAGGATTCCATCGATGCGAATCTTCGCCGAAATTTTGTATTGGATGCGCGCAACGCAAACTCCGATTGCATACCCAACTTTCGCGCCAGGTTGACAACAGTAAACAGCACGTCGCCTAGCTCTTCCTCTTGCGCCTTCTTTTCGCCGGAAACGATCGCCTGTCGCAATTCGTCCAGCTCTTCCTGTAGCTTGTCGAACACTGGCGCTGCCTCAGGCCAGTCGAAGCCAATCGAGGCCGCCTTACTTCCAAGCTTGCTGGCCTCCATGAGCGCCGGCAGCGATCGAGGCACCTCATCCAACAACGAATTCGCCTGTTTCTTCGTTGCATTTGCGCGCTCGGACTTCTTGATCTCTTCCCAATTTTGAAGCACTTGCGCCGAGGTTTCCACTCCTTCCCGATTTGCAAATACATGCGGGTGACGACGAATCAATTTCTCGCTGAGATTGTCCATCACATCCTGCAACGTAAACAGTTTTTCTTCCTGCGCCATCTCTGCATAAAAAAGTACCTGCAGTAAAAGATCTCCCAGCTCATCCTTCAGGCCGTCCCAATCCTTTCGCTCGATCGCATCGAGAACTTCGTAGGTTTCTTCCAGCGTGTAGCGGCGGATGGAATCGAAGGTCTGCTCGCGATCCCACGGACAACCACCGGGAGCACGCAGTCGCGCCATGATTGCCACCGCCCGTGCAAACGATTTTTCGAGCGAAGTTGTTTCTGCAGGGACTTCCGCCCCCGGCGAAGCGTCTGGATTGGAGGATGAATTTTGCGTTGAAGCCATGTTCCTCATCTTAGACTGCTCGCGCGCGTGATAGTAGATTGGCGTCTACTCTGCGTATACTGCGGCTGCGTGTTAGTTTTCGCTTCCATTCCCGTTTGGGCGTTGATCACCGCGGCCATTGTCCTCGGCCTGACGTTTGGCAGCTTTCTGAATGTCTGCATCGTTCGCCTGCCCGCGCATCAATCGATTGCGACGCCAGCGTCGCACTGCCGACACTGCGATACGCCGATCCGAGCGAGCGACAATGTCCCGATCGTCAGCTGGCTATGGCTGCGAGGCCGATGCCGCAACTGCAAGGCAAAAATCTCGCCGCAGTATCCTCTGGTGGAACTGGGCACGGCGGCGCTGTTTGTCGCATGTGTGCTGCACACGGGTGCGACCTGGCAAACGCTGGTCGACGCTGTGGCCTGTTTTCTCTTGCTGGGTCTAGCGGTGATGGATTGGCAAACAATGTTGTTGCCCGACGCGTTTACCCTGCCTGGAATTGCTGCTGCGTTTCTGCTTCGAGTGTTCGCCCCCGGAAATCAACATCGCTCGTACACCGCGATACATGTGCTTGGAGACGCGGCAATCTCCGCCGCTTTGCTGTTGATGGTGTGGACACTATATCGGCTCGTTCGCCGTCGCCAGGGGCTCGGCTTAGGTGACGTAAAGTTGCTCGCCATGATCGCGGCGTTCTTCGGCCTTGCCGCCACACTATTCGCATTTTTTGTAGGTGTGCTTGCGGCCGCGCTGTACGCCGTTGTTCTGCTGATGTTGCGCAGAGCACGCGGTTCCGACCGCATTCCATTTGGAAGCTTCCTCGCCTCCGCCGGCATCGCTGCCATTTTCATCGGCAGGCCAGCGATCGCATGGTATCTGTCAACGTTTCACTAACTCAATGGTTGTGCATGCATTTTTCCGGATGAGCCAGCATCTTTTCGGCTTTCCGCGCATACTTTCCCTGCGGATTCGTGATTGCGTAGCTTTTAAAGTGCGCCATCGCCGCGCTGGTTTCATTCTCCTTGCAAAGTGCATCTGCAAGCCCGTACAGCGCAGTATCGTTCGTTGGGTCAAATTGCAGCGCATCCTGATAACGCAAATATCCGCCGCGATAATTCCCATTCTTCATGTACAGATCGGCGGTATTCAGATCATCGTCGACTCGTCCATCCGGCGTCTGATCGCGTGTAAAGGAATCCAACTTGGGATGCGTTCCGAGATTGCCCTCTCCAAGTTCGGGCTGCGGTAAATGCGCATCGCTCGAACTGTAGCCGCCTTTAGAAGAAGCGGCTGAACCGGGCTGCGGAATTCCCGATCCCTGAGAATTTCCCGTTCCTGCTTCGCTTCCTTGGTTCTGGTCTGCCTTGGCCGCTGCTTTCGACTGCGCCTCGGGAAATGGATTGTCTTTTGCCGGTGAAGACTGTCCGGATTTTCGGCTTGGATTTGTTGTCGCAGGCGGTGGCGCACCTGGATTTGGAGAAGAACTATTCTGCATCGGCTCGGTCGATTGCGGAGTCTCCTGTTGCGCATCCGCTTTCGCCGCCGCTTCCGACTGCGCCATGGGAAATGGATTACCCTCGGCAGGATCGGTCTGTGACGTAGATTTGGAGCCCGTCTTCGAGGAGCTCTGCGACTTCGCTGTCTTTGTCTGCGTGGAAGACGAAGACTGAGACGACTGCTTCTGAGTATTTGCAGACGGAGCATCAGGCGGAGCACTCTGGCTGCTTTGTTGTCCCCACGCGAGCCCACTTCCCAACAGCAGCAGCGCAGCGACCAACATTGGAACCCGAAGGCGCGACTCTTTTACACACCCCATACTTATATTCTGGACGTTTTCGCTCCCATTTGGATAGTCGAATTGGCGTGATCCTAAAAAATACGAGACGGGGCGGCTGATATACTCCAAGTTCTGCTTCCAACATAAGTATGGGCCTCATCGTTCGCTCCTCCCTCATCCACGCAGCCGGCTGTTACACCACCACGCCCATCGCGAAAGGCACCCGCGTTGTCGAGTACACCGGCCCCATCATCGATAAAGACGAGGCCGACCGCCGCTACGAGCACAAACCCATCACCTATCTGTTTGGCATCGGCGACGGCTCGAAGGTAATTGATGGCCACGGCATTGCCATGTTCATCAACCACTCCTGCGATGCAAATTGCGAGACCGAGGAAATTGATGGTCGCGTGTGGATCATGGCCATTCGCAACATCGCAGCCGGCGAGGAGCTTTGCTACGACTACTGCCTGTACGACGGAGGCGACGAAGAGGCTCCCTGCAACTGTGGTGCGAAAAATTGCCGTGGCTCGATGTATTCCGCAGAAGAGTTACGACGCCGCAAGCGGTCGGCGCTGAAACAGGCCAAGGTACAAGCCGCCGCCAGGAAGAAAAAAGTTCAGCCCGCCGCAAAGAAGAAGAAACCGACTCAGTCCGGCTCTTCGACCAGGAAATCCGCGCGACCGGCAAAGACATCCGCAAAAAAGCAGTTGCAGCGGAAGACTTCGCCGGCTTCCACGCGACGAAAATCCACCGCCTCCCCAAAGCGCGCGAAAAAAGCCCGCAGAAAGTAATCCTCGCAGCGCGGCAATCGTCGAAAACCCCGCCGACGAATAAAAACAATTGCCGCGCTTCGGGACGCCGCGACTGCATCCCGACAGCAGGCTCAAGCGCTACAATCGAAGGGCAGGTCTACTGGCCACGCACTTCGAAATATTCCGCTCAACGACTCTATGGCTTATCAAGTTTTAGCGCGCAAATATCGTCCCCAGCGCTTCTCAGACGTCATCGGACAAGACCACGTGACGCAGACGCTTTTGAACGCCCTGGCGCAAGACAGGATTGCGCACGGCTATATTTTCAGCGGACATCGCGGCATCGGCAAAACCACCATCGCCCGCATCCTTGCTATGGCATTGCAATGCCGCACCCCCCAGGGCACGCCCGAGCGTCCAACGCCCGAACCCTGCGGAGTCTGTGATGCCTGCACGGAAATCCGCGTCGGCAATTCCATGGATGTCATCGAAATTGACGCCGCCACCAATCGTGGCATCGACGAAATTCGAGAGCTGCGCGAAGGCGCCCGTTACAGCCCGGCACGCGATAAATACAAGATTTACATCCTGGATGAAGCCCACCAAATTACCGATGCCGCCTTCAATGCGCTGCTGAAAACGTTAGAAGAGCCGCCGGCCCACGTGATCTTCATGATGGCCACCACCCAGCCCGAGGACATTCCCCAGACCATCCGCTCCCGCAGCCAGCATTTCAGTTTTCATGCGGTACGGTTTCAGGAAATTGTGGCGCAACTGCGCAGCATCGCCGCCATGGAATCGGTCGGCGTCGATGAAGCGGCGCTGTCCCTGCTGGCCGAGGCCGGCGACGGCTCCATGCGTGACGCCCTCTCCATCATGGATCAGGCAATCGCCAGCGCACCATTGATCAACGGCGCTCACACGCTGGAAGCCTCGCAGATTCGCTCCTTGATGGGAACGGTTTCCAATCAGGTCTTTGAAAATATGATGGAAGCGGTGAAGGAACAGAATGCTGCCTCCATGCTGCAGCAAGCCGCAGCGCTGCTCGACGCAGGCAACAGCCCACAGCAAATTGCGCGCCAGATGGTGCGCTTTTTGCGCAACTGCCTGATGGCGCGTCTGGCCGGGACAAATTCTGACCTGCTGCAGGTTTCAGACGAAGAGCGGGCGCGCGCCGAGCGCGTGGCAGCCACATTTTCTGAAGAAGATCTGACTCGCTTTTTGAATTCCATGTTGCGAACCTTCGACGATCTCGGCTACCGGCAGGAACAGCGCTTCCACCTCGAACTTGGATTACTGAAGCTGGTTCACATGCAACGGCTCCTGCCGCTGGAAGATTTGTTCCGTCAGCTTTCGCTTCCCTCGGGAGCGGGTGGAAGTTCCGCCGGGACGCCGCGACTTTCGGGAACCAGTGGTGCACCGAAGCAGCTGGAATCTTCCCCGCCACGGACCGGAGCTTCCTCGGCTGTTGCTAAACCTGTCGCTCAGTCGCCCATCCGTGAGGAGTTTAAGCAACCGGCCCCTCCGCTCAAAGAAACCGCCGCTCCAGTGACAGCGGAAAGTCACCCTCTGCAGGGAATGTTCGCATCTTCTTCGGGATCTGCAACTGTGGCCGCCTCCAGGCCTGCGCCGGTTGCGACCGCGCCGACTCCGCAGCCAACTTCACTCCCACAAAAAGAAGAAACCCCGGCCGCGCCGGTACCGGCGACTCTGGCCGTCGCCGCTTCTCCTGCCACCGCGCCAGTAATCGTGCTGCCCGAGCCGTCTCCAGCGGTAGCTCCCATTTCGTTTGTCGAATCACCGATTCCATCAGACCAACCGCAAACCGCTGGCGCGCCCGACGTAGAACCCTTGCGCACTGCCATGAGCCAGGCGCTGATCCAAGGTGGCCATGAAACCGCCGGCTACATGTTGGAGTCCGGAACCTGTGAGTGGAATGGAAATGAATTGCGACTCCGCGTCGCCGCCTCCAAAACTCTGTTTGAAATGATGTATCCGGCCGCCGCGCAACAGCTCATAAAGGAAGCCTTTCGCCAGATTGGCGGACCCGGCCGCACAATCCGTCTGGAAGCGGGCGATCCGTCCGCAGCCAACGGCAAAAAGCCGCAGGCGAAAGTGAATCTCGCGCCGCCAACCGACGGTGGGACGCGTCCCCAGGACCATCCGCTGATCCGCCACGCACAACAACTTTTTTCCGCGGAGGTCCGCAGTGTAGTCTCTCTCCGCGACCCGCAAGCTTCGAAATCCTGATTGGAGGGCTCCCGATGGACATGGACAAAATTAAGGAAATGATGGGCCAGGCGCAGCAAATGCAGCAGCAGATGGAACAGACAATGGCCCAGATCCAGGTGGAGGGCTCATCTGGCGGCGGCGCAATTACGGTTCGCATGAACGGCAAGAAGCAAGTGCTGGCGGTGCAGGTCGACCCTTCAGCTGCGGCTGTCGGCAGCGGCCCCGACAATTCCGCCGATCTGGAGATGTTGCAGGATCTGATTGCAGCTGCGGTCAACGACGCGTCACGCCGGGTCGATGAAGCCTTGCAAGGCAAGCTCTCTGGAATGATGGGAGGAATGGATTGGATGCGGATGCTGGGCCAATAGGTCGATCCAGGCTTCAACGGCCCGAAAATCCACCAGATTTCCACTTTCACCAACGAAGGAAACCACGTGTCACGGTTCGCCCAACCCCTTACCCAATTGATTGACGAGCTTGCGAAACTGCCCGGCATCGGCAGAAAGTCGGCGCAACGCCTGGCGTTCCACATTCTGCGCGCCACGGAGCAAGACGCTTTTGCCCTGGCGGATGCGATCCGCGACATGAAGGCCCAGCTCCACTTGTGCTCCATCTGCCATAACATCACCGACGTCGACCCGTGCCAGTTTTGCAGCAATCCATCGCGGAATCAGGCTGTTATCTGCGTCGTGGAGGAGCCGTCGAACATTGCCAGCATTGAACGGACCAAGCACTTCAACGGCACCTACCATGTGCTGCATGGAACCCTGTCGCCGCTGAATGGAATCGGTCCGGACCAGCTTCGCATCGACAGCCTGGTGGAGCGCGTTCAAACCGGCTCACTGCAGGAGGTGATTCTGGCCACCAATCCGACTGTCGAAGGCGAGGCCACCGCAGGTTATCTGCTGCAACTGCTGCGCGGAACAGCCGTTCGCATCACAAGAATCGCGACTGGCATCCCGGCCGGAGCCGACATTGAATATGCAGATGAAGTGACAATGACGCGGGCGATGGAAGGCCGCAGAGAAATTTGAGGCTGCGCAAACGAAATTGCGCGACTTCTGTTAAATGTTCGTGCAATCAAAAACTTACAGAAATAACTTTGTGCGCTGAAGTCCTTCTGCTAGGAGCGCAAGTGCATCAACAGGTCCTGCGGATGCACAGGCTTCGCGAGGATCTCAAATTCGTGGCCCTGGGTTCTTGCCTTTTCCAGCAGGTCGGCCGTCGCCGCCTGGCCGGAAAACAAAAGAATCTTACACTTCGGCAACAGGCTGCGGATTTGGATGGCCGCATCAATGCCATTCATGTCATTCATGATGACATCGCTGATAATCATTTCGGGCTGCATCGACTGGGCCATATCCACGGCCGATTCGCCGCTGTAGGCAGCTGTCGCTTCAAAACCGTTCCGGTTCAGAATAATCACTAGCGTATCGGCAATCACGCGCTCATCATCGACCACCAATATCTTTGGCTTCACGAAAACTCTCTCTTGCATCTCAAGATTTT
>JBARFA010000095.1:0-26957 GCA_049796755.1 Acidobacteriaceae bacterium
TACACCTCGAGTGTGCCTTGGAGATGTATCAAGTGTGGTCACATCCCGGGCGAAAGACCTACGCCAGGGCCAGCACCGGCTCCAGCTTCCAGATGTACACTCGCTGCTCGCGCGCGAAGTGCAGCACTGGCGGAATGTCAGGCAGACGAATCCCGTGCGCCTGCGGTAAATCGTTCACTTCAATCTCGGCCTCCGCGGCTTCCAGCGGCCAGGGCGCGTGGTGGATGTTGCCTTGCAGCAGCTGGCCCCCGCGGTCATGGGTGAACAGGCAATAGCGCTCCGTCAGAAAATATTCAATAGTGTCGCGTGCGCTTCGTCCGGCCGTCTGCGGCCCCATGCCGCGATACGTGGCCCGAAAATTCACCGGCTTCTGGCTCAGCAGCCGAGCACTTTCATAATGCAGCCAGCCATTCGGCCGCTCTTCCACATGCATCTTCGCCCAGTAGTAGGGCAGATGAAACCATAACCGCGCCGCCATCACGGCTGCCGGATTGGCTGCGTCCAGAGAAAAGAAAAATACCCCCGGAGTTCCCGTACGCTCCTCGCGGACATACGTGCGCAAATTCAGTTCAGCAAAGCGCCGAGCCCCAGGCACGCTGCCCAGCCCGCGAAACCGGATTCGATCCATCGCGAACGGCACAATCCCTACCCAGCCGGTCCCAGAAAATCCGTCGACCACCAATCCCGGCGGCAACAGCGGAGCAATTTCATCCGCGGCAATCGGCCAATGCGCAAACAGCAGGCTGTGCCAGCGCTGGGTCATCACCCAGGGCCGCTTCGGCATGGCCCACGTCCGGTCTGTCGCAAGTGTCAGTACGTCACCCATCGCTTCATCCACCGGCTTGTGGCGCTTCCACTCGCCTCGCGAGTCGATCTCCGCCACCACCGCATAGTACCCGCTTTTACGGTCCGCCAAACTCCAAAAGCCTCGGTCCGCCTCTTTTATGACACGACCGGATGGCCCTGCGATACTCTGAAAGTCGACTTCCTTTGATTGAAACAGATTGGACCCAGAAAGCATGCCTCCCGAACATCCGCTCCCCGCTTCCCCTGATGCCGACTCGACCGAGGTCTACGCCATCCACGGCGCGGATCCGGAGGTCCTGGCGTACGCCATGGCAAAATACTCCCGTTCCGCGCTCTCCATGAAGCAGTCTCTGCGCGAGTTGAATGCCCAGCGTGCCGAACAGTTCCTGAACACATTCTATTTCCAGTATGGCCATCGCTCGATTGCGGACCTGGCGCACATCGCCTTTGCCGTGGAACGGCTGTCCCTGCTAGCCGCCATTGTGTTGGTGGATGAGCAGCGCTGGGATGGCCAGGAACGCTCCACCCGCTATCAGGACTTCAAAAAAAGTGGTTGGTATCTGCCGGCATTCGGTTCCAACAACGACGCCCGTCAACTCTACACCCAACAAATTGAAGCTCTCTTCTCCACCTACGAGGAAATTTCTCGCGGTGCCGTCGAACTGCTCCGCTCCCAGGTTGCCAAGCCGGAAGAAATGAAGCAGGAGGCCTACGACCGCACCTTGCGCGCCCGCGCCTTCGACGGTGCCCGCTACCTGTTGCCGCTGGCCGCGAACACGTCTCTTGGCGAAATTGTGAATGCGCGCACCCTGGAGACTCAGGTCTCCCGGCTATTGTCTCAACCGCATGCGGAGATTCGCCGCTTGGGAGAGAAACTGCGTGAAGCGGCTGCGTCTCCCTGCTGGAATGTACAGCGCTCCGCTCTGGAAGACTTGCAGCGTGACATTGCCGCCGCCGATCCGTCGCTGGGCGAACGAGCTGCCGCGTTGCTGCTGCGCGACGTCGCGGTCGCGCCAACGCTGGTGAAATATGCGGCTCCGGTTGAATACATCCAGAAGTCGCGGACCGAATTGGAACAGGCTGCTCAGGATCTGATGAACGCCGCGCCCATCCAGCCCTCACCTCTCGTCGACCTGGTCGAGGCAGACAGCGCCAGCGAACACGAATCGATTGAGATCGAAATCGTTACCACCCTTCTCTACGGCGCCTGCCACTATCCCTACCGCCAGATTCGCGACCATGTGTGCGCGCTCGATGCGCCCCGACGCGAAGAACTGCTGCTGCTGGGCACGCGCCATCGCGGACGGCATGATGAGCTGTCGCGCGCTTTTTCTTCCGGCTACCAGTTGCGCTTCGACATTCTCATGGACATCGGCGGCTTCCGCGACATGCATCGCCATCGCCGCTGTGTGCAGACCCTGCAGAGCTTCACCAACCTGCACGGCTATGATGTTCCCGAGTTGATTTCCGGCTCCAGCCTGCGCCAGCCGTATGAAGATGCCGTTCGCCAGGCCCACGCTGCGTTCGATACCTTGTCGCGGGCTAACATTCCGGAGGCGAAAGAAACCGCCCAATATCTTCTGCCGCTGGGAACCCGCTGCCGCTCGCTGTTCAAGATGGACTTCGCCGAGGCACTCTACATTGCCGAGCTGCGCAGCGCGCCCCAGGGCCACATCTCCTACCGCCGCGTCGCCTGGGAAATGTATGAGGCCATCGCCAAACGCCATCCCGTGCTCGCCAAAAATTTCCGCATCACCGACGTCAACATCCCCATCGACCCCCTCCAGCGATGACAATTTTCCCGCAGAACCCGCAGCTCGGATCGAGCGTATGACTCATAAGCTGTCCAGACCGCGTTCCGGAACAATCCTCCTGCTCGGCTTGGCACTTTCTGTCCACGGACCACTCTTTTCTCAGAAAAAACAGGCCTCCCAGAAGTTCGCTGCGCCATCTCCATCGCGCGTTCTGATTCGGCATTATCAAGAAGGTGAACTGCTGCACTACAGGATGCAGGGTCTAAACCAGGGACCCCAGAGCACGATTCGCTATCACCTCCGCGCGGATGGAGTGGTGAAGAAGAATCAATCCGGAATTTTTATAGAGGAATTTAGCTGGTCAGACCTGCGTGTCAATCACCAGACCGATCCGCTCTCGCCCGCCAGTCAGAAGTTTCGCGAAGATCTTTCGCTGTCCCCGCAATACAAGCTTTCCGTGCCGGACCTCAGTAAAGTTCAGCCGATCTTGATTGGTCCGATTACAGATTTGCTCACGTTCTACGCGGATGCCCTACTCGCTATGAACCAGCCTTCGCTCATACACGCGGGAGATCATGCCTATGTCAAGCACGGCGTTCCGAATTCCTGGGCCGACGGAAATCATTTCATACTTGCCCAGGACGCAATTGATTTCGACATCACTCTGAAGGCAATCGATGCTGCGAGCCATGTGGCCACACTGGTTGTCCGCCACGTTCCTCCCTCGCATCCCCGGATCGAACTCCCCGCCGCGTGGATGCAGACTCCCGTCTCTGATTCTCCAAATAATTGGGTTCAGGTGGAAAAGATGTCGAGCGGAAAATATGCTGCCGAGGTTGGAAAAGAAACCTTTACCGACGAAATCAAAATATCGACCATCAGTGGAAAAATCATCTCTGCTTCCATGGATAATCCTGTCAATGTATTGCAGCGCGTATGTTCGGATTCCTCCCTTGAAAGTTGCGGCGCTCCGACCCGGTTTCAGATCAAACGCCAGATCACGCTCAACGAAAATTGATTGGGCACAAATCCGTTTCCCTCCTTAGCAAAATTGTCGATTCAATCGAATCTCCTTTTTGGCAGGTAAGGAATTTCGACTTGCTGTGTAGACTGCATGGGAATGCACGCGAAATCCAATTCGGCCCGCTTGCTGCTCATCGTCGATCTGCTGGGCACGTTACTGTTTGGCCTGGAAGGCGCCACAGCTGCGACCCGCGGCAATCTGGACTTACTGGGTTTAATGGTGCTCGCGTTCGCCACCGCACTCGGCGGCGGCATCCTTCGCGATATCCTGATCGGCGCATCGCCGCCGAATTCCATCCGCGACTGGCGCTATTCGGCCACTGCATTCCTGGCAGCCGCCACTGTTTTTCTTTGGCACACCAGCGTCAGCCACATTCCTGTTTCCGTGATGGTCACGCTCGACGCGGCCGGGCTCGGCCTGTTTGCCGTTGCCGGCGCACAGAAAGCAATCGAGTATGACATCCCTCCACTGATCGCAATTTTGATGGGCGGCGTCACTGGCGTCGGCGGCGGCACCATCTGCGATGTATTGCTCGCCCGCGTACCGATCGTGTTGCGCTCGGATGTCTATGCGACCGCCGCGCTGTTGGGAGCGACCATTGTAGTGCTCGGTTTGAAGTTGAAACTACGCCCAGTGGTCGCCATGACCATTGGCGCGATCGCCTGCTTTGCCTTGCGCATGGTCGCTGTCTGGCAGCATTGGAATCTGCCGCGAGTCGCCGGACCTTGATCGCATCGTAACCGCCGAAAACCTGCGCATCGAGCAATGTTCGCGGATCATCCAAGTGATCAGAGAGGATTGAGAGGTCAACCGATGCCGACAACCGTAAATCGCCAGACCGTGGATCTTTCCCAATATCCGAATCTCGTCGTCATCTACCTGGGAATGCGCGTGAATCGCACCGCCGGATTAAAAACGCTATTCGGCTTTGGGCCCAAAATTTCCGCCTCCGTCGCGGCACAACCGACAGGCCTGTTGCTGCACGAAAATTTTGTCCTCTCCCTTTTCCCCATGCATGTCGGCATGCGCCAGTATTGGACCGACATGGAATCACTTCTCTCGTGGACGCGATCGGAGCCGCATCGCGCCTGGTGGAAGAACTTTCTTCGCGATTCTGGCGGCACCGGTTTCTGGCATGAGACCTACCTGAGGCAGGGCGGCATGGAAGCCATCTATGACGATATTTCGCAGCCCATCGGCATGATGCGATTTGCTCCGTTGAAGCCTGCTCGCGGCTCCATGTTTGGCGCAAGCAGGCGCGCGGGCCACGGCGCAGCAGAACAGCAGGCCGTTGTTCGCGAGGAAGATTTGTACGGAAAGTAGGCCGTCTGGCGTTACTTTCGTTCGGGAAAAGTATTCGCTATTGTTTCGCCTATTCCCATTTTGGTGCTAAAATCCCGCCAGTACCCAAAGTGGATTTCGATTGTTTTATTCGATACAAGTATCGGTCGTAGCGTGTCGCGGACAATTCAATCCCAACTCATCCCCGGAGATTAGAAATGGCAGACGATAAAGAACGCACACGTGCGATCGATCTCGCGCTATCGCAGATTGAAAAGCAATTTGGCAAGGGATCCATCATGCGCCTCGGCAGCAAAGAGGCGATTGTCCCCATATCTGTCATCTCCACCGGATCGATTTCTTTTGACGCCGCGCTCGGCGTCGGCGGAGTTCCGCGCGGCCGCGTGATTGAGATTTTCGGCCCCGAATCATCCGGCAAAACTACCATCACGCTGCAGATTATTGCGGAAGCACAGAAGGCCGGCGGCATGGCGGCATTTGTAGACGCGGAGCATGCGCTCGATCCGCAATACGCGAAAAAACTCGGTGTCGATGTCGACAATCTGCTGATCTCGCAACCGGATTATGGCGAGCAGGCCCTCGAAATTACCGAAGCGCTCGTGCGGTCCGGCGCGATCGATGTGCTGGTCGTCGACTCGGTCGCAGCGCTGGTGCCGAAGGCAGAGCTCGACGGCGAGATGGGCGATTCCCACATGGGATTGCAGGCTCGTTTGATGTCGCAGGCGCTTCGCAAGCTGACCGGAACCGTTTCGAAGTCGCGTACCTCGCTGATCTTCATCAATCAAATTCGCGAAAAAATCGGCGTCATGTTCGGCAACCCAGAGACAACAACCGGCGGCCGCGCGCTCAAATTTTATTCCTCTGTGCGAATTGATATTCGCCGCATCGCTGCGGTCAAAGAAGGCGATGTCGTCGTCGGTTCGCGGACCAAGGTGAAGATCGTCAAGAATAAGGTGGCCGCGCCCTTCCGCGAGGCGGAGTTCGACATTCTGTACGGCGAAGGCATTTCGCGCGAAGGCGACGTGCTCGACCAGGCAGTGCTGCAAAACATCGTAGAGAAGTCGGGCGCGTGGTACAGCTTCTCCGGCGAACGCATCGGTCAGGGCAGAGAAAATGTCCGCCAATATTTCAAAGACAACAAGGACACCTTCGCGCGTGTGGAGTCCGCTCTGCGCCAGAAGATGGGCATCGGTGGCAAGTCCGATATCCCCGAAGTCCCGCCCATCCCCGTAAACGGCGCCGCCGCCGCGCAAGAAGTAGTAAAGACGGCCGCGAAAAAATAGGCTTTAGCAGGGAAAGACACGGACAATTCTCGGTTGGATGTTCTGTGCATTTGGCGTGTAAGGTATGTTATGTTATGTTTTGTCTCAGGGGAGATTTTCGATGAAAAAAGCAGATGCGTACAGGGAATTCGCAAATCGGCGTTACGTTGAACCCGCGCGCAGAAGCGGCGAGAAGTTCGTACGAATCAAATCCGGCGATATTGTGAATGGCCTCGCCCTGAAGAACAGCACGCCAAATGTTTGCAGCGCGATTGAGTCCAAAATCTTCGAAAGGCTGAGCCGCGTGAAGTTAATCGGGAAAAGAAGCTCGGCACCAAAGGGTACAAGCACGACGACCGAATTCACATTTGAAATTCTCGACGTGGAAGGAAGAGGCGAGGCTGAACCATCGCCGCGCCGGGTGACGTTTGCTGACCTGGAGGGGATCGGGAAAGAAGCATTTGCCGCGCTTGGCGGCGGCGAGGCGTTTATTCGAAGTGAGCGCGAGAATTTTTACGGTGACGCACCCGATCCAGGCAAGCGCCGATGAGCCTCATTTATTGGGACACAATGCTGTTTGTGTATTGGCTGGAAAGCAATCCAGAATATAAGCACCGCGTTCAGGAAATACATGATCGGATGGAGCAACGGGAGGACAAGCTTTGCACCAGCACTTTTGCCGTTGGCGAAATGCTGATCAGCTCCGCGAAGGCGAAAGATGTAACCATGCGGAGCCTGATTCGCGGATATTTTGAAACATCTGGCGTCAAACTATTGCCGTTCGACTGGGAAACGGCTGAATTGTATTCGCACATTCGCGCGGAAAATCATGTCTCTCCCGCGGACGCCATCCATTTAGCCTCCGCCGCGCAGGCGCGTGCCGACCTATTCCTAACGAATGACAGGCGATTGAGTCGCCTGACGATTCCCGGCATTCACTTTATCGCGGCGATGGATACGGATCTTTTTTGAGCGATGGACGATCCCGGGCTGTCCTTTTGTGGACAGCAATTTCTAAAAATGGACAGTTTGCGCGAGTCACGCATCTCCGCATTCGCGTCTAACATCAATCTATTCATTGACTTCCAAAAAATGCTCGCGTTGGACTCCAACATGCACATGCAGCATGCGTAGCCAATTCTGAATCTGGAGCCGTCGCCAAAATGCGAAGGACATGGATCGATCTGACTTCCACTCTGCGGCAATTGAAGAACAGCCCCGGATTCACCCTGGTCGCGATCGCGATTCTGGCGCTGGGGATCGGCGCGACAACGGCGATTTACACCCTGATAGACCAGGCGCTGCTGCGCTCGCTGCCGGTACGCAACCCAGACCGTCTGGTGCAGTTGAATGGCTCGGGCGCGTGGGAGGGCCACACCCATACCTATGGCGGAGACGACTCCGATTACTTCACCTATCCGACCTACCTGAACTTGCGAAGCCAGAACAAGGTTTTCAGCGGAATGCTGGCGGTGACGCGCGCACACGTTGGAATTCAATGGCACAACCAGCCAGAGGCCGCCAAAGCCGAGCTGGTCTCCGGGAATTATTTTGATGTGCTTGGGGTAAAATCCGCGTTGGGGCGATTGCTGTTGCCTGCCGACAACCGCCTGAAGGACGGCAGCCCGGTTTTGGTGCTGAGCTTCGCCTATTGGCAGCGGCACTTCGGCGCGGATCCGAGTGTTATCGGCCAGAGCATCGGGATCAATGGGCATCCTTTTACGATTGTCGGTGTGACCGCGCCCGGATTTCAGGGTGTGATTGGCGGAATGGTTCCGGCGTTCTTCGCGCCAATCACGATGAAACCGGAGGTGATTCCCGGCAGGAACGATCTCGACAATCCCAAGTCGCGCTGGTTGAACATCATTGCGCGGCTGAAACCGGGCATCACGCGGACCCAGGCGCAGGCAGCCATGCAGCCGCTATGGCATTCATTGCGAGCCGACGAGTTCCAAAGAATATCGGACCATTCTGCGAGTTTTCGCGCGGCGTTCCTGGACAATAGCCGCTTGACACTGCGGGACGGCGCCGGAGGGTTTTCGCCCATCAGGACGTACCTACATACACCGCTGCTGATTGTCCTGTTCATGGCGGCGCTGGTGTTGCTGATGGCGTGCGCCAATGTCGCCAGCCTAATGCTGGTGCGAGGCGCGGGGCGGGTACGGGAGATTTCGGTCCGCTATGCATTGGGCGCAAAGCGGAGCCAAATTGTCCAGCAACTGCTGACGGAAGGAATGCTGTTGGGCTTGGCGGGAGGGGCATTGGGGTTGTGGATGGCTCCGCGTTTGGCCAGCCTTTTGGAGCGAAGAATTCTTGATCAGACCACGGGCGAGCTGCCGTTTTCGACCCATCCCGACGGGCGCATATTGGCGTTTGCAGTGGCGCTCTCGATTGCCGTGAGCCTGCTGTTCAGCATTGCACCCGCGCTGCAGTTCTGGCGTCGGGACGTTACACCTGCGCTCAAGCAGCAGACGCCGACAGTCTCCGGCGGGTCGTTGAGGCTGCAGGGCGCGGCGGTGGGAGTGCAGATTGGATTGAGCGTGCTGCTGCTGGTGGCAGCGGGATTGTTTGTGCAGACGCTTTATAACCTGAAGTCTATCAACGTGGGGTTTGCGACCGACCATCTGGTCGAATTTCACGTTGACCCGAGCCTCGCCGGATACGGTCCGGCGCGAATCCCCGCGCTGTACCGACAGATGCTGGACAAGCTGCAAGGACTGCCGGGAGTACGAGCGGTGGGCGCGACAGATATTCCACTCCTGGCGGACGATGACGACACCGGCAACGTCACTGTCGCGGGATACAGGCCAGGCGCACAGAAGGCCCCGGATGTAGAGGGGGACTTTGTCAGCCCAGGATATTTCGCCGCATTGGAGATGCCGCTGCTGGCGGGGCGGACGTTTACGGACGCGGACAATGCGAACGGCGCGAAGGTCGCGGTAGTGAATGAGAACTTTGCCCGATATTATTTCGGCGATCCGCGCCATGCGCTCGGCCGTTTCTTCGGATTTGGCGGCGTCAAGAGCGCCAAATTGGATATTCAGATCGTCGGCGTCGCCCAGAACGCGGAGCATGACAACGTGAACGATCCAATCGTTCCCAGCGCGTTCCTGCCGTACATGCAGATGAAGCATCCCAGTTCGATGGCATTTTATGTGCGCACCTGGCAAGCGCCCGATGCGGCGATGGCGATGATCCGGGAATCCATGCATGATCTGGATCCGAAGCTGGTGCTGGATTCGCTGGAGTCGATGGGCGATCAAATCAACGAAGACCTCGATACGCAGCGCACCATTGCGCTGCTGGCAATCAGTTTTGGCATCCTCGCGCTGTTAATCTCCGCAGTGGGTCTATATGGCGTGCTGGCGTATGCCACTGCGCAGCGCACGCGCGAGATCGGCTTGCGCATGGCGCTGGGGGCAAGTCGGGTGTCGATTGCGCGAATGGTTTTGACAGAAATATTGCGCCTGGTCGCCATCAGCGTGGCGATCGCCCTGCCGTCAGCGTGGCTGATGACACGGTGGGTGCGGAGCCAGCTTTACGGGGTCTCCGGCCACGATCCATTAACCATGGCGGCAGTTGTTGCGGCCGTGATTGCCATCGCCCTACTGGCCGCGATCTTGCCGGTGAGGGGCGCCGTTCAAGTCGATCCCATGACCGCACTGCGTTATGAATGAGCCTGAAATTCATGCCTATTTCACTTACAGATGTTCGGGCCACTTGCGCGCTCCGTGCAACACAGCAATAATATCGACGATGTCGGCGGCCACTCGATATGCAACGATAAAGTTGGTGGCGGGAACCACCAGTTCCCGTGTTCCCTGTCGTCGTCCCAGGCGGCCCATTTCCGGAAACAAAGCCAACCGGCCTACCGCATCTTCGATCTGATGGCCAATTGCATTTGCGGCACGGGAGTTCTCAGCCTCAATAAAAAGTCTGGCCTCGCGCAATTGTCGAAGCGCTGGAGTCGTCCAGCGCACCTTCACTTACGCCACCTGGCAAATTCCGCACGCACTTCGTCTTCGGATGCGAATTCACCGGCCTCGGCGGCGCGAAAACCGGCGTCAATCTGTCGCGCGTGCCGTTGCTGTACTTCGAGATAATTTTCGATCGCCTCGTCTATTAGCTGGGTCCGGTCGCGGCGTTGCCGCCGGGCGAGCATGTCCAGTTGCTTGACCTTTTTTGCATCGGTGCGGAAGCTCACGCTGACTTTTTCCATGACTGTAGTTTACAATATTACATTGTCTTGCATTGTCTTTTATTACCATCCGCCATGGTGAACCTTCCGAACCATGTAGATTGCGTATGTAGTCCCCAGCCACTTACAATCCAATCTGTCGTGAATACTGTCCGCGCCATCTATCCCGGCACCTTTGATCCGCTGACCAATGGTCATCTTGACCTGATTGCGCGCGGTTCCAAAATCTTCGATCATCTGGTCGTAGCCATCCTGAATAACTCTGAAAAGCAGCCGCTGTTTTCTGTGCAGGAACGCATAGAGATGATCCAGGAAACCACGCGCGAGTTCGACAACGTTTCCGTCAGCCAGTTCGACGGTTTATTAGTCGACTTTGCCCGTCTGCAGCATGCCCAGGCCTTGCTGCGTGGCATCCGGGCCATCAGCGATTATGAGTATGAGCTGCAAATGGCGCTGATGAATCGGCGCCTGGCGCCAGAGCTCGAGACGGTCTTCATGATGCCCGCGGAACAATATTCCTACCTCAGCTCGCGCCTGATTCGCGGTGTCTTCCGGCTGGGCGGATCGGTCGAGGGACTGGTGCCGCCGACAGTGATTGAACGCCTGCGTGCACGCGCTTCCCGCGACAACGGATAAGACAGATAGGATATTCACCGCTTTCCGGCCATTCCACTTGGCCTGCGCCCCCAACTCTGCGAAACTAGAAGTACTATGACCACCTCAGTTACCCAGAAAATCTTCGCCGATCGCGTCAACCGGATTGAAGTTTCCGCGACCATGGCCGTGACTGCAGAGGCAGCCAAGCTGCGTGCCCAGGGTATCAACCTGGTGGATTTTGGAGCAGGCGAACCGCACTTTGCTACGCCGCGTCATATCAAGGACGCTGCCATCGCCGCCATTGAAGCCAACTTCACGCGCTATACCGCGGTCAGCGGCATTCCAGAGTTGCGCAAAGCGATCGTCGAACGCCACGCGACAGATTTCGGATCAAACTACTCGCCCGACGAAGCGATCTTTACCACCGGTGGCAAGCTCGCCCTGTTTGAGGCGATCAACGTGCTTGTTGACCACGGCGATGAAGTTGTGCTGCCCGTGCCCTACTGGGTTTCTTTCAAAGACATCATCCAGTTTGCCGGCGGTACCCCGGTGTACCTGGAAACCAACGAGGCAGAGAATTTCCGCGTTACCGCGAGTGCGATCGAGCAGCTGATCACGCCGCGTACCAAGGCGATCATTTTGAATTCGCCGTCGAATCCCTCGGGCGCGGTCATCGCTCCCAAAGACCTGGAGCAGGTGGTGCGGCTGGCGCACGCGCGCGGCATCTATGTGCTGCTCGACGAGTGTTACGCATATCTGCAATACACAGGGGTGCCCATCTCCGGCGGCAGCTTCACAGATTGCAAAGAGCACATCATCGTCCTCGGCTCGTTGTCGAAGACCTACGCCATGACCGGCTGGCGCGCTGGATTTGCGCTGGGACCGAAGCCGATTATTCAGGCCATCTCCAAAATGCAAAGCCAGAGCACATCTTCGACTGCGACGTTTGTGCAGAAAGCTGCGGTGGCCGCGTTGACCGGATCGCAGCAATGCGTGGAAGAGATGCGCACGGATTACATTTCACTGCGCGATCAGGTGCTGGCGCGGCTCAGCGAAATTCCAGGCGTACGCTGCACCGTGCCGGAAGGCGCGTTCTACGTCTATCCGAATATTTCCGCATTCCTGGGCAAAGGGAAACTCAACAGCGCTGCGGAACTTTCGACACGATTGTTGCATGAAGCGAACGTGGTGACCGTGCCCGGCGAGGCCTTCGGCACCAACGATCACATCCGTCTCTCCTATGCGGTGTCGCATGCCGACATCGACGAAGGTTTGAAGCGGATGAAGGCGTACTTCGCCAAGCTCAGCTGATGCCGATCGACGAAGCACTTCGCGAAGCCGGTCCAGCCGATGCGGAGCGTATCGCCGCACTGGTAAATCGTGCGTTTTCGTCGGAAAGCTGGTTCAAATCCACGGCCCGCACCAATGCCTCCCAGGTGCGCGAGCTGCTCGGCAAAGGCATTTTTTTGCTGCTTGAAGAAGAGGGGCGACTGCTGGCTTGCGTGTACCTTGAGCCGCGCGGCGACCGTGTCTATCTCGGCATGCTTTCGGTGGAGCAGGATGTGCAGGGCCGTGGAATTGGCCGCTACATGATGCAGCAAGCGGAAGAATTTGCTCGCCGCGCAGGTCATGTCGCCATCGATTTGCGCATCGTCCATCTTCGCGAGGAACTGCCGCCGTATTACCGCAAATTTGGCTATGTGGAGACTGGTACGGAACCCGCGCCAGATTTTCCTGGCGTGAAAGTTCCAATCCATTTTGTTCTGATGAGCAAATCGCTTCAGACCTGATGATGACCCGCCGATCGATATGAAGACACTCACTCCTTTTCGTTTGCGTCCCTGGTTTCGCCCCATGGTTTGGGGTGTGCGAGACCTTGCTCCCTGGTACGATTTCAAAATTTCCGACCAGCCGATCGGAGAAGTCTGGCTCAGCGGGAATGACTGCGTTGTCGATACCGGCGAGCTCGCTGGAAAGACATTGGACGCGGTGTTCCATGAACGCCGGGAAGATCTTCTGGGCGAGATCGGCGCCCACCAGGAACGGTTTCCGCTATTGATGAAAGTGTTATTTCCGCGCGAAAAACTGAGCGTGCAAGTTCATCCCGGAGACGAAATGGCCCGCCAACACGGGGAGCCGCACGGGAAAACAGAATGCTGGTACGTTCTGGAAGCGGATCCCGGAGCCACCGTTGCGCTGGGGCTGCGGCCAGGAACAACGCTGCCCGACGTGAAAGCTGCCATCGAAAACAAGACGCTCGAGAACCTGCTGCAATCCGTTCCCGTGAAGAAAGATGAAATGATCTTTGTCGATGCGGGGACGGTGCATGCGATTTTTCCCGGAGTCGTGATGCTGGAGACGCAGCAAAATTCCGACATGACCTATCGCCTGTACGATTACGGACGACCGCGCGAACTGCATTTGAAAGATGGGTTGCAAGCCATTCGATTGCAGACGGACGCCGGCCCGGTCGCGCCAGAAATTGAGCCAATCAGCGGCTCACAATCGATCGCCGGAGGCCGCGAGATTCTAGTGCAGTCGAAATATTTTCGGGTCGATCGTACTCGACTCGCAGATGCGAAGACGGAGAACTTCTCGCTGCCTGCCGGGAAAAAGTCGAAGACAGTTCAGCTGGTGTTTGTGGGCGCGGGGGCAGGCCAACTGCAGTCCGCGGGGCAAGCTCCCATCCCCCTGCAGCGTGGGGAATTGGCTGTCGTGCCTGCCTGCAACCCCGAGTGGAGTTTCACTTCGTCTGCGCCATCGGAGATTCTTCGCGCGATTCCGGAGTAACTCCGACGGTACGCTTGGCAACTCCAGATCGATTCCATTCATCTAGTTTGAAATTGTCTTCCCTGCGCATTTGTTTCGCCGCTGCACCCGTCTGTTTCGTTTACGATGAAACCTACGTTGAATCCAAACCTCGAGTTTCGACCTTTTATCCTTGCCGGTGGCAGCGGCACGCGTTTTTGGCCGCGTAGTCGCAGGACCCATCCCAAGCAAATGCTCGCGCTGAATGGCGACTGCAGCATGCTGCAGCAAACGGTGAGCCGGCTGCTGCCGCTGGCCGACAGCCAACACATCTGGGTCCTGACGAATGAATGGTTGATGTCGGCGGTGGAGAAGCAATTGCCCGACATTCCTCCGGCGCAGATCCTGGCGGAGCCTGTCGCGCGAAACACCGCGCCAGCCGCGGGATTGGCTGCATTTCTTCTGGAGCGCCAGTCGCCCAATGCGGTGCTGGGACTATTCCCCGCGGACCACACGATTCAGGACTCCGAAGGGTTCTTGCAAGTGCTGTTGGCGGGCAGCGAACTGGCAGCGGCGGGTGAAAACATCATCGTGCTGGGAGTGAAACCGAGCCATCCGGAAACGGGTTACGGCTACATTGAGACCGGTGAAACGCTGAACGACACTACCTCGCGGGTTCGTCGATTTACTGAGAAGCCGAACCTGGAGCGTGCCAATGAGTTTGTGGCCGCTGGAAATTATTTCTGGAACAGCGGTATGTTTCTGGCGACGGCGCGCACCCTTGCCAACGCAGTTCGCGAACACCTGCCGGAGACCGCTCCTTACCTGGAAGAAATTGCGCAGGCATTTGGTACGGCCGAGTTCGCATCGAAGTTTTCAGAACTGTATCCACGGTGCGAAAACATCAGCATCGATTACGCCATCATCGAACCACGTTCCGCAAAAGGTGAGCATCATTCCAACCTGTATTGTCTGCGCGCGGACTTCGGTTGGAACGATCTGGGATCGTGGGCCGCGTTGTATGACCATAAAATCCTGCACGGCCAGAATGTGCGGCATGGCGACAACGTGATGGATACAACGGCAGAAAGCGTGTTGGAAGCCAGTGGCAACTATGTCTACGCCCCCGAGAAACACGTGGCCTTGGTCGGCGTCGAAAATCTGGTGGTGGTGGACGCCGGCGACGTTCTGCTGATCACCACGCGCGCCGGGTGCCAGGATGTTGGCAAGCTGGTGAAGCAGCTGCAGCAGGAAAAACAAGAAAAACTGATCTGATCGACTTTTCGAATGGAAACTGTGACGGCCACTGACGATTCCCATGCATGCGCTGTAAAGTTTGGCACCGATGGCTGGCGCGGCGTCATTGCAGAGGACTTTACCTTTGCCAATCTTCGCGTGGCCGCCAGCGCGATTGCGAATTACATTCTGACGCAGGAAGATCCGTCGCGCGGCCTCTGCATCGGCTACGATACGCGATTTGGCTCGCCCAGCTTTGCGCAGGCTGCGGCAGAGGTGGTCGCATCCGCGGGGATTCCGGTGCGATTAGCCAGCGGCATCACGCCTACGCCCGCATTGTCATTAGCTGTGCGCGATAGCGGCTCCGCCGGCGGCATCATGATCACCTCCAGCCACAATCCCTTCCAATGGAATGGAGTCAAGTTCAAAGCCAGCTACGGCGGCTCGGGCAAACCTTCCATGATCGCGGCCATCGAGTCCTATCTGGGCAAGCCATTGCCGCGTGCGTCTGTGGCCGGCAACATCGAGCGCGTGGATTTCCTTCCTGCCTACCTAGAAAAGATCGCTGGATTTGTCGACCTGGAAAAGATCGCAGCCAGCGGGTTCAAACTCGCGATCGATTCCATGTATGGAGCGGGCGGCGGAATCCTGGCTGGAATTTTCTCTCGCGTCGATGTCCCCTGCGTGGAGATTCATCGCGAACCGAATCCGCTGTTTCCTGGAATCAATCCAGAGCCGATCCTGCCGCATCTTCGTCAGCTGCAGCAAACCGTCGTCGAACAACATTGCCAGGCCGGAGTCGCTACGGATGGAGACGCGGACCGCATTGGCGCGGTGGACGAAAACGGCAACGTTGTCGATGCCCACAAAATATTCTCCATCCTGCTGCGTTGGTTGATTGAACGCAAACAATGGCCCGGAGAAGTGGTGCGGACGTTCAACACCACCCGCATGGTGGATCGCATCTGCACGCGCCATGGTCGCAAATTGCACGAAACCGGCATCGGCTTCAAATATATCTGCGACCTGATGCTCTCCCGCGAAATCTTAATTGGTGGTGAGGAGTCTGGCGGCATTGGAACTGCTCGGCACCTGCCGGAACGCGATGGTTTGCTGAACGCGCTGCTGCTGGCCAATGTAATGGCCGACGAAAACAAATCCCTGGGCGAGCTGGTCGCGGATTTGCAGCACGAATACGGCGAACATCATTACGACCGGATCGATATGCACATCAGCGACGACATAAAAAATAACGCGATCGCCAGGGCGCGCGCCGGAGTGAAATCCTTCGCCGAAATGGAAGTGGAGCGAGTGGAAACTTTGGACGGAATGAAATTCTTTTTGCGCAACACGGAGGCAGCACCCAAACCCAGGGCGGCGGAAAGCTGGCTGCTGTTGCGCGCTTCCGGTACCGAGCCCTTGCTGCGCATCTATGCGGAATCCTGCTCGCCAGCAGCCGTGCAGCGCCTGCTGCAAGCGGGTCGCGAGTTTACGCTGCAATCCAGCGGCGGGTCCCGATGAAGGTTGAGCTGCAGGTCCGCGGCCTGCTTTTCGATATGGACGGAGTGCTGATGAGCTCGATCGGCTCGGTCGAACGCAGCTGGCAGCGATATGCCGAATCGCGCGGACTCGATCCGGATTACGCCATCCACCTGGCCCACGGGCGGCGCGCCATTGAGACCGTTCGTACCCTGCGGCCAGACCTGGATGATGCCACCGAGCTTCGATTCATTGAAGATTTGGAAGTGGAAGATAACGAAGGGTTGGTGGTGCTGCTGGGCGTGAAGGATCTGCTGGCGGCGCTGCCGGAAGGCTCCTGGGCAGTGGTCACCTCTGCCACGGAACGGCTGGCGCGAAGCCGCATGGCTCACGCGGGCATCCTCATTCCAAAGCACTTTGTTACGGCGGAAACCGTGCAGCAAGGCAAGCCCCATCCGGAACCGTACCGGCATGGTGCCGCCTTGGTTGGAGCCGCGCCCGCCGATTGCCTGGTGGTGGAAGACGCTCCGGCCGGAGTTGCGTCCGGGAGAGCTGCCGGGTGTCCAGTGCTCGCGGTCTTGACGACCTATCCCACCGAAACCTTGTTGGATGCCAACTGGAGAGTTCCGACCTTGGCCAGTGTTCGCGCAAATTCCGATCCATCCGGTCGCATTCTCTTGCAATTCGATTCCGCGGACTGACGACTATCGCGGGTCGCGCACGATTGGAAAATCCAACGGCCGCAATTTTTGCTACGAGTGAATATTCACAATTTTCTTCGGTTTCCTTGCCCTGCAACGGGAGTATCATGAAACTGTCAGCAGCTTTTCGGCCATCGAAAAGCATTGCGACGGACTTCTTTCCTCCCGGAGTTCCTGCAATTCGATCCCCAGATCGAGTTCTCTTTCTCCGAGAAACAGTGAGAAAGACAGATCATCTTCATCACTGCACATTGAGCTTTTTTAAAGCCAACCCTTTTCTGCCAGGTGGGTTCTTACTAAAGTAAGTAACCGAGGCGAGCACCATGAATATGACATGCGCAAATAAGGATTGCAGCGCGGAATTGAAGTATCTGCGCGGCGGCCGTCTATTTCTGATGGAGCGTAAGCCCTCGGCCCAGGCGATTTCCCCGGAGACAATCGCTGGCGCCAATAACTCCAAGGGCGGTGCGTTTCAGATCCCTGCAATGTCAGCGTCCGCGCAGAGCAAGCCCCCCGTTGTGATACGGCGCTACTTCTGGTTGTGCGAACGCTGCTCGCAAATCTATACGATTCGCCGTTGGACTGAAATCGGAATCGAACTGGCTCCACGCACGAAGTGTGTCCAAATCGCGAGGTCCGTACTACCGCATGAGTGGACCTTGCCGGGCCTGGTTGGCTAACTCGATTCAACCCTACCCCTCCCCCAGCACCCCATTAGTTTTCTGGGTTCTTCCAGGCCTCTGCGTGCGGCTGTGAACCTTCCGCGGCACGCATCTGTTTGCCTGCATTCCACGCTTTGACATATTTCCAGTGGATGTAGACCGAGTGATTGAAGTGCAGCACAAAACCTTCCAGGCCATCGAGAAATCCCAGGCGAAAAATGTAGTTTTTCACGAAGGTCGCGATCGGGTTCAGGATCACATTCCAGACAAACGCGCCGAACCATTGACTCGTTTTCCCTTTTTCGAATAGCTCGCGCGTGCTGTGCGAGCTGTAGCGATTCATGTGCTCCAGGTAGAGCTCGAGCTTGGGGTAGGCATAATGCAGCAGATCGTTTTTTAAGGTGCCCTTTGGACCCGCATATTCCGGTGTGCCATGCGGTTCCGCGCCCGCCATGCGCGCCGTGCCTCGCTTAAACAAGCGCAGTTTATGGTCGGGATAAAATCCGCCGTGACGAATCCAGCGCCCCAGAAAAAGATTCACGCGCGGCTGCCAGTACGCCTCGAAGCGCGGATTCTCCAGCACCTGCCGAATTTCTTCCGCCAGCTCCGGCGTCATCACTTCATCGGCGTCCAACAGGTAAATCCAATCGCTGGTGCAGGCGTCGATCGCCAAAGTTTTTTGCGGATTGAACCCCCGAAAATCTCTGTTGAAGGAATGCTTCGCGCCATAGCTGCGAGCGATCTCTGGGGTGCGATCCGTGGATCCAGAATCGACGATCACGATTTCATCAACCCACTGCACACTCTCCAGCGTTCGGGGCAAGTTCGCCTCTTCATTGCGGGCGATCATCGCGACAGAAAGTGTGGGGCGCATAGGGATGAGTGTATTGCATTTCCGCGTGCGGCAGGGTTCTGGGTCGCTGCGTCAAACTCCGCGAACAGCCGGGGAAAGCACTTCCCACTTCGCGTTAGAACGCGAGGAGTAGGCTGCAATCTGCGCTGCATAGGTTTCCGCGACATTGTTTCCAGCGTAAAAATCCCGGTACCACTCGACAGTCATTTGCAACGCCTCGGCAAGATCGAGCTCCGGCTTCCACGACAATTCCTTCGCGGCTTTGGCGCAGTCGAGCCGCAACATCGGAACCTCCTGCGGATGTTGGCTCGGCTGAACCTCCCACTTCGCCTCCGCGCCCCATGCGGCCGCGACCTTCTCGACAATCCACTCGACCGATCGCACCTCGCTGGCCCCAGGCCCAAAGTTCCACGCGCCGGAATAGCGCGCCGGCTCTTCGTAGAGCGTCTCGGCCAGCAATAAATAGCCCCGCAAAGTTTCCAGCACAAACTGCCACGGCCGCTTTGCCGTTGGATTGCGCAACACCACCGGCTTGCCCGCGGCGAAGCTGCGAATCATATCGGGAACCAGCCGGTCTTTTCCCCAGTCGCCGCCGCCCAGCATGTTTCCCGCCCGCGCTGAAGCTACACCAACTCGACGGCTGCCCACTCCATCGGTGCTGAAAAACGAATCGCGAAAAGACCGGACGACCATTTCCATGCAGGCTTTGCTGCTGCTGTACGGATCGTTGCCACCCAGGCGATCCACCTCGCGGTACGCCCAATCCCAATCCTGATTTTCGTAACATTTGTCGGTTGTGACTACGATGACAGCGCGCACTGAATCGCACTGGCGCACGCCTTGCAACAGCGTCGCCGTCCCAATGACATTGGCCTGGTAGGTTCCGATGGGATCCTCCAGCGCCTTGCGGACAAAGGGTTGCGCCGCCATGTGGATTACCACGTCAGGTCGGCTTGCGATCAGCGCAGGATGCAGTTTGTCGGAATCGCAAATATCTCCGCGAAAGGTTTGCATCGGGACCGCAAACTTGCCCTCATTCGCTGCAGCTGCTGAAGCGGTCGAGTAGCCGAACACCTCTGCCCCTAAAGACTGCAGCCACAGCGACAGCCAGACCCCTTTAAATCCACTATGCCCGGTGATGAAGACGCGTTTGCCGCGCCAGAATCTATCTGCCAATGCAGCCATGCTTCAATACCTTTCCAATCCGCAGCCGGAACCGGCATATCGTTTTGCAGTGTATTCCATCGTCAGCATTGAGTGCGAATTCTCACCCGTGCTTGCAGGATTCAAGCGCGCGAATCACCTTGAGCGCGTTCGCCAGCGTGCCGGCTCCGACTTCGCGTTCGAATCCCTGCTGCATCCGGTCGAATGCCGCAATCACGCGCAGCGCGCATCTCTTTCCGGCGGGCTTCAGCGTCAGCAGATATCCTCGCGCATCGGCGGGATCGATCTTTCGTTGCAGCAGGCCTTTCGCTTCCAGCGATGAGACAGCATGACTGATGTTGCCGCGCGTGGTGGCGAAAGTAGCGGCCAGATGCGACGGTTTGATCGGCCGGGGAGCTTCAAAGAAGATGGCTGCCAGGACAAGGCCCTCCATAAATCCCAGGTCATCGTCAGCAAAGGCTTCCGATGCCAGTGCGTCAAAACGCAGGGCCGCACGCTTGACCGTGAACATGGGACTCTCGCGGAGGAAAGCTTCAATGCGCATCATAGGCAAAGGTAGTTTACAGCATCAACTATTTAGATCAAGACAAAAGTATCATTGTGCGGTCGCCGAAATTGCTGAATGATGATGCAGAGGGTTCCACTTGATCGTCTCGCCTGTGTTTCGCGCTCGATGCATGTCTGTTCCGGAGTTACCTGCTTGATCGGTACTCGCTGGCTCGTGGCCTTGTTCCTGTGCGGCAGTGCCCTCTGCGGCTTTGCCCAGCAGAGCTCGCCCCTCCCTGACGCGCCTTCGCCGAGTGCAAGTACCACGCCATCCAAGCAAACGAAACTGGATACCGTACGCACCACAGTTACGGTTTTGGGCGCACCCGATCCTATCTCGCTAGGCGAGTCGGCCCGCTCCGTCGTCGTGATGGATACACAGCAGCACCCTCTGGCCTACAACACGGTGGAGGATTATCTGCGCACCGACTCGTCAGTCCAGATCAATCAGCGTGGGGCTGGCGGCTATCCCGCGGATCTGTCGATTCGCGGAACATCGTTTGAGCAGACACTGGTGTTGCTGGATGGATTCCGCGTGAACGACGCCGAAACGGCCCACAACAATCTGGATTTGCCTGTGCCGCTCGACGCAATGACGAACATTGAAGTGCTGCATGGTGCCGGATCGACGCTATATGGCGCGGATGCATTGGGGGGCGTGGTGGACTTTCTTACCGCGCGTCCTGCCGCCAGTTCGCTATGGGTTTCAGGCGGCGGGGGCAGCTTCGGAGAAAATCAGCAAACTTTCGTCGGCAATTATGCGCGTCGTAATTTGGCGGAACAGATTGCCGGGCATCGCGAGTTCTCCTCCGGCTTTATGTACGATCGCGATTATCGCAACGAAAATTTAAGCACGGAAACATGGGTGAAGTCGCCGCTGGGCACCAGCGATGTTCTGCTGGCAGGAAGCGACACGCCGTTCGGCGCCAACAATTTCTATGGCAACTATCCTTCGTGGGAGCGGACCAAAGGTTGGTTCGCCTCCATTCGCCAGGGGCTGGGAGCAGTGACGGATGGCGGCTTTGCCTATCGACGGCACGCTGATAATTACGTGCTCTTCCGTGATGACCCAGGAATCTACGCGAATAACCATATCGACTCGAGCTGGCAGGCGCTGTTGCGTCGCAAAACGGTGTGGAACGGCGCCAACGGCCTTTACTATGGGCTCGACTTCGACGGCGATTCCATCGATAGCAACAATCTCGGCAAGCACGCGCGCAACTGGGGGTCGGGTTATGCCGACTTCGATGTGCGGTCGTGGAAACGCGCCACGCTGTCTGTCGGCGCGCGCGAGGAAATCATCAGCGGAGGCTATGACGTCTTCAGTCCCGCGATTGCGGCGTCGTATTGGATTCATCCGGACCTGAAAGCGCGCGCTTCCATCGGCTACGGATTTCGACTGCCAACGTACACCGATCTCTATTACAGCGATCCGACCACGGTGGGTAATGCGAACCTCAAGCCGGAGTCGGCGTGGGATTATGAAGGCGGTCTCGACTGGTATCCGCGGCGTTCGCTGGCGGCTTCGGTCACAGGATTTTATTCGCCACAGAGCAACTTCATCGACTACGTTCGTACCTCGCCGACGGCCATGTGGCACGCAACCAATCTGAATGGATTCTCGTTCGCGGGTACGGAAGCCTCGTTGACCTGGCAGGCGGGTCACAGCCAGCAGGTGAATCTTGCCTACACCTGGCTGCACGGCGCGCAAAGCGTGCTGAACGGCCTTCAGTCGGAATATCTCTTCAATTATCCGATCAACAATGCGGTGTTCAACTGGTACTCCAACGTTGGACGTTGGGTGATGGTGAACACGCGCGTCGGCGTGCAACAACGGTTCCAACAGACCGCGTATCCGGTGTGGGACGTCTCCGTGGTGCATGAACACGGGCGATTCCAGCCGTTTGTGCAGATGACAAACCTGAGCAACACCGGCTACGACGAGATTCCCGGAGTGCCCATGCCCGGTCGCGCCTTCATCGGCGGCATCAAGATTTGGATCTTCGAGCCGAAGTAAAAACCCACGCCATTCGTCGGCTGCATCCGCTTCGGTACACTAAAAGTAGCGGCAACTCAGCTCGAAATCGCTGATGGTTCGGCGCATCGTAGCCAACTCGATCGCGAATCACGCCAACCTTGCGGGACGCAGTTTTTATTCAGGTGAGGCTTTGAAGAAGACAGCATTAATCTCTGGAATTACCGGCCAGGACGGATCGTATCTTGCCGAATTTTTATTGCGCAAGGGATATGAAGTGCACGGCATCAAGCGCCGGACTTCGCTCTTCAACACCGATCGCATCGATCATCTGTATGAAGATCCGCATGTCCATCATCGAAACTTCATCCTGCATTATGGCGACCTCACGGATTCTTCCAGCCTGGTCCATATCGTGCAGAAGGTGCAGCCGGATGAAGTCTACAACCTGGGCGCGCAGAGCCACGTCGCGGTTTCCTTCGAGCAGCCGGAGTACACCGCCGACGTCGACGCCATGGGAACGCTGCGATTACTGGAAGCGATTCGCATCCTTGGGCTGGAAAAGAAAACTCGCTTCTATCAGGCCTCCACTTCAGAGCTATACGGACTGGTGCAGCAGGTTCCGCAGACGGAGAAAACGCCGTTCTATCCGCGCTCCCCATACGCGGTGGCCAAGCTCTATGCCTATTGGATTACGGTCAACTATCGCGAGTCGTACGGCATGTACGCCTGCAATGGAATTCTGTTCAACCACGAGTCTCCGACGCGCGGCGAAACATTTGTCACCCGCAAAATTACCCGCGCGCTGGCTCGCATTAAAGTCGGTCTGCAGGATTGCCTCTATCTCGGCAACATGAATGCGCTGCGCGATTGGGGTCATGCGCGCGATTACGTTGAAGTGCAGTGGCTGATGCTGCAACAGGAAAAGCCGGAAGATTTTGTGATCGCCACCGGCCAGCAGCACAGCGTGCGCGAGTTCGTGTCCATTGCCGCCGCGGACCTGGGCATGAAGCTTACCTGGACCGGGAGCGGCCCGGACGAAAAAGCTCTGAATGAAAATGGACAGGTGATTGTCGCTGTCGATCCGCGATATTTTCGTCCTGCAGAAGTCGAGACGTTGCTGGGCGACGCGACCTACGCCAGCGATCGACTTGGATGGAAGCCGCGCATCGGTTTTGAAGAGCTGGTGCGGGAAATGGTGCAGACCGATCTCGAAGAAGCCAAGCGCGACGCCCTGGTCCGCAAACATGGTTTCCGCTCCTTCGAACGTAAGGAATAAGTGGTTCCGGATAGCATTGCACCCGCGGGTCATTTGCCGGTAGACTCGGGATGGCTGGACGCGGTCGACGCATGGGCCCGCCCAGAGCGGATGTTCCGATGGCTCGCCCGTTTGGAATTGCATAGCGATTCTGTGTGCCAGATGGACTGTCCAACCAGGAATGCGAAAGTGGCGGAATTGGCAGACGCACCAGACTTAGGATCTGGCGGGTAAAACCGTGGGGGTTCAAGTCCCCCCTTTCGCACCAACCATTTATAGCAGATGAGAAAAGCGTGCCTTTTCTACTGCGCCTAGATACTACCCCACCGCCCGCTCGCGACAAAATGCTGCTTGGCTCCCAGTCCTAACTTGATGCGTCAAACACCACCTGGTCCTGCCACCACAGCCGTTCAAAGAAATCGCGGCCTAACTCCGTCTGCGACGGCTCCGGCAAGCCCGGCTGCGCTGACTCCAGAATGTCGCGGATGGTGCGATGGCCATCGATGGCATCCAGCAAACTCTTTTCCGCGGCGCTGATCGGTAGAAACAGGTCGCGGTAAGTGTGCGTCTGGTTGATGAGCACAGCAGCGGCCCCGGCCGGCAGACGCTCTTGAATTGTGAGAGTATCTGGCATGCGCAGCGGAACGTAGTGCAGCCATGCGTCACCTGAAAAATGGACTGGAGCCGCATCCGCAGGTCGATCGTTGCGATAGGCGACTACGCTATGGCGCAGCATGGTGCCGCGAAAAAGCTCCGCCGCCGCGAATTGTTCCACAGGAGGAAGCTGCGCCATCTGCGCGGCTTGCGGCAGCTTCGCGAGCACTCCGCAAGCCGCGCTGTACGGGGCTTGTTTCAGCCAGCGGCCGAAGGCCAATCCAGCATTTTCGAGAAACGTGAACAATTGCGGGACGGAGTAGGCGCGATCCTGCGGGTGCAGCAGCGCATCCGCCAACGCCGCCTCATGGCGAAAGTCCGGTGCCTGGCGCAGCAGGCTTTCCAGTGGATGATCGGGCGGCAAGGACTGCAGCGCGGCAACCAGGTCGCGAATTCCTTCGTCCGTCGCACGGATGCCGACCCGCCGGCAAAACTCCTGCAACATGGTAATGCCGGTTCGACCGTAGGGGGCATAGACCATCAGTTGCATCGCACCGTCGGGCTGCAGCACACTGCGCAGGGCTGCGAGTCCCGCATCCGGATTGGGCAGATGATGCAAAACTCCGGTGCAGACAATTTGATCGAAGCTGGTTCCCAACTCCTCAACCCGTTCAATCGCAAGCTGGCGAAGCTCCAGGTTTTTGAGGTTATATTTCTCCTTCAGCTGCTCTGTGTGATGAATACTCGTCGCGCTGAAGTCGATACCGGTCACCTGAGCAGAAGGCCAGCGCATCGCATGCTTGGCAGCCTGGGAGGTTCCACATCCTGCGATCAGGATGGAATCGTCTTCGCGGTAAGGTTTGTCGGGCCAGAAAAGGTGAAAGTCAGTTCGCCGGCGGTTCGCATCGTCCCACAACCGGGCATAGCTTTCCAGGCTTTCCACGGGCCGCGGATAAGGATACCGCTCGTAAAAATCCTGCACTTCCTCCATGCCACTGGGTCGAGACGTCGACTGAGTTTCACCGGAGGGTGTCATAGAAGGAAGAGAATACAGAAAAAAAGGGAGGTCGACGAGACCCTCCCTTTCCTTCAGTTGCTGACGACGCTACTTTGCGCCCACGGGCTCGGGCTTCTTGGCTGCGGCTGCTTTAGCGGCCGCAGCTTCTTGTGCTTTGTACGCGGCTTGCGCAGGCCCCAACGACGCCATCACACTGTCGAGGTTGAATGAGGCTGCCTTCTGCCGCGGTGGGTACTTGACGAAGTTCTCAACTTGCGCCGCCACCACCGCTTGCACCTGGTAGAGCATCGGTGCGTGATCGACTATCCAATCCCAGTAGACGCTGGAGTTGAAATCGGCACGCTCGAACGGATCGCGACGGAGGTTAAAGATATGCGGTAGCCGAAGCTTCTTGAAAGGCTCCGCCCATAGCGCCATCGTGGTTGCGAGTTGTTCTTCAAACACCGACTTATAATCGCCCACTCGCACCGCCATTACGCCACCGTCATCGCTGGCGTAAAGGAAGTGGTTTCTGGGGCTCTCCTTCACCTGCCCTGTAAGGTAGTCCAGCTGGTTCACACCGTCGATACATACCTTGAACGTCTTGTCTCCAACGGTGTAGCCATCCAGGAGTTTTTGGTTCACCTCCGGGTCCCCCGCCGCGGCCAGCAATGTCGGCAGCATGTCCTGGTGGCAAACAATTCCGTTTAGCACCGATCCAGCCTTGATCTTGCCGGGCCAACGAATGAATGAGGGTACACGCCAGCCGCCCTCCCAATTCGTGTCCTTCTGGCCGCGGAAGGGCGTGTTGGCGCCGTCGGGCCACGTGTCGTTCTCGGGACCGTTGTCGGTCGAATACATCACGATGGTGTTATCGGCGATGCCCAACTCGTCCAGTTTGTCCAGCATCATGCCGATTTGTTCGTCGTGCGTCACCATACGATCGCTGTAGTCGTCCTGACCGCTCTTGCCGCGATTTTTATCGGCGAGGTGCGTGCGGAAATGCATGGCCGTTGAGTTGTACCACAGGAAAAACGGCTGATCCGCCTTCGCCTGTTTTTCCATCCAGCTTAAGGCTGCCGCTGTGATTTCTTCGTCGACGGTCTCCATGCGTTTCTTGGTCAGTGGACCGGTATCTTTAATTGTTTGCTTCCCCACTGGGCCAAAGCGCGGATCGTCTGGTTCTGTGCTGGCGGTGTCCGTGGCGAAGCAGTGCAGTACGCCGCGGGGTCCAAACATTTCCTTGAATTTCGGATCTTTGGGATAGTCGGGCAACTCCGGCTCTTCTTCTGCGTTCAGGTGGTAGAGGTTGCCGAAGAATTCGTCGAATCCGTGCACCGTTGGCAGAAACTCATTCTTGTCACCAAGATGGTTCTTGCCGAACTGGCCCGTGGCGTAGCCGAGAGGCTTCAGCATCTCAGCAATGGTTGGATCTTCCGGTTGCAGTCCGAGGTTTGCGCCGGGCATGCCAACTTTGGTCAGACCGGTGCGGAGCGGGTTTTGCCCGGTAATGAAGGCGGCGCGTCCAGCCGTGCAACTCTGCTGGCCGTAGTAGTCAGTAAAGGAAACACCTTCGTCAGCGACGCGGTCGATGTTCGGTGTTCTGTAACCCATCATGCCATGACTGAAGTGGCTGATATTCCAGATGCCGATGTCATCCCCCCAGAGGATGAGGATATTGGGTTTCTTTGCAGCTGTTGTAGCCATAGTCGGTACCTTTCTAGTGGAGTTGAACTTCTTGCTGCGGTTGCGGCCTCAGTCCAGGACTTGGAAACCGAAGCTGAAAAAATTCTGTGAACA
>JBARFA010000096.1:0-7946 GCA_049796755.1 Acidobacteriaceae bacterium
GCCTGCTTCAGCGTGCATCCCTCCAGCAGAACTTTGCCGGCTAACCGCTCTCGACTGCGCATCGTCAGTCGGACATTCTGGTGACAGTCCATCGGGTCTCCTGGATCTCTGAGTCTTCGCAAACCCAGCTTCCCAGTTCTCGATCCGATGGACAACCTGTTGAAACCTCACATCTAGGCCTGTAGTGACGAAAACCCACCGGTGGTCGACGTAGTACGTCCGCATCGCATATTCGTGGTGCCAATGAGCATTGTGGATGCGCTTTGGAAGGGGCTTTCGGGTTAGGATCAGCGGCATCAGCGTCTTAAGTCTCTGTGCGTCCATTTCGGTGAGCCAATCACGTCTCTCCGCCTTCGAGCGGAACACGTCGACAACCACCCCACGCGGTTGAAACGCGAGAATCTGCTTCAGATCACCGTTCACCGTAGATACACGCGCGGCGTACCGAAGGCCGGTCGTCGTGAAGTGAATCAATCTCGACATTGCAACAACAGCGGCCAACTCATCAATGCCGCCAAAGTCATGGAAGAGTCCTGGCAGTCGAGTCCGTTTCACGAAAGCATAGGTATGATCCTGCTGTTGCAAAATCGGCGCCCGGAAGTTCGCAGGGCTGCATGCATCTACAATCGCCTTTGCGCGGCTAGGGTCGAGATGTTCAATCCAAAAATCATTGCTGAGCTCAAAACGACACGAAATTGGCGGGGCGGCGTCCATTGTGATCGAAGTGGGAGAGAATCCTGCATTAGAGAAATGCAGGATAACGCTGAACCACTCCTCGCCGTCTTCCAAGTTCGGCATCACGAGTCCGGGTACTTCTCCAGCGAGATGGGGACTATCAGAATTCACGGCTCCTAGCATCCGACACAGTGTGCGTCTCGCGCAAGATCGCCCTCCCTCCAAACTACGCAGGAGAGTCTCAGCGACTTCGGTCTTACGTCAAGTTCACGTCCGCAAGGGAGAGTTCCCGGAGTTTGGGGACGAGCTCGATGAGGCGCTCAGCGACGTAGTCGATTTCCTCCTCAGTGTTGAACCGACCGATACCGAAACGCAGGCTGGAGTGCGCGTCGTCGTCGCTCAGTCCAAGTGCGCGGAGAACGTGAGAAGGCTCAATCTTTGCGGAGGTGCAGGCGGACCCGCTAGAGATTGCAACGTCTCTTAAACTCATCATCAGTGACTCGCTGTCGACATGTTCAAAAGTCATGTTGAGGTTGCCGGGCAGGCGGTGTTCAAGAGAACCGTTGATCCGGACGTGTTCGAGCCCGTCCTTGAGCTTAGTTTGCAGGTGACCGCGAAGAATGCTGAGCCGAGCGGACTCGCTAGGCAGGTCGCCGGCTGCGCGTTCACAGGCGGAGCCGAAGCCGACAATCGCGGGGACGTTAAGGGTTCCGGAGCGCAGGCCGCGTTCGTGACCGCCTCCATGAATTTGCTCGGCGACAGCAATGCGTGGGGTGCGGCGGCGAACGTATACGGCTCCGATACCTTTGGGGCCATAGAGCTTGTGGGCGGAGAGCGACAACAAGTCGATGTTCAGACGGGCGACGTCGATTGGAACCTTACCCGCCGCCTGGGCAGCATCCGTGTGGAAGAGTACGCCACGCTCACGGCAGATAGCGCCGATTTCCTCGATGGGCTGAATCGTGCCAATCTCGTTGTTCGCGAACATGATGGACACAAGCGTGGGTGGGGTGGGTTCGTCGAACAGAAGACGGAAATCATCAAGGGGAATGCGTCCGTCGGAAGCGACGGGTAGAACCTTGACCCGGCAGCCTTGTTTTTCGAGCCAGCGACAGGGATCGAGAACGGCGTTGTGCTCGGTGGCTTGGGTGACGATGTGAAGTGCGCGCGCGGGGTAAGCAGTGCGACCGGACTCGATCACACCTTTCAGGACTAGGTTATTGCTCTCGGTGGCGCCGGAAGTGAAGACGATCTCTTTAGGCGAAGCGCCGATGAGTTTCGCCACCTGGCTGCGGGCGGCTTCGACCGCTTGTTCGGCAGCCCAACCGAAAGGGTGACTGCGGCTGGCGGCGTTGCCGAAGGTAGTGGTGAGAAACGGCATCATCGCGTCGAGTACCCGCGGGTCCAGCTGCGTCGTGGCGTGATTGTCCAAATAGATGGGGGGCATCATGGTGCTGCGTATATCTTCGACGGATTGGCCACGTCGTAGCAAGATCGCAGCGGCGGAAATATGAAAATGACGCTGGGCCGGCCTGTTCTGCCCTGATAGGCACGACGCAGCTGGGGATGGATGCTCTGACTCCAAATGCTGCGTCTAAGAAGAAGACCGAATGTCGCGTAAGTCACTGATAGCATGGTCCCTTACGCCACAGAGTCAAACAGCGGTCGCCTGAACGGGATCGACAGCAAATTCGGATGGTTGCGGGGGCTGGATTTGAACCAGCGACCTTTGGGTTATGAGTACTCGACCCCCGCGGACCGGGCCATTTTGGAAGCCGCCTTTCACAAGGGGCAGAATCAGGGCCTGGTGAACGCGCTTTCTAAAATGAGAACAGTCGGCCGCGTCGAAATCACCGGGACCCTTGGCAATGACTGCGCGTATATCGCTGTCACTCCGACCGCAACCGGGCGCCGGATCGTTTTCGTCACCAATCGCCAGATCCGCTTTGGCGAAGCCTGGACGGATAGCGAAACCATGTCCTACGACTTGTCCGCCGGCGTCCTCGACATCAACGACCAGGATAAAAGCAAGAGCACGGGAGTGGTCTACCCGCTGGCGCAACTAGTCATCGACAAACAAGGGCAGCTGCAGTGGGATCTGAATCAGAACCCTTGGCGGCTCTCGGATGTGATCGATTGGAAGGGATCTGGCAACAATAATTAGGGCCTGAATTGGAGTCGGCTGCTGACTTTCGACAGTGCGACTCTTTTGCGACGATTGCGCGTCAAGGCGGGGCCAAAGCCCTGAGGTGGACGAAGTTTGCCTGTTACAACATGTTGGAGGCAACTCCGAAATTTCGGGTGTCTTCTTTGCGCTCCAAATCTTTTACTCGCTGACAAGGCCTTGATTGTCAATCGATTCAGGATATCGGACATCTCTGGGGTCTGGTCGTTTGCTTGCATTCCGTTATGCAAGCAACGGCTGAAAAACCGAGGCAGGCCGATTTCACTCGCCGCCTGTCCTCTCAGCAAGAACGTACTGAGGAAAGCATCGATGAGTCCTGATGAAGTAGTACAAAAAGACCGCGGAACGGTGCTGGCGGAAAACCGGACCGATCTTGCCATTCAGCGCACCGTGATGGCGTCGGAGCGATCGCTGATGGCATGGATTCGAACCGCCCTTTCTATGATTGGGTTTGGCTTCACAATCTACAAATTTTTTCAATACCTCCCCGAAGAAATCCATACCGGGAAGATTTACCGTCCGCAGGCGCCCCGCAACCTGGGATTGACCTTGATCGCTCTGGGTACCCTCGGTTTGGCGGGCGCAGCATGGCAGCATCGGAGATTTCTGAACGAGATCGGCGCCACCCAGTCCCGCCATATATATTCCATTTCTTTTATGGTCGCTGTCCTCGTCATTCTGATTGGAGTCATTGTCTTCTACGGCGTTCTGCTGCGCCATGGACCGTTTTAGTTTGAGACATTCTGGCGTTCGCAAATGTGAGGAGATCTTTCAATGACCTTACCCAGCTTTCCTAACGTCGATCTGTTCGCCGCCGGAATTAACGCCTTGAACGGGGTGCTGATCGCCCGCAATCCCTCCCACGACCGCGGCTACACCATGGCCGGCTTGCTGATCATGGCCTTCTTTGGCGGGATTGGAGGCGGCGTGTCGCGCGACATTCTGCTCAACGATATCCCCTCGCCACTAAAGAATTGGAACTATCTATTCGTGTGCATTCTGATGGGTTTGCTGGGGATGGCAATTTACAAGTTTCTGGAGTCACAGGAAGAGCGCTTCCGCACCCGAACACTGGCCTTTTTCAAGTCGTTCACGCTGCCCTGGTTCGCGATTCTGGGCGCGCACAAGGCACTCGACCACGGCCTTGGCGTCTTTGCGGCCATCGTGGTGGGGCTCATCTCCACCGTGGCAGGAGGTGTGTTCATTGACCTGTTCTCCGGACTTACTCCGGAAATTGTCCGGCCGTCGGAGCAACTCGTCACTACCGCGGTGCTGGCCAGCTCCGTGTACGCCTTGCTGGCCTGGCATTTCATGAACCGGGGAGGATTTTTCCCCATCACCCTGATCGCCGTGACGGTCGCATTCTTGTTCCGCGTGATCGCCGTGCGAGAGCACTGGCCATCGATTGTTCCATGCGACGCGCCCCCACCGCCTGCGCATGTGTGAGTCATTTTGCCTAGAACGCCTCCAGAACCCCAAGCCCGAAGGTGTGCCCATTGACGCCTTGTCCGTAGTCGGCGCGCATGTTCACGTGATACTTCTTGCTCACCGTAAACCGTACTCCGGCACCGATATCGGGCAGGAAGTGGTTGCTCTGTAACAACTGCTCGTCCCCGGAACGCACACCGCCGATTCCTCCGAACGCAACCAATCCGAAACGCTTTGGCAGTACCAGGCGATATTCCAACTGTGTTGCCGCCATATATCGGTCGAAGTATTGGCCGGCAGTGTAACCTCGCAACTCGTTGCCGGTGCCGTAAATGCAGTTTCCGTAAAACGGTGGCGTTCCACCCGTCGCGCAAAGATACGCGTCGTAGGCCAGCACCTGCTTCGCGCTCAAGCTCCAGTATTTGTCGTACTCGGTCTTATACGACTGGAAGCTATATTTGCTCCCCAATGTCTGCGAAAAAAAGTCCGACGTAAAACTAAACTTTGTCCCGCCGACCGGATAAAAACGGTTGGGCGTTGTGTCCCGCGTCACCTTGGCGCCGATCGCAACCAGGTTGGTGTGAAGCCCCGTATCCGGCGGGATGGGAAAATTCGGAAATTGGTCCTGCTGCACCGTGATAAAGGAATGCCCGTCGATAAATCGCGGGCCGGCAAGAAACCTCCACGCAATGCGACGAACGAACTCCACCATATAGCCGTTGCCGGTTTGTTCCAAGCCTAGCTTTTGGCCCTGCAATCTGCCGCCGCCGTAAACGTTGTAGTCCAGATTTCCACGAACATAGCCGGCCGTCAGCTCGTACCTATCCTCTTTCATATAGAGTTGCCCAACCAGGGCCACGCCACGGCTGCTGTTGTTCGTAAGCAGGCCCGCTGCGCCGATCACGGATGGAGGCGATTTCTTATCCTTCAGGCTGAGTGGAAAAATATAGCCCACCACCGGAACGATGCCCGAGCCGATGGCTGGGCTCGATATCGGAATCGGCGCAGCAGCAATGGAACCGCGCCGCAGAATTTTCTTTCTCTTCTTCTTTTTCTTTTTTGCCTTCTCAGTGGATTGCGCTTCAGTGGACGGCCCGGCTTGCTGGACTGGCTGCGATACCTTCTGAGCGTTGGAGATAGTGGCGGAAGTCTGACTCAATCCGCGCGTGGGGAAGGAGAAACCGATCGCCGCAACCGCCAGCAACCATGCCAGTGGCCGCGTCGAGCTCGACCCGCCACCCTGCCTCGGAGTTCGAGTTGTGTGTGACAATCCCATGTGCGACCACAACGTTCAGCAGATTAGCTGGCCGCAGTTTCCGGCTTTGATTTTTGGAGCTTTCTCTTCATGCGCCACTTCACGAATCGATTGATGGGGCCGCGCAGCAGGAAATACGGGATGATCGCCAGCACCACGGCCACAATCAGCGTCTCGCCGGGATAAATCCAATGAAATTCGATCAGTTGGTAGATGATGTCGAGGACGATTGCCAGCAGAAATACCCGGCTCACTCGCTTCCAGCCTTCCCGCAGCAATGCCTTTCGATCCGGAGCGGTCGAAAGGATCTCCCACAGATAGGCCGGTCTGCCAGCCTTCCCATCTTTGATGCCATCAATCGTCGCCAAAATAGCGGCCATCAGCGGCTGCATAATAAAGCGGAAATGCATCGGTCCGCCGAGCCGGGCAAAAAGCTGCGTAATGACTCTCTCCCAATTGAACATCGGCCTATCCTTTCTTGTTTCTGGCAAGCTGCCACGGCCAACAGCCCTCAATTTCGACCGTGATCGACCAGCTTAGAACGGTTCGAATCACAATCAATATGCCAAGCGAAACGATCTGTTCTCGAGTTGGCTCGACCGTCACCGTGCTGATGATGTCTGCGGCCACCAAAAATTCCAGCCCAAGCTGCAGTCCTTTTCCAATAAAGATCTTCAGCTGGTCGTACACGTCCGGACATCCCATCCGGTAGCGACGAACCGCGCGCAGCGCCGCATACAGAAACGCAACAGTAATGACAGCCACGCCGACGAGCTCCAGCCCGCGCGCCACTCCGTCCACGATCTGCATGGTCACGTTATTTCGCATCAATGTTGTCGGTGGTGCTGAAACCATCCGCAGGGTCCCCGGCGAGGCAATTGCACGGCAGTCAATTCACTGTCGTTCTCAGTCCTGCGCCGGAGCCGGTAATCAGTGAAAAGAGCAAGCAGCCAGCCAAACCGCATTCGCAGGGTAAGGGCTGTATTTATAGGAGATGAACTGCAAATGGAAGGGCAATACCAGACGTGTGTCGGGCATCTATTGGAGTCCGTCCAAAATGTTGGAGGGATGCGAATAACGATTGCCGCCGACAACCTGTCCGCGAACTTCCCATGGCGCCATCGTCCCGGACAGTGAAAGACCAACGACCGAGTCGCTCGGTCATGTAGGCTCGGAAGACGTCTGCAAAGTGCGAAGATCTACCTCTAAGAAAGTTGCCGACCTCTGCCGCTCCACGCCCGTCAAAAGCTCGTGAATAACCAGCGCAACGCGATATCAATCGCAACGGAATCGGCTTGCAGCTTCCGAAAATTGTGTGTGCGACATCCCTGTCTGCACAGTAGAATCAGATTCGATCCACAGGCTACGTAAAAGATTTCTACATATCTTGTCTTGTAGTGAGCTCGCTTGACCGGGCTCCACATTGGGATGTCACAGCAAGGTTGCTTGAGAGGTTCGCATGAAGAAAACAGCACTCATCATCGCTCTGTCCGTTGTCTGCAGTTCACCGCTATTCGCGCAGGATCAGGCTGCCGCCAGCCCGTCTGTGGTCAATATCAACATCAACGTGTCCAAGACCGTGCAGGCGGTCAGCTTTCCGAACAACACTTCCAGCCGCCTTAATTTCACCGGCACTCCGCTGTTGCCCTTTGCCAAGGGCCAGGCAAAGATCGACAACAAGAAGGGCATCATCACCATCGACATGCAGTTGCAGAAGATGTCTCCGGCCACGCAGATAGGGCCGGAGTTTTTGACGTATGTTCTGTGGGCCATCACGCCCGAAGGCCGCGCCGCAAATCTCGGTGAAATTCTGTTGAACGGCGATAAGGCCAAACTGCTGGCGACCACGCAAATGCCGAATTTCGCCTTGATCATTACCGCGGAGCCCTATTTTGCCGTGACCGAACCGAGCGAGGCGGTGGTGCTGATGGGTGTTCCCGGCAGCAATACCAAGGGCATGACCACTCCCGTGTCGGCGCGCCTCTTGAGTCGCAGTGCTTACCATGAGTCGCAACTGCAGCCGATTACGATCGATCCCAAAGTTCCGCTTGCGGTGTATGAAGCGCGTAATGCCATGCGAATCGCCCGGCTTCAGGGAGCGGAGAAGTACGCTCCCAATTCGTGGAGCATAGCCCAGCAATCGCAGGCGCAGATGGATGATTACATCGCGAGAAAGCAGAAGAATCCAATCCTGACTGCCGCGCGCAGCACCACGCAGCAGGCAGAGGATGCGCGTTCGCTGGCCGTGAAAGCAGAAGCTGCGCAAAAGGTAGCGCAGGCCCAACAAGCGGAAGCCGAACGAGCCGCACAAGCGAAACAACGTGAGGCGCAGTTAACAGCAGACCAGCAGGCAGAAGCGCTGCAAAGGGCGCAGGCCGATGCTCGCGCAGCGCAGGCACAGGC
>JBARFA010000097.1:0-7195 GCA_049796755.1 Acidobacteriaceae bacterium
CCTTGATGTCGGCAATATGAGCCGCAATGCGGGCGCGAAATTCGTCCGTCTTGGCGCGCATCTGCTCGTCCGTAAGCTGCTGCATCGCCGGCTCCAGGGCGTTGATCTCCTTGACCGTCGGCAACATGCGCTTCACGGTGCGCTCGTTGCTGGTTCCGAAAACTTTGGTTAATGCATCGCCAATCTGTATCACAAGAAAATCCAACCTTCATAAGTCTTGCTGGCACCGGTACGACAACGCTCCGGGTTGGGCGCACACTCTAATTTTAAGCTGTTTGAACGCAGAATAAGCGGCCCAATTCGGGGAGAAGCGCATAAGAACAGGTGCACTCTCATTGTAAATGCCCTAATGCGTGAGAGCGAATGTCGAGAGCTGACCATCACGGTTCGTTGGAAGCGCGGGAATTGCCACCCTCATTTGCCCGTTCACGGGTTTTCCGTGTTGCCAGCCGAATGCCCGCTTTGTTGATGCGATCGGAATCGACCATCGAACGATTCTGCCTATTCAACCGCTGCGTCTCCGATGGCGACAAAAGTAGGAGCTTGTAGTGTCGCTTTACAAAGGCTTTAAACTGATCATCTGTCGTTTTCTTGCCGATCTTGTCGATTGCCATTCGAGTAAGATGGCGAATCGGCGACACATGTTCGATGAGCACCCTATCTCCATTCTGATAGAGTTTCCAGGCCTCAACTGAGAATTCGGCGTCGTCAGAATGTCTGAGATTGTTGATGTGACTGAGATCGGAATACTTGAGACACAGACCAAGTAAATTCAGAATGCGTTCCGCACTATGAATTGCGCCGCCGTTATCAGTAAATCCCGCTTCTAACATTTCGTTGCGAAGCGCCGCTGCTTTGCGAAACATCGCAATCAGAAGATCTGGCTGATACTTTCGGTAACGCACTGGTGCCGTTTTGAGCCCCACAATTCCCCTCGCATGCTGAGACTGGGACATCCCCGAACCGCCGTTAGGCTTTCGCCCTTGGGTGAGTTCGGTCATAGACCGCCGCCACCTGGCCAGATGTCAGATGGGTATACCGCTGCGTCGTCGAAAGCCGGGCATGGCCAAGAATTTCCTGGATGGCGCGCAAATCCGCACCCTCCTCCAGCATGTGCGTCCCAAACGCATGCCGCAGCGTATGCGGATGAACATCCGCGGCAAGCCCATGAGACAGCGCCAGATGCTTCACAATGCGACCGACGCTGCGGGTGGTCAGGCGGCCATCTCCTCGCAAGCGAACATTCAATAGCAACGCCTCAGACGCCCGCTTCGCGTCCAAGAGCTTTTGCGCCCGCTGCGGCAAATAGGTTCGCACCGCCATCGCCGCCGCATCGCCCAGCGGAACGTACCGTTCCTTGCGCCCCTTGCCGCGCACCAGGATGCACTCATTTCCCCACTGAATATCGTCCAGGTTCAGCCCCACCAGCTCCGCGTTGCGAATACCGCAGCCATACAGCAGCTCCATGATGACGCGATCCCGCTCCGGCCAAGCCGTCTCCGCATCCATATCGTTGAATGCCTGGTTCAGCTGCTCCGCTCCAGGCACGCGCGGCAAATGCTTCGGCAGCTTCGGCGTCGACACCAGCCGTGCCGGATTCTGCTCAATATGCCCCATCCGCGCCAGCCAGCCAAACCACGACCGAATCGCCGCCAGTGCCCGCGCCACCGAGGGTTTCGACAAATTCTTTTCGTACAGCGTTCCCAGATATTCCCGAATCACGGGATGTTCGATTTGCGACGGCACCACGCCCTCGCCACAGCGCTTCGCCAAAAACGCCGCAAAAGAATGCAGCTCTCTCTGATAGGCGCGCACCGTGTGTTCCGACGAAGCCCGCTCCACCGTCAGCACCGCCATATACTGCGCGATCAGCCGCAGTATTTCCGGAGCTGACCGCTCGGCTGACCCATTCTCACCAAAACCTGGGTGCCCCACATCTCGTTTTTGAGACGTGGGACTCATTCCGCACCATCCGAAACCTGCGCCTGCATGTTTCCCCTCGGATGATGCGCGCGATGCACCGCCTTCAACCTGCCCAATGCCAGATGCGTATAAATTTGCGTGGTCGCAATATCCGCATGGCCCAGCAAAGTCTGCACCGTGCGCAGGTCCGCCCCATGCTCCACCATGTGCGTGGCGCAACTATGCCGCAGCATGTGCGGACTGGCGCGATGATTCACCTGCTTGACCAGCGCCCACACCGTTTGCCGCGTCAGCGGATGTCCACGCTGCGATAGAAATACCTCGCGCACATTCGCTTTGCGCAACAACTGTGCGCGGCCCTGTTCCAGATACTCCGTCAGCGCCTGAATCGCAGGCTGCCCAAGCGGCACAATGCGCTCCTTGTCACCTTTTCCGCGCACTAGCATCTGCCCCTGTTGCAGAGAAATGTCTTCCACCGCAAGCCCCACCAACTCTGACACGCGCACGCCGCCGCCGTATAACAGCTCCAGCATGGCGCGATCCCTCAGCGACTGCGGCGTGCATTCTTCGGTCCTGTTTCCCGCCGCACCGTGCCCGGTCAGGTCGATCATCGTCACCACTTCCGCTTCCGACAACGACTTCGGCAGCACCTTCCAACCCGCCGGCGTTTCCAGGTGAATTGTAGGATCGTACGCGATGCGCTTATCCAACAGCAGCCAGCGATACAGCCCGCGCAGGCAAGAAAGTTTTCGAGCCCGCGAGCGCGCCTCTACCTGGTGCGCCTGCAGATGAGCGACAAATCCCGCCAAGTCCTCATGTTTTGCCGACGCCAGCGAGCCATTCGTCTTCTCGACGAATTCCGCACACTGCAGCAGGTCACGCTGATACGCTTCGCAGGTCAGCGGCCGCAGACCCTTTTCCACGCGCAGATAGGTCAGATAATTCTGGATCAGCTTCAGATTGCTTCGATCTAAATTTTGATCGTTCTCCACGCAGCGCCTCGCCTGCAGAAATTATCGGACATCGCGGCCTCGCCCCCAGCAACTCATTCCCACGGAATCAACTTCGCCAGCCCTATGTATCGCAAGGTTACAAGCTGGTGAATCCGCTACAACGCATCTGGCATAGTTTCCGCCGATGCTGCATGATAGAGAGGAAGGCTACACTCACAACGTAAATGCGTCCCGCCTTCTACAAATTCTCTTTTTATATTTTTGATAAGGTCGTCCGTTTTGGCACAACAACTCATTACCCCGAAACTTTCAACTCTTTCTTCTTCAGAATTTTTCCGTCGCATCGACACCATCCAACCCGCCGTCGCTGTTTTCGACTGCGATGGCACACTCTGGTCCGGCGATGCCGGTGTCGGCTTCATGCAATGGTCCATGGAATCCGGACTGCTCTCTCGCGAAGCCTGCAACTGGATGGATGCGCGCTATCGCGCCTACATGCGCGGCGAAGTTTCTGAGCTTGCCATCTGCGGCGAAATGGTGCAGATTTACCGCGACCTGCGCGACTCCGAACTCCGCCAGGCTGTGCACACATATTTTGACGAGATGATGCGCCCGAATATTTTTCCTGAGATGCGCGAAGCATGCACTCGACTGCAACAGCGCGGCACCATCGTGTGGGCCGTCAGTTCCACCAACAGCTGGTTGATTGAAGATGCCATGCAGCACTTCGGCATTCCCGTCGAGCGCGTCCTCGCGGCCCGCGTGCGCGTCACCAATGGATTGATCACCGAAGAACTGCTCGACATCCCCACCGACGAAGGCAAAGTGCAATCGCTGGCGCGCGTGGGCATCACCGAGCCCGATGCTGTCTTCGGCAATTCCATTCACGATGCCGCGATGCTCGCCATCGCGAAGCACCCCTTCGTGGTGAACCCAACAGCAGAGCTGACGGAGATTGCCGCGCTACAGGGTTGGCCAGTATTTCAGCCCGGCCCTGTCCATGCGTGATGTCCTTGCCTGGCGAAGCCTCCAACGGCGCGCCGTCCCCGCTGCGCATCGCGTCACTGCAACCCAGCATCACCCTCACCCTGCAGCGGCTCGGCCGCCTCGATGATCTGGTAGCCTGCACCCGCTACTGCGTCGAGGCAGTGCCGGAGCTCGCCCGTCGCAACCTGAAAATCATCGCCGACTCCTGGTCGTCCACCATGGAAGAACTGCTCGCGGTCGAACCGAATCTGGTGATCGCCTCCGTCCCTTACCGCATGGAATCGCTGGCGGCCATTCTTCGCGCCGGCTGTCCCGTGCTTACGCTTGCCCCACACACCCTAGCTGACATTTTCGCCGACATTCGCCTGATCGGCTCCGTAGTCCACGCCTCCGATCGCGCGGAAGACCTGGTCACCGAACTCGCCTCCAGCATCGAGGCCGTTCGCATTCAGTCTGCAACCTCCGCCAACCGTCCTCGCGTGTACTGTGAAGAGTGGGGCAAGCCGCTCATCCATTCTCAGCCGTGGGTGAAAGAACTCGTCGAAGCCGCCGGCGGCGAATTCATCGGCGACCCCGGCAAGACCACCACCGCGGAGACCGTCGCCGCCAGCGATCCCGACGTTCTCATCTTTGCCTGGTGCGGCGCAGGAGATCGCGTCCCATTGGCTCGTGTCGTCAAGCAGCGCGGCTGGCAATCCTTGCGCGCGGTCGCAAATGGCCGCGTCTATTGCATCCCCGACGAGTTCCTCAACACTCCCGCCCATCCCATCCTCGAAGGTCTCGCCTGCCTCGCGGCCGCGATCCATCCCAATCGATTTCCTGCGCATCCTCGGCTCATTTCCCTCGCCCATTCGCAGAAGCAGCCGTAAATCACTATCCTATGGGAGTGATGGAACCGGATGTCGAAGTAGCGCCCCAGCCTGAATCAGAAAAACCTCGGATGCGTGCCGTGGTCGCGGCCTTGATTTTGCGAGACAAGAAAGTTTTCATTTGTCAGCGCAAGGCCGGCACCGCCATGGGATTGCAATGGGAATTTCCCGGCGGAAAAATCGAGCCCGGCGAAACTCCCGAGCAGGCGCTGCGTCGAGAGCTAGAAGAAGAGCTTGGCATCGAAGCCAAGATCGGCCCCTTCATCGCGGAGGTGCAGCACAACTATCGCAACGGTGGCTCCATCCACCTGCGATTTTTCGCCGTTTACCATTTCGAAGGCGATATGCAGAACCGCATCTTTCAGGACATGCGCTGGGCGGAACTGCGCGACCTGCCTGCCTACAATTTCCTCGCCGCCGATCGAAAATTTATCCGCGACCTGGCGCAAGGAAAAATTCTTTAGCTGCTCGGCGCAAATAGCATCGCGATTGACAAGCCGATTACGATGATCGCCGTTCCCCATGCGATCACATTGAACCAGTGATTGTTGGTGTGCTTGCCCATCAACTCCGGCTTGTTGATCAGCACCAGCATCAGGATCATCACGATCGGCAGCAGAACGCCGTTCAGCACCTGCGAATCGATGATCACCTTCACCAGAGGGAAATGCGGCCACAGAACCAGTCCCGCGCCTGCGGCAATCAACAGTGAATACAGCCAGTAAAACGCGGGCGCTTCGCTGAAGCTTTTATCCAGACCCGATTCAAATCCCATGCCTTCGCACACGGTATAGGCGGTCGACAACGGCAGGATGGATGCTGCAAATAACGATGCATTGAAGAGCCCGGCCGCAAATAAAATAAACGCGTATTGCCCCGCCAGCGGCTTCATTGCCTCCGCCGCATCGGACGGCACCTGGATTGCGCCCATGCCATGGACATAGAGGGTCGCCGCGCATGCCACCACGATGAACCACGCCACGATGTCAGTAAACATGCAGCCGACAATCACGTCCCATCGCGACGGTGTCAGCTGCCGTTCGTTGACGCCTTTCTCCACCACCGACGACTGAAGATAAAACTGCATCCACGGCGCAATGGTGGTGCCGATGACCGCAACCGTCATGGCAATGTAACCGGAGGTATGCCACACATGACGCGGGGGAAGTTTTACCGTTGCCGCCAACGCAGTATGCCAATCGGGGTGGGCAAAAAATCCGGCAAAGATGTACGCGATATAAAATGCCGAGGCCACCAGAAAAATCTTTTCGACACTTTTGTAGTCGCCTTTAACCACCAGCAGCCATACCAGCGCGGCGCAAATTGGAACCGAAATATATTTGCTGATGTGGAACAGCTCCATGCTGCCCGCAATGCCGGAAAATTCGGCGACGACGTTTCCAAAATTCACGATCACCAGCAGGATCATCATGATGAACGTGATGCGAAGACCAAATTCTTCGCGGATCAAATCGCTCAGTCCCTTGCCGGTCACCGCGCCCATGCGCGCGCACATTTCCTGCACCACAATCAGCGCCAGCGTTACAGGAATCATCGTCCACAGCAGCATGTAGCCGAACTGCGCGCCTGCCTGGGAATAAGTGAGAATTCCGCCTGCGTCGTTGTCGACATTGGCGGTAATAATGCCCGGCCCGATGACCGCTAGAAATAAAACGAGTTGGGTCTTCCAGCGTTGTTTCATCGTCGGCTCCGGATGTTACAGGGTACACGATTCCGATGAATATCCGCACCTGTTTCAGCCGGCGCATCAGCTCTTTTCGAGCATGCGGATTTCGTTGCGCTTCTCCGCCACCAACTCGAGAAGCCGTCTTCCTCTTGCGCCCGCGTCGAGATTTCCCGCCGCCTGTACGTTGGCGCGGATGTGCTCTGGCGCTCGCGACGAGAACAGCACCATACCCTTGGGATTCGCCGCCAACGCGGCCTGCAATAAAATTCCAGCCAGAAGCTTCGCGTCCGACAAATCCATATCCACCGCGTTCGACCATCGCCGGCAAAGATCGAAATCCTGCTGGAGAAAACGGTGCAATAGGCCCAACGCTCCAGAAATGGCACGATGATGAATCACGAAAGCTCCAGTAAAGCTTGCGTCCTCTTCCTCCAGCACCGACCACTCGAATTGCAGCACCGCGCAATAACTCCGATGCCTCTCCCACAATTGGCGGAGGCGTGCACGCTCCGTACCTACCCCATACACGCCGATCAGACCCCGCTGCTGCGCATTTTGGAGAAATGGCAGCAAGTCGGATCCATTAAGATCCTCGGCCGTCACTTCATGCAGCAGCCAAACGTCGATGGCATCGACGCCTAACTCCCGCAAACTCCGCTCCAAAGACAGCCGTGCTTCCCCCGCGGAAAATTTCGCCTTCGATCTCATTCCGGCTGCGGCCTGCGCCACTCGCTTTCGAACTGCCGGCAGCCGCGTCACTGCCGGTCGAACCACGC
>JBARFA010000098.1:0-23160 GCA_049796755.1 Acidobacteriaceae bacterium
ATCTGCTCTGCTGTATGCTTCTTCCCTCGTGCCATATAGAGCTCCTCTTGTTCCAGTTTGTCTCATCTCCACTGGTACAAAAAGAGCCGGGCACTCCACTGGGCTGTTCATTCAACGCATAACGTCGGTCTCCCTTCGCTTGAAGAGTTTGTTACTCTCCCAGTGTCTGGACTATTCGTATTTCTTCTTCCTGCGCTGCTTGAAGAAATTATATTTCGGGGCGTATTGCAGCCAACCTTCATTCGCAGATTCGGAACGTTACGTGGAATATTACTTGTCGGTATAGCGTTCGCGGCATGGCATATAAGCGGAGACTTTTCTTCTGGCTTTACCATTGCTGGTGGTAGAGTCATTCAAATACTATGCTTACGTTTACTCGAATCTATCGGACTAAGTTCCGTTTTAGGGTGGCTCACACTTCAGACGGGCTCTGTGCTGCCGGCTGCTCTTGCGCATGGCCTCTTCAACATCTTTGGTTCGTCACCGTTGGCGCCAACTTTCCCGGGCATCGGACTAGTTACATATCTGTTGTGGGGAGCGTTAGCCTGCGCACTTTTCCGCTATTGGCCGTTGAGGCAGAACCTGTCCAGCCGTCCGTTGGACTGTGAGTATTTGGCTCTGCTTTAATTCCGAGAGTCTGTGTCTCCAGTGACGGACCCGATCTAATCGGATGTTCGCTAATGGGTTCACAATCGGAATGTTATACGGGATTAACCTATGACAACATTATCAAGTTTGCATCGGCCTTGGCCGCCATGGTTGATCGTTGTTGTGATTCTTGCGCTGCTAGGGCTTGGATTAAGGAGATGGCATCATTGGATAGGTCGGACTTTCAAAAGCAAAGAGGAGCAGACAAACAATCGATTAGGCAACCTTCTGATCCTATTCGGTGGCGGTCTTAATATTTACGTTCGTTTGCGCATCGGACATTTCCCGCTTATCCCCCAACCAGTCGGACTCTATTGGGAGTTTATCTGGGCGCTCTCCATATGCCTTATCGCACTAGGTTTTCTACTTCACTACGGGTAAAGATGATATACGAGTTTGTTAACAGTAAGGTTGAGTCTGATAGAGAGGTTGGACGACGGAATTGCAATGATGTCAGGCGGCGGCGGTAGTGGGAATTGCCCGTGAACCTGAAATGAGGAGAATGTTTTCTGGGTAAAGAAGCGATGCGACCGGTATGTAAGAAAGCAACTGTTCTGATGATTGCGTTGATGGCCCTGAGTCTTGGTTGCCCGTGGGTCGGGAAAATGGTCGCTCAGTCTGCGGAGCCTGCTAGTGATGCCAGCTTCATGCAGTACCATAAGGCCCAACTCCCATCGAATGCGACATCCTGCGCAGGTTGTCACGCCGTACCCATGGCGGGAGGATCGAGCCGCGTCACCGTGACCCAGGCGGGAAGGAACATTGCCGGGCACTATGTCGGCATCGGGTTGGATGGAACTCTCCATACGTTCGGCGAAACCAGCATCGATACCGCAGGGTTGATCACCGGGCAGCGCGTTGCACTGAACATTCTGGGCGAAGGCTATGTTGAAGCAGTTCCCGGTCAGGAGCTGCGAGACATCGCAAAAGCACAGATAAAGCAAACACACGGTAGAGTCCACGGGGAACCGACTCTCGTTACCCTGCCAGAATGCAACGTCGAGACAAAGGCTGTTGGCCGATTTGGATGGAAGGCACAGCATGCCTCTCTTCTCTCCGCTTCTGCGGATGCCCTTCGGAGCGAGTTGGGTGTGCCAAACCCATTCTTTCCCGCCAACGTGGCTACATCTTCAATTCCGATTGAAGAGCAGCTTGATGTTAGGATGCGGGAACTAGATGCGATGGTGCGTTTCTTGCGCTCGACGGAGCCCGTCGCTCCCGATCCGGAGCGTAGCGCAACGGAGTCCGCACAGGAAGGTTCGAAAATCTTCGATCGGATCGGATGCTCGATTTGCCACGTGAGAACGCTGAGAACAGCCCCAGCCGGCACAAAGTTGGATGGCGGGATATTGACCGTTTCGGCGCGGTTAGCAAACAAGGAAATCCATCCCTACAGCGACTATCTATTGCACGACGTGGGAACAGGCGACGGCATCGTCCAGAACATTCGCCCACAGGATTACGACGAGAAAACAGCGAATAAGTTTCGTACGGCGCCGCTGTGGGGCGTTCGCTACCGCAGTTGGCTGATGCACGACGGAAAGTCCATTACCTATCATCAGGCAATCATGCGCCACGCGGGTGAAGCAACCGATTCTGTTCGGCAATACATGCGACTGACCCCAATACAAAAACAAGATCTCCGCCTTTTCCTGAATTCGCTCTAGAAGCGCGGTCTATACGTCATGCATCGCGGACAGTTGCTGCTATGTTGTTGCTTCCGTTTGCTCCAGTTGCACATCAGTTGCATGTTCTAGTATGAGCATCGCTTCAGCAGCATCAGCGTTGCTGGTTTTGATTTAGCACGTCTGTGTGACAGCTACATGCGAGTGCCGCAAGATAGCTCGAATCCTTTCGTCGGACACCCCAATCTGATGCAGATCTGTGGCGAGACCCCTACGGAAAGGCATGCCAACGTGCCATTGAATTCGAGCCTTGAGAAGAGCAGGCTGAATGATCTCGCGAGCAAGTTGTGCCATGCACATCGGCTTGCCCACGCTGTTTGGGAAGGACTCCTTGATGAAATGTTCTTCAAGCGTAATGGTACCAATGGCGCGATTAAACAGGGCCAACAACCCGGGAGTTTCCTGAATCTGGAATGAGGATCTCAGAGTAGGGAATTGAACCAATTCGTTTCCCCGCATACCGGATGACCCAGCATCCAAATGTGATTACGGCCTAGAATTTCCAAACCGGTAGTCGGCGCCTGTTCATGATAGGCGGAAGCTGCAGTGCTGGTAAGCGTGAAGTGATCTTTCCTTTACGTGCACTCGTCAAATTGCCGGGTAACAGGAAATGGGATTCCCTGTACGCGGTACCGCATGTGGACAATATGAACTTCTCATTTCACTTCCCTTGGCAGTTTGGGCCAATGAGTAAAACCATATGTCCAGATATTCCGCTTCTTAGCCAAACACGCGGTAAAAGAAAATACCATTCCCTGATATCGAGTAGTGATTCCCTGATACTGAATTGATAATTCCCTGTTAAGTTTTGCATGCTTAATCGGGTTCTGCTGCCGGAACTGTTCTAGATTGAGGGTAATAGAGCGAGCCTTGTCCGAATTTAGTGGGCCAAATTCGCAAAATTCCCTGTAAAGTTCCCTGTTAGCAGGGAATCGGCCTAGAGAGCGGTTCGCTCGTGACTCGATCCACCGCCATACCTTGCTCAACCTCAACCACGACGAGCATTTAGAGTCTCCCTACGTAACGGGCGTTTGCGCCTGAGCATTTGCTTCCGCCTCTTCCAGTTGCACATTGGTTGCAGATTTAGGTGCGCGGATCCTCCAACCGCATTCTTCGTCCGCCACATGTTGTAAAAGGTAATATCGCTCATATTCTGTCTCCGTCTATCATGCATCATCGCTGCGCAAGGCCAGAGATAGAACCCCCCGTGTCATTCTTCCGTTGAAACCTGCTACTTCAGGAAATTGCGCATCCGAGCCGACTGCTCTGAAGCAAATAGTTTCGGAAATGCGGCTTCTTCACGCCCATGTCAGTCTGGTACCATTCTGAGAAACTGTTCGTAGAACGAAGTCCACGACGGCAAACCATTCGCCTTTTTGGCCTTTTTTCCTGCGTTCCGCGTTCCGCGCACCCTCAAGAGCGTGGTATCGGGTGCAATCCAACTTCTGCCGTCGATCGTTTGAGACGGTATTCCCCAACTCAGCTAACTCTGTCCAAATCCGACGAAATATTTTCCTGGTGAAGCCATGTACCGCGGATTTTAACCAACCGTTCAACCACCAGGGGAAGAACGGCATGAATATGAAAACAATCAGAAGAGTTTTTACATCTGCACAGCTTGTTGAGTCACTCGTCTGCGGAGTGGCATTCGCAGATGAGATGAGGATCGCGTGAAGCGAAGGGATTTTGTACGGCTTGGATGGGCCACCATGATCGCGACCGGCGCAGGCAAGGTACGGCCCGCGTTTGGGAAGTCGCTAGCCCTCCAGCAGTTTCCGGGGTCGCAACAGCATCTGATGGCGCCGTTGGAACCGAAGACCGCCGGGCGTGCGGCGGATTTCACCCTGCAAATCGCGCCCATGTTGGTCGAGCTGGCCCCGCAGGTTGTCATCAGCACAATCGGCTACAGCAACAAAGTCCCCGGTCCTCTCCTACGGGTGCGCGAGGGCCAGTCCGTCACCGTCGACGTTGTGAACAACACCGACGTTCCGGAGTACGTGCATTGGCACGGCCTGTTTACGCCGCCGGAAGTGGATGGGGTGGAGGAAGAAGGGACTCCACCGGTTCCGCCCCACGGCAAGCGGAGCTATCAATTCGTGGCCAAGCCTGCGGGTTCGCGATGGTACCACTCGCACACCGCAGCCATGATGGATCTGCATCGGGGCACCTACACCGGCCAGTTCGGTTTCTTCATGATCGATTCCGGGAACGACCCTGGACACTACGACCAGGAAGTCTTTCTGGCGCTGCGTGAATGGCAATATTTTCTGTCTACGGTGGATCCGGACGAGATGGCGGCGAATCCCGGGGACCCGATGCCAGAAAGACCCGCCAAGTTCGATCTGCGTCCCAACGGACTCGAAGTCAGCGCTCCTCTTTATTCGATTAACGACAAAATGCTCGGAGCTGGGGATCCTCTCCGCGTGCAGCCGGGTCAGCGTGTCCTGATGCACCTGCTCAACGCGAGCCCTGCCCAAATTCATCGTGTGGCTTTGTCCGGCCACAAGTTTCAGGTGATCGCTCTCGACGGCAATCCTGTGCCGATGCCTCAGCCGGTCGAGATGATTGAGATTGCCCCGGGCGAGCGCGTGGATGCGATCGTGGAGATGAATAACCCGGGCGTCTGGGTTTTAGGGGAGATCCGCGATGCCGCGCGGCAATCCGGCATGGGTATTGTGGTGGAGTACGCCAATCAAAAGCAGCGCGCGCGATGGACTCCGCCTACGATGACGCGCTGGGACTACACAATCTTTGGCACGACCGCGGCGCATCCCGCGCCTGACCAGACCATCGACATGTTTTTTGAAAAAGTGCCCGGCGGACCCACCGGAATCAATCACTGGCTCGTCAACGGCAAAGAATATCCGCATGAAGGGGAATTCATGTTCCGGCAGGGAGGCCGCTACCGGCTCGTTTTTCACAATCGCAGCGACGATTCTCATCCTCTGCATATCCACCGGCACCTGTTCGAGCTCGTCGAACTCAACGGTAAGCCGACTGCCGGCATCAAGAAAGACACGGTCATCGTTCCTGAGTTTGGACGCGCCACTGTGGATCTGGTCGCCGACCATCCCGGCTTGACACTGTTTCACTGCCATATGCAGCAGCACATGGACTATGGTTTCAAGGCGCTGTTTCACTACGCCTGAGCAACGCATCGCGTGCAAACCAAGCGATGCTCGATTCTGCAAACACGCTGGTGCGCTCCTGCACGATTTAAATCCGCGGTGTCGTGCATCGACTACGATCTTGCTTACGGCAAGCCCTCTCTCCCGGATTCAGGTAGCGCCAAACACATTCCTTGGCGAGCGTTTCCTTGCGGTGCCAGATTTTCCAACAGGTATGGCGTTTTTTTACACGTTCGTCATACAAGCGAAATATTTAACGGATAAAAACCGTTTGGCACCGTTTTCAAAAAATTCAACGGGGGGACGGAATGAAGACGATATATAGCGGGTTACGAGCAGCAGTGCTCATGGGAGCGGCTGTCTCGGTGTTGGCATTTGCAGCTGGAGCAAAGGGACAGAATCAAAACTTCAATAACAACTCCAATCAAAGCCCCAATAACAATCAGTGGTCGAACAGCAAGGGTTGGTCAAGCGGCAATTGGGTGCCGAACGACAATCCGTGGCCGTACAACAAACTGCAAAACCCGCCCGTGCTCGCGGTGGTTGGCGACGTCGCCTGCCAGCCGGGCGAGGAAGAGAGTGGTGAGAAGGCGGGTGAAAACTGTGTCGGAGATACCGCTCAGAATCTGCTCGCATCCCAGGCGGCCACGGCACAGCAGATTGAGAATATGAAGCCTGACCGTGTCGCGCTCCTGGGAGATGAGCAATACCAGGTAGGCCAATATTCGGACTTTGAGAACTCGTACGAATTGACCTATGGCGCTTTCAAAATGATCACGCGACCCACGCCCGGCAACCACGAGTTTTATACTGAGCACGGCGCGATCGGCGTTGCCGGCTACGGCTACTTCTCCTACTTCAACGGCGTTCAGCACAATACCGATGGCACCATAAAGACGGCTACGATCGCTGACAACCCTGACACCGGCGGTACCTTCACTCAACCCGTGCCGTTTTCGGATGGACAGGCGGGGCACTTCGCGCAGTCTGGCGGACTCGGCACCTCGGCGAACGGCGCTCCAGTCGGAGTCGGGGATGGCTGGTATTCCTATAATATGGGCTCCTGGCATCTCATCGCGCTCAATATAGAGTGCGAAACCCAGCCGGGCGGCTGCACCGGCCCCTGGATGGCTGCCGAACTCCAATGGCTGAAAAACGATCTCGCCGCGGATCATTCCGCGTGCACACTCGCCTACTGGCACCAGCCCACGTTCAGCCCTACCAACGGCATCGCCGTACCTGAAGGCCCGACCGCTCAGCAATTTTGGCAACTGCTCTACGAGCACGGAGCCGACCTGGTGCTAAACGGGCATGACCACCTCTATGCCCGCTACCGCCCCCTTGACCCCGACGGGAATTACGATCCAAAGAATGGCATACGCGAATTCGTCGTGGGCACCGGTGGCGAGACACTCGATCCCGTCGTCACAACCACTGTGACGTCCGGATCAGGTGAAACAAACATGGAGGATCCTAGCGGCAACGTGAACTTCAACGCACAGAATCTCCAGGCGGGGACCGGGCAATTCTGGGGCGTGATGCGCCTGACGCTCAATCCAAACGGCTACGCGTGGGATTTCGAGTCGGCATTGAAGGATCCTGCACAGCCAACCGGACCGGCTACCTACAGCGACAAGGGCGTCGGCACCTGCCACGGTCCAGCCAACAGGTGGTAGCGACCGGATCGTCTTCGCCGCGTTCGGCTTGACCTTGCTTCAGTGCGCATTCCCCCTTCGCGAGAAATCGCAAAGGGGGAAACTTTTTATGCTTGCATCTCAGTTCCTGCTCGCGCCCTTTCCTCATCCACGCGTCTACATGGCGTGCGCAATCGGCATTTCCGCACGACCGCGAATGCTGCTTCGATGCGTCAACCTTGGCGGGGACCGCTCTCGAGTCGCCCGGCGTGCGCACCTTCTTTCAGAAATGTCCCCGTTCTACCCATCGCCCGCGCCAAGTCCAGCAGGTTCAGCAGCCGTGCGGCGGCAGCTTCAGGAGCTAAACCGCTCGCGCGAATATTCGACAAACAGTTGCGATCCGCGTCCGTCCTGCCCACAACAGGGCCCCACGTAAGGTATGCCCCCATACTGTCCGGTGACGTCAGGCCTGGCCGCTCCCCAATCAGCACCAGGCTGCACCTGGCTCCCAACCCAGCACCAATTGGGTCCGCAATTGCCACCCTGCCATGCTGCACCAACGTCAACGGCGCCAGCCTCCACTGGCGAGAGCGAAGGCCGGGAAGCAGATAAGCAAGCACCGGAATCGCATGCCGTTCGATCGCCAGCGCCGAAAGCCCATCCGCAATCACGATCGCCAGGTCATACTCTCCCGCCTCCAGCAATGCAGCCGAATCCGGATGCAGCGTACGACCGCGGCCGGGATTCCGCAAGTACATTGCACGGTCCGTCGCTTGACTGCGAAGTGCAAGAACCGGAAGCTCCTGCAGCGGCAGCTCCGCCGCAAGCCGTGCCGCGAATGCGGGCCAGTGCACTTGCTGATGCACCGCATCCCGAGCCTGCGCATGCGCCAGTTGTAGGCTCAACACCTCACTGGTCGCGATACTATCGCCAGCCCGCGCCAGCGACACCCGAGCTGGTGTGAACTCCCGTAAACTTCGCCGCAGCCGCGTCAAATCCTGGCTCACAATCGTCCTCCAAGCGCGGGCAGCTGCAAAGGTTCACACAGACGCCGAGGACCCTCTCCCGCCAGCCACTTCTCAAACTCAGGCGCCGCCCGCAGCCCCAGGACCGATCGCACATACAGTGCGTCATGGAACGAGGTGCTCTGGTACTGCAGCATGATGTCGTCTGCACCGGGAACACCCATGATGTAGTTCACTCCGGCCGCGCCCAGCAGCGTGAGCAGCACATCCATGTCATCCTGGTCCGCCTCCGCGTGGTTCGTGTAGCAGATGTCGCACCCCATCGGAAGCCCCAACAGCTTGCCGCAAAAGTGATCCTCGAGACCGGCCCGCACAATCTGCTTGCCATCGTAAAGATATTCCGGCCCGATGAACCCCACCACCGTATTCACCAGCATCGGGTCAAATTTCCGGGCCACCGCGTACGCCCGAGCCTCGCACGTCTGCTGATCCACCCCATGATGCGCCCCGGCCGAGAGCGCGCTTCCTTGCCCGGTCTCGAAGTACATCACATTCTGTCCCACGGTCCCGCGCCGCAGTTCCTGCGCCGCCTGATGCGCTTCCCCCAGGAGAGCCAGGTTGATCCCAAACGAGCGATTCGCCGCCTCAGTCCCAGCAATCGACTGAAACACCAGGTCCACCGGGGCACCACGCTCCATCGCCGCCATCTGCGTTGTCACATGCGCCAGCACGCAGCTCTGCGTGGGAATTCCATACCGCTCTCGCACACCGTCGACCAGCCTCAGCAACTCTCCGGTGCTCGTTACATCGTCCGCCGCCGGGTTGATCCCGATCACCGCATCGCCCGCCCCCAGGAGCAACCCATCAACGATCGCCGCCGCAATCCCGACCGGGTCGTCCGTAGGATGATTGGGCTGCAGCCGCGTCGAAAGCCTTCCCGCAAGCCCCACCGTAGTCCTGAAGCGCGTCACCACCCGCACCTTCCGGGCGACTGCGATCAAATCCTGCGCCCGCATCAGCTTGCTCGCCGCCGCCACCATCTCCGGCATCAAGCCCGGCGCCAGTGCAGCCAGAAACTCCGCATCCGCCTCATGCGAAAGCAGAACGTCCCGAAACTCCCCCACGGTCAAACTTCCCACCGCCGCAAACGCAGCCGCATCGTGCGCCTCAAAGATCAGCCGGCTAACTTCATCCTCCTCACACGCAATCAGCGGCTCCTGTAAGAACCGAGTCAGTGGCAGTTCCGCAAGCGCCATCCGCGCTGCCACCCGCTCGACCGCGGAGGCCGCCGCAATCCCCGCCAGCTCATCCCCTGAGCGCAACGACGAAGCCTTCGCCAGCAAGTTCTTCAATCCGTCAAAGCGGTACATCACTCCATCGATGCTGTGCCGAAGGAGCATGCATCCCCCAATCCAGCCCAGTCTACCAACTTCAACAATCGGCACATCCGACAGGATCGCCTCAACATTGCCGGTCCTCGTACAAGTCCAGCCAACCTCGTTCCGTTCAAGACCATGGTTCCTCAACTCATTGGTCGGGGGAATCACTTGATCGACATGTTGAATTCCTGGCAACCATCACACTCAGCAACCAGCACAACAGCGTTAAGGCTCTCCTGAGATTGGTCGACTTTGGCACCAATCAAATACCGAAGCCGCCAAGGTACGACAAGACGCTACCCGAAATTCAGCCAAAGCCTTGTGGAACTTCGCGAAATCATCCAGCACGATCTCGTCCAGGTACTGACGGCCGATCACCGAACAAATTCCCTGTAGGCCAGGCGTCCCTCCACCTGAGACCCCTGGCGCAGGTTCAGAAAGATACGTCTTCAGAATATGGACTGCACTTACAATCGGAAGATCAGCAGTTTTCACAGGAGAGGCAATGAAAAAGAGACGTTTGCAAGTAGTACAGCGCTGCCTATTGGCCGCCGCAGTGATGGCGCTCGTAACCCTGGGCAGTGCTTCGGCACAAAACAAAGCCATAGGTTTCACCAAAGGCATGCCATTTAGTGATGGCTTTGTGGCGGGGAACACTTTGTATGTTGCGGGACAGCAAGGTCCGGATTCGCATGGCAACGTGACAAGTACCGACATCACTACGCAAACCACGAATGCGATCGCAGCTGTGAAAAAGGTGGTGGAAGAGGCTGGCTTCAAGATGACGGATCTGGTTTCTGTAACCGTCTACGTCGCCGATGTTAACGACGTCGCGAAAATGAATGACGTGTATAAGAAGCTCATGCCCGATCCAAAGCCAGCGCGCGCTACGGTGCAGGTTGCGGGCTTGATTGGTGGGGCAAAGATAGAGATTTCCGCTGTCGCAGTGAAGCAGTAGCGCTCACGTTCGTACTCGACGTCAGGCGATGAGTCACGATAACGCGAAGCTGGCACGCGGCACCGCTTCGGCGATGCCGCGTCGATCGTTTTCTATTTTGCGACGCTACTTCATTCAATGGCTCAGGCGTGTTTCTGCGTAACTTCGCCGAAGAAACGGAGCAGGTTCCCATTCCAGAACTTTTCAATGCGCTCTTCTGAGTAGCCGCGGCGCAACATGGCATCGGTGATCATGGGAAGATCGCGGACATCGCGCATGCCGCGGGCCAGCGTGGGACCGCCATCGAAATCAGACCCGAAGGCCACATGGTCTTCACCTACCATCTGGATGGCTTTGTCCACCACTCCCACCCAGTCGTCGACAGACATCATGACAGAGTCCGGCACCTTTGCGCCGGGCATCGGGAACTTTGGCGCCTCCAGTTTATCGATCTCATAGATCGTCTTGCCCTTCACCTCCTCCGGAATTTTGGCCGTGTTCCAGAACGTCTCATGTTTGTGCGCGGTGACCCAGGCGTACTCTTTGGGATAGTTAAATTCGCTGCCGATCTGAAAGCCGATGATGCCGCCTTTGGCCGCCATCTTTTTCAGCAGCCAGTCCGGCATGTTTCTGGGGATGTCATTGACGCTGCGCAATCCCTGGTGAGTGGCGATGATGGGACCGTCGCTGACGTCGATCGCCTGAGAAGTCGTATCGTCGGAGGAATGAGACACGTTGATCACCATGCCTAGCCGGTTCATTTCGCGAATGACATCGCGACCATGCGCGGTAAGACCGCCCCATTTGGGCGGCGAGCAGCAGGCGTCCGCGTAATTCTGGTCCCAGTTGTGTGCCGATAGCTGTGCAGAACGCAGTCCCAGCCGGTGGAGATCGCGCAGAATTCCCAGATCTCCATCCAGATCGTAGCTGCCCTCAATATCGAGTACTGCAGCCACCTTGCCTTGTGCGCGGATGCGCTTGATGTCGTCGGCGTTTTGTGCCAGCTCAACCTGATCGCGATTCATCTCCAGCTGTTGCAGCGCGTGATCGACCCGGCGAAATGCCTGCTTGGTCTCGAAACGGCTGGGATAATATTCCTCGGGAACGAATACCGACAGAAAGAACGCGCCGACTCCGCCTTCCCTGGCGCGCGGCAAATCCCATTGGCCCTCAGTCGTGCGGGTGCCCATGCTGCCGCCATGGTAGAACTCGCGGTCTAACGCATGCACATGGGCGTCGAACACAAACGTGCGTCTATGGACTGCCCAGGCCCGCGCGGAGATATGAGCAGGGGGCTGATCGGTAGCTGAGCCCTGCAAAAGAGATTCGGCCCAAAGAGTAGGCCGCAGCGCAGCGGGCGCCAGCGCGGAATAGCCAAGGAATCTTCGACGAGTTAACATCCGCTCCTCCAAAAGAGTGGATTCACGACTGGGTGGGGTAGTGTATGGCCGGATCCAGCTTCGGCGCGCGCAGTCGGCTTCGGGAAAGAGAATCGATTCCTGCGATCAGAATGCCATTTTTGAGCAAGGGTCGCTTCATCGATGGCGTCCGCTTCTCTCTTTTGACAGAAGGCATCTGCGGGCAGTATATAGGAGCGTTCAGTGGTTTCCCTTGCTACAACGACTTGCGAAACGCCCATCTCTGCAAAAATAGAATCTGCTCTTCGAAATCGACTGCATCGCCTACATCTAAAGGTTGGATATGGCTCAAACTCTGACATCTGCCAAACGTCCGCAGCTCGCGGCCGTAGTGACTGCCTATCGAAAGTATTTGCACCCCCAACATGTCGTGGACCGGTTTCTGGATGGTTATGGATGGGGCGGGACCTATCATCATCCGCAAATGGATGTGGTCGCGCTCTACGTCGATCAACGGGGCGAGGGCGATGTATTTGAGGATCGGCTGGATCGACATCCTTCTCTGAAGCTGTATCCCACCATCGCGGAAGCAGTCACACGCGGCACCAGTAAGCTGGCAGTGGATGGAGTAGTCGTCGTCGGCGAGCACGGCGAGTATCCGCTCAGCCCCACGGGGATACCGATGCATCCGCATTACAGATTCTTCGAGGCAATCACCCAGGTATTCCGCGACAGCGGCCGATCCGTCCCCTACTTCAACGATAAGGAGCTTTCGTGGAAGTGGGATTGGTGTAAGCAGATGGTCGACACATCGCATGAACTGGGCTTTCCGCTTCAGGGAGGTTCAAGCCTTGCAGTCACCTGGCGAGTTCCCTCAGTCGAGATGCCGCTGGGCAGCTCCATCCGCGAGGCCATCTCGATCGGCTACGGTGGCATCGCCAGCTATGATTTCCACGCACTGGAAACGATCCAGTGCATGGTGGAGCGACGCAAGGGCGCAGAAACAGGAGTCGAGTGGCTGCAAACTTATCGGGGTGACAGTTTCTGGAAAGCGTACCGGGAGGGATTGTGGTCGCAGGCCTTATTCAAGTCGGCATTGAGCCGCAGCGATACCTTGAGGCCTGGGAGTTCCGCCTTTACCGACGTATTTCCAACCGTGGAACAGATGCAGGCAATCGTTCCCGATCCGGTTGCCTATCATTATCAGTATCGCGACGGTTTGGTTTGCACGATGCTGCTTCTGAACGGGCTGGTGCGTGACTTCACCTTCGCTGCAACGATCGAGGGCCAGCCCAAGCCATTTTCCACGCAAATGTATCTGCCCATGCCGGATGGACGCACCACGCTGGCCAGTTTCTTCAGCCCGTTGGTGCATAATGCGGAGCTCATGTTCCTGAGCGGCAAGGCGCAGTATCCGATCGAGCGGACACTGCTGACGAGTGGCCTGCTGATCGCCGGCGTTGAGAGCAACAACAAGGGACAGCAGCGCGTAGAGACGCCGAACCTGGCAGCCGTCCACTACCAACCCAACCCTGAGTCCACCTTCTGGAGGAGCTAATGCTGAGCCGCCGTCGTTTTGTAGGCTATTCCGCGCTGTCGTCCGCGATGTTGGCTTGTCCCTCATGGTTGCGCTCCGCTTTCGGCCAAAGGTCATCCGGGACGGCACAGCGACCCCTGCGCGTGGCCATCCTCGGCAGCGTGTACCATCTCGGTTCGAATTTGCAGACGATTGGAGACCGCTTTCTGGTTGGCTATCCGCACGAAGGTGACTGGCACATGCCAAATGTGCAGGTCGTTTCTGTGTACGTGGACCAACACGTGCGGAAGGCCAACGCCGCGCCTACGGAATTTGAGCGGGTGATGAGCGGCACCGCTAGGACACCGCAGAGACAGCACGCCGCTGAGCATCCGCCAATCGCGCAAGCCGCGCAGCGTTCCCAGCAAGGGGAGCCATTGCAGGGTGCGGACGAGCTTGGTCCGATGAGCGATCTGAGCGAACTGCGCTCGAAGGAGTTTGGCTTTCGACTGTGCCGTAATATTCCAGAGGCGCTGCGTGTTGGCGGCAGTCAAATCGCCGTTGATGCGGTGCTGGCCATCGCCGAACAAGGGGGCGATTATCCGTACTTGAGCAACGACGCGGGCCAAATCCTGCTGCCAACCTACGATTGGTTTCAGCAGTGCGCCCACGTTTTTGAAGAAGAGAAGCACGCTGTCCCATACTTCAACCACAAACAGCTCTCCTTCAGCTATCCGGAAGCGCAGAACATGGTCGAAACTGCAGAGCGGCTGCAATTCCCGCTGCTTGCTGGCTCTTCGATGCCCGTTACCTGGCGCTTGCCGGATGTGGACATCCCGCTGGGCGCGCCGGTGCAAGAGGTGGTGATGGTTGGCGTAGGCAGGTTCGACGGCATGGATTTCGACGCGCTCGACGCCATGCAATGCATGCTGGAGCGACGCAAGGGCGGAGAAACGGGGGTGAAAGCGGTGCAGTTGCTCGAGGGCGACGACGTGTGGGCGGCAAGGAAAGCAGGGCGCTGGTCGGAAGATCTGATGAGTTCTGCTCTTTCCCGCAGCGACACGCCATTGGGGCTGACCGTGCTGGACGGGCGCACTCAGGACCTGGCTCTTCCCGGCGTCTTGCCGCAACTGGTAAAGGATCCGGCTGCGTATTGCATCGAGTACAACGATGGGACGCGCGCCACGCTGCTCATGCTCAACGGTGCGATCAGAGATTTCAACATCTCCGCGCGGGTAGCAGGTCACGGCATGGTTTCGACTCAGTTCTTTATGCCGCCGGCACCAAACCAGACCTACTCGGCTTGCCTGGCAGCGAAGATCGAGCAGATGTATCAGACTGGGAATGCGCCTTATCCGGTTGAGCGCACCTTGCTGACGACCGGCCTGCTGGAGGCGTGCCTGGCTTCGAGGCATCGATTGAATCAGCGATTGGAGACGCCGCAGTTGGCGATACGGTATCAGCCGCCGGCTGAATCCCAATACGCTCGCACCTGAGGATGGGAACGACTGCAAAGCCGGGGCGTATGTCGGGAGCTGCCTTATCTGTGGAATGGCGGGGTCGCAGGCAAAATTCTTGAAGGATTATGCGAGCTATTTGAAGGATTGTGCAGCGTAATTGAAGGATTATACGGGCTAGTTGAAGGATTATGCAGCGTGGCTTTTTGGGCAAGTGCCTTGTTTGCAGCGGAATAGAGGAAAAATCCCAAATAAATCGGCTTCCGCTGCGGATTTTCAGCAAAAAAACGAAAAACCGAGGGTGAAAACTCCGTACGATCCGGAACAACCACTGCCTTGAGGAAGGCGGACTCAAGGTTGGAGGGTGCTGACCTCTATTTTATCAATTTCGGAATAGTCGAAGCGCCAAAGTGCTGGGTGCTGGCCGGTGCTGGGCGCACGGGCATACTCCGCGTGGATGCTGTGCGGCATACAGTATCTGCGGCGTGAGTGCTGTGCGGCGCACAGTATCCGGTGCTGGGTGCTGGCCGCACGGGCACACTTTGCGCCAGCGTTGATGGGAGGGGGCGGGGCTGCTCCGCTGACGGGGAGGAGGGGCGGGAGGGGAATCAGGAACCGTGCTCGCTTGGGTGAAGGCGTGGGGAGAGCGATCTATCGAGAGGATTATCCGACCCAAGGCAAAGGGGGCTTGCACCTGCGATATATCTCAGGATGACGAGGATGACGTCCCAAGTCTCAGGGGCGAGACATGGGGCACGCCCGCCGTCTATGGCCCGCCCTAGTCAAGCTAGGACGGGGCACCCGAATTTGATCCCTAGGCGAACATGACGGCTGAATGCTAGCCTGGGCCACCCGCCAAGGGTGGAGAAGTGGACCACCCGCTTCTTTTAAACCTCTCCCAAGATCTGCCAGACGGGACTTGCTCCGTCCGGTCGTGCCCGCACATCAAGTGCCCGTGAAGGGAGAAGCGACACGGGCACGTCCTTGGAGCCTTCTCCACCATTCTCAAACGTCATGGAGACTCGAATCCAGAGTTGAGCAGTGTTCCCCATTCGCGCCCCGTGGTTGAACCAGTTCTGTATCTTTTGGTTGTCAAGGCTGGCTATGTAGTGGTCAGGTTCTCGCATGACGCAGGAGCCCGTTCCGTAAAGTGTGCGATTCTCATCCAACATGTCGATATACGTGAGCCTTACCGATACGTCTAGCAGAGAAAGGTGAACTTCCAGGGGTTCATCCTGAAAGCTTCGCCCGTCGACTGCAATGGAAACCCGACTGGCGCGGCGTTAAGTTCTTCGCGTCGATTCTGCCTTTCCAAGTGACCTGAAGTAGCTGCGGCGTGCGTCTCCAATCCGATGAGGTCTTTCTTGCTCAATGACTTCCTTCCGTAGTAGAGGGTACCCACGGCAGCTATACAGGCTGCAAATGTCCCCACCAGAACGAGCATGGCTTGAGTTCCGGCATCTTTGAGCCAGTTGAAGAATGGATTCATTTGATACCGGATTGTATCGTGCCGTGGCAATAACCAATCCCGAACGGGCATCGGCCAGGCGAGTGAACCATTTCTATTTTCTTTTGTCACACGATATAGGAAATTTCCTATATACTATATTCATGACGCAAGGTAGAAAATGTCCGCGCGCAGAGCTCCACTGGGAAGGGGATTCTTTGGACGTATTGCGGTCATGGCCGGTTCCTGTTCGAAAGGACTTCGGCCTGTCGTTAGGGGAGATGCAAGATGGTCGGAGGCCCCGACTTGATAATCGACCCATGAAATCCGTTGGTGCTGGAGTATTCGAGTTGAAAGACTCTGATAACAGCGCGTGGTACAGGTTAATGTATCTCAAACGGATTGGTAACGTCATTCACATCCTTCACTGTTTCACCAAGAAAACAAAGAAAACAGAAAAAATGGATTTGGAGACGGCTAAAGCAAGGCTCTCGCAAATTAAGAGCCGAAACGTTGCGGAGGAGCGGAATGAAAAAGGGAGACGTAAGAAACAGTCCGTCTAAGATCACGTTTGGGGATGTATTCGATGACATCGGTCTCACTCCGGGTGAGGCTTGTGAGGCGAAGATCAAGGCAGACCTCTGGCGGGCTGTGGTCGACCGTATCGAGGAGGTCAACTATAGCCAGGGAGATCTTGTTCAGATCCTCAAGGTGCACCAACCGGAAGTTAGTCACCTGCTGAAGGGAAAGATATCGAGATTCAGCGTCAGTAAACTCATTTCGTTTGCTGTACGACTCGACATTGATGTTCAGGTTCACTTGACGTATCGAGAACCAAAGTCCTCGGGGTTCAAAGCAGCCTCATCGCCCGGCAGGAAAACGCGGAATCTCGCTTGCGTATGAGTCTACTGTCTTGCGAAATGGTACCGCTCTTTCTAATCTGGAGGTTCACCGCCTCCTACCTCGAGTACGGTTATTTTTGTTTTGTCGACTGACCGAATATCCAGGATAACTTTTGCACCTGCCGGAAGCTGCCTTGGAGTAATGAATTGAACCCGGGCCACTGTTGGATCGCTAGAATCTGGGTCGGTAGTTCTGCTCTCTGAAGTCGCATCGCTGGAGGCGTCATTCATATTGCACGGAGCAGAACATCTGACCCAAAATTGAGGATATTTGAATGGGCCTTTTAGAGTGACAACCAAGGAGACTCCTGGTCTGTATCGACCAGCGTTCGGCCCGAAGAGTATTTCGATATCTTTTTCCCTTCGCGCCATCGGCCCAGTCCCAAGAGGTGGCTCGGGCCACGGGTCAATTTGACTCTGATGAAAGTCCAAGTCAGGTGGTGGTGGTGACACTCCATACTGTCGGTTGTCTTGAACTACTTGGGTGCCATTATTAGGGGCGTTGTTGACGATCCCAACTCCAACTTGCTGGGAAGGTAAAGTCGTTTGTGCTTGAGCCGGAGGCAGTGGATTTGGTGCAGTCGTCGCCGCTGTCGGTATTTTTTTCGTTCGTCCGACTGCTACCCGTTTCGGATTTTGACGCGTTGTGTTCTCGCTGGTAGCGGTGGTTTTTGGTGGTTCTGATTTGGGGCCAGGTGGTGGTGGGGTTGTTGTCAATGTGACTTCGGGCTTTGCTTTCGGTGGCCAAATCCCCCAAGCAAAAACTCCGACCAATAAGATCGTCGAAATAAATACCATGGTGCGCCACCCGGCAGAGTGGACGAAATAGATGATCGGGAAGATAAGTATCAAAACAATTGCTACAATCGCGATCACAATAGCCAGTGGATGTCGATGATCAATCAAAAACAAGATCAACCCAAATACCGTAGTGACGCAAATTGCTACCGTGTCGTTTGAAGTCCATTTCCTAGATGTACTCTTCATCTTATTGAAATCGTCTCACCAAGGACTAATTGCGTCCAACATCCATGATCAATTCTGTCAGATTCTCCCTCAATGGATTCGATTGGGCGTGAGGAGCCGTTCGTTAACGCCAACGGCCCATTAGCGACAGGCATCAACGGGGAGCGCTAGGTTGCCAGTTGGAGTTGTTGGAGGGCGTGGCGGGCGCCAGCTAGGTCGGTGAGTTTCATTTCGGAATATTTGCGGGAGAGGATGATGCCGTCGGCATTGCCGTGGAAGGCGGCGAGGACGGCATCGCGAACGCCGTCGGGAGAGCACTTGCTGTGGGTGGGCTCGGTGGGGATGTCGACGTCGATGCCGGACCAGAGAAGAGTATTGGTGCCAGCGAGGCCGGCGCGGGAACGCTGAGTTTCGCGAAGCACATAATCCGAAGAGAAGCCGGTGAAGGGAATCTGGGCGAGAGATTTCTCCTGATAATTGAGGACGCGGTAGTGGAACTCGAGAAGCTGCTGCGGGGGGACATCGCCGTAGAGAGTTTGGGAGACGCTGCTGATGTAGCCGGCCATGCGCTCGCCGGCGCAGTTGTTATACATGACGATTTTGATGAAGTCGGAATTGGGGGCGAGGGCGGCGAGGTCCTGCTCGGCGCGGTAGATGGGGTTGAAGGAGTTGGTGGAGGAGATGTGCCAGCCGACGCCGAGGGCGGGATTGATTTGTTTGACGTGGTGATAGATGGCGGCGTAGGTTTCGCGGAGGCTGTCGGTCCATAGCATCTCCCAGGCGAGAAGTTCGGGATAGCGGAGCATGAGACGCCAGATCTCAACATAGTAGCCGTCGACGGGGCGCTGAGATTTACGGGCGTTGGTGACGAAGGCGGCGAGGGCGAGATATCCCTGGCGGGCGCGGTCGGGATTGATGCCGCGGTCTTTCGCTTTCTGAATGCAGAAGGGACAGAAGCAGGTGACCTGGTAGGGGTTGATGTCGCGGCCTTCCTGCTCCGCACCGAGAGCGTTGGAGAAGGCGCCCTGACGTTCTGAACACCACATGATGCCGTCGATGTCGTAGGAGCGGGACCAGTCTTCGACGATGCCGAGAAGAAAATTGCGGTAGTTGGGATTGTTGAAGCAGAGGGTGTCGGCGTGGTTGCCGGAGAGATCGATTTCCTGAAGCGCGGAGATGTTGGGGAGGTTGGGGCGGAAGGCATCCTCAAACCAGCAGATGGTTTTGATGTTGCGTTTGCGGGCGGCGGGGATGACGTCGGCGAGGACGTCGTAGCTGCCGAGGTCAGTGGCGCGAGTGCCGTGGAAGACGGTGTTTTTGTAGTACTGAGGGTGGATGGTGGCGTAATTTCCGCCGGTGAAGGTGCTGGTGTCGTACTGCTGCTTGCCGTGGTCGGGGAGGGGCTGGCCGGGGATCTGGCGACCGGCGATGCCGCGACCGTAAGTGAAAGTGGCGAGGAAAAGAGTGTTGACATCGGCATATTGCTGGAAGTTGTCGAGGACTTTATCTGTACCTTCATCGACGAAGGAGACGGCGCCGACCTGGATGCCTATGGTTTTTTTATTGGGGGTGGGGGTGCGGGTGGTGGGATGGATGATGGCGGCGGTGCTGGCCGCACGGGCATACTGTGCGTTGGCGGAATCGGGAAGGGAGGTTGCGAGGGCGGCGGCTGCGGCGGTCTGAAGGAAAGCTCTTCGATCCATGGGTGACGGGTACCTCGTTGCTGGATTGGGCTGGGTGGCGCGATGGTGGCTGCCATCAGTGTAGTGCTGGCCGCACGGGCATAGGAGGTTGGGCATATGTGACGACGGGCCAGGCGGGGGTGGAGCGGTGGGGCGCTTCCTGAGGACTTCATAAATTTCGGTGAAGGGGATGGGACGTAAGATGGATTAAAATACCTATTTGCAAAATAGGTATTTTACCGCTATAGTCACGACATGGCGAAGAACCCTGAACATCGCGATCTATTCCCCGGAGCGCTGGAGATCATGATTCTCCAATCGCTGCGACTGAAGCCCATGCACGGCTACGCGCTGGTCAAGCACATCAAGCAGGTTTCCGATGACTTGCTGCAGGTGGAAGAAGGCTCACTCTACCCGGCGCTGCAGCGGATGCTGAAGGAGGGCTTGCTGCAATCGAAAGCGGGAATCTCTGCCAAGGGGCGGCCTACGCGGATCTATCGGCTCACTCCGGCGGGCGTTCGTCATCTGGAGCGCGAGGTGGTGAGCTTCGAGAAAATGTTTGCCGGCATCAGCCGCGTGCTGGCTGCGGCGGAAGTGTAGGAGGGTTTGCCATGCCGCATTTCTTCCGGTTTTTCTTTCGAAAGCAGCGATACGACGATATTTCTGTGTCCATCCAGGAGCATATCGATGAGCGGATCGATGAACTGGTGGAGGAAGGGCATGCGCGCGCAGAAGCGGAGTGCATGGCACGGCGCGAGTTCGGCAACACCACGTTGCTGGAAGAGCGCAGCCGCGAAGTGTGGCAGTGGCAGAGACTGGAATCGCTGCTGATCGATCTGAAGCATATCGGCCGCAGGCTGCGGCGCTCGCCTGGATTTGCGATCACTGTGGTGCTGACGCTGGCGATTGGCATTGGCGCGAATACGGCGGTGTTCAGTGTGCTCAACAGCGTGCTGCTGCGACCGTTGCCGTATCCTGAACCGCAACAACTGGTTTCGCTGCACCTGAACGCGCCGGGTGCGCCGGGGCTGGCAGAATTTCGCAGCGAGCTGCGCCTGTCAGCCTCCATGTATTTCACATTTGCCAGGCACAACCGCACCTTTCAGGCCCTTGGTATCTGGGGACCGGGAACGGCAAGCATCACCGGCATCGCGCGGCCGGAACAGGTGAACACAGCGCAGATTTCGAGCGGAGTTCTCGAGACGCTCGATGTTCCTCCGTTGCACGGCCAATGGCTGACAGCAGCCGATCAAGACCCGCATGCGCTGGGGCGAGTGATGCTGAGCTATGGCTATTGGCAACGCCGCTTCGGTGGCGATCCTGCCGTTGTGGGGCGCACTATCAGCGTCAATTCTCAGCCGCGAGTGATCGCTGGAGTGATGCCGCGCGGATTCAGGATTGTGAACTATGACTTTGATCTGCTGGTTCCCATGAGCCTCGATCCGGTCAAGGAGCCGTTAGCAGGCTTTGCCTATCGCGGCATTGCGCGGCTACGACCGGGCGTGACCATTCCACAGGCGAATGCGGATGTGGCACGGTTGCTGAATGTGTGGATGGATTCATGGACAAATGGCCCGGGCACCGATTCGCAGTGGTATCTCAACTGGAAGATCACACCGGCGCTGCAGCCGCTGAAAGATACTGTGGTGGGCAGCATCCACACCATGCTTTGGGTGGTGATGGGAATGATCGGTGTGGTGATGCTGATCGCGTGCAGCAACGTGGCCAACCTGCTGCTGGTCCGCGCCGATATACGGCAGCACGAGCTGGCGGTGCGCGCGGCGCTTGGTGCGGGACGATGGCGGATTGCGCGTGAGCTATTGCTGGAGAGCGTGAGCCTGGGTCTGCTGGGAGGAGCAGTGGGCGTGGGCGTTGCTTACGGCGGCCTGCGACTGTTGACGGCGATCGGGCCCGCGGACTTGCCGCGTCTGAGCGAAATCTCGCTCGACGGTTGGTCGATCGGCTTCACACTGATTCTCGCTGTGCTTTCCGGGCTACTTTTCGGCGCCATTCCGGTGTTGCGTTATCTCCCTTCGCGGAATCGCCAGACCTTGCTGGGAGCGACGCGGACAACCAGCGCCAGCCGCGACCGGCAGCACGCACGCAATTTGCTGGTCGTCGCCCAGGTGGCCATGGCGCTGGTGCTGCTGATCGGCGCGGTGCTGATGATCCGCACTTTTTTTGCCCTGCGAACTGTCGATCCCGGCTTCTCCGATCCGGCATCGCTGCAGGTCATGCGGCTTTCGATTCCAGAAACGCTGGTGCCCGATGCCGCGACTGTGGTGCGCATGCAGAACAACATCCTCGACAAGCTCAATGCGATTCCTGGTGTTTCGTCCACCGGCTTTGCCGCGGCCGTTCCCATGAGCGGAGCCGAACCAAGCTGGGACGAGATCCTGGTTCAAGGAAAGATCTACAGCGACGACAATCCGCCGATGCGACTTTATAACTACGTTTCGCCGGGATACTTCCACACTGCGGGCACGCGGCTGATCGCCGGCCGTGATTTTACCTGGACGGATATCTACGGCTTGAGACCGATTGGAATAGTCTCTGAGGGACTTGCCCGCGAACTGTGGGGATCGCCGAGCGCCGCCATCGGAAAGCACTTTCATGAATTTCCCACCGCGCCCTGGAACGAGGTGGTGGGGGTAGTTCAGGATGTGCGCGAAGATGGTGTGGATCAGGTGTCGCCGGCAACCGTGTACTGGCCATCGTTGATGAGTGATCCCTCGGCGCCGCAAAAGCAGCGAGCCTGGCGCACCGTCTATTTCGCGATACGCACGCGGCGCGCGGGCACGCAGGCATTCATCAACGAAATGCAGCGGGCTGTCTGGTCGGTGAATGCGAACCTGCCGGTTGCGGACATTAGCACCATGCAGGATCTTTACAGTGACTCGATGGCGCGTACTTCATTCACGCTGGTGATGCTGGCGATTGCCGGAGCGATGGCGCTCGCTCTCGGCATCCTCGGTATCTACGGCGTGATTTCCTATGCCGTCTCGCAGCGTACACGCGAGATTGGCATCCGCATGGCGCTGGGCGCGAAGAAGAGCGAATTGACGTGGATGTTCGTTCGCTCTGCGTTACTGCTGACCGGGGTGGGGACGGCGGTTGGCCTGGGCGCGGCGGCTGTTCTGATGAGCCTGATGCGAACGCTGTTGTTTGGCATCAGGCCGCTCGATCCCTTTACCTTCGCCGTGGTACCGCTCGCCCTGGTGGCGGCAGCGGCATTGGCAAGCTATCTACCAGCACGCCGCACCGCTGCGATCGATCCCGTCATCGCGCTTCGAGCTGAGTAACTAAAAAGTCGCGCACCGATTGAATCTACCGAACTCACCATTGCACTGAGGCCGCGGATTATTCGTAGCGGAGCGCGACCATGGGATTGACATGCGCGGCGCGGCGCGCAGGGAGCCAGCCGGAGAGCAGGCCGACGAGGAGCAGGGCGAGGAC
>JBARFA010000099.1:0-29554 GCA_049796755.1 Acidobacteriaceae bacterium
TCACAGCGCAGCGAGACAAAAACGACTGAACGGCAGACAGGAAAGAACGACGACCGGGACCGGACGTAGCACGAGCGGCAGGCGCGGCCAGTGACAAACCTGTACTGTGGGTTTGGCGCGCAGACGGCGCCCGCGAAGGGCGGCCCGTAGCGGCTTGATGCGGAGGGAACGGCGGGGACCGGCGGAAGTGGGAAAAAGGCGCGCGTAGCGCTTACCGTGCACTGCATGTATTCGACGATTTCAAGGACGGAGGGAGGAACCTGCGGCGTTCTGACTGACCCTTTGCAGAATGGAAATTATTCTCACTGTGTCCGGATCATCGAAAGACGCCCTCAATGTTGCCATAATCTGCTTATGGTCGGGGACGACGGAGCTCGAACCCACGACCTCTGCCCTATAGACCTCTGCCCGGACCTTTGCCTAGCAGGCCGTCAAATAATACGAATCGACGACCGTTCAACGCGGATGGCACCACTTCTAATTTCCGGAGTGTCACTTGCTTTCAGCATTGCGTCCAGCATCCAGTCAGAAGTCGTCCATTTGCCAACGCAAAAAGTCACTTCCGATCGGGCGAACTACAATACGCTTACCTGAAAAATGAATGGGAAAATGCCTTGCCACTGAATGGCGGAAATTTTATCACCCGTTGGCAACAGTCGTCGGCTGCGGAGCGTGCCAATTATGCATTGTTTCTCTCCGAACTCTGCGACTATCTAAACCTGCCTCGCCCGGAACCCAGCCAGGCGGACGAGGTTGCCAACTCCTATGTGATCGACAAGGCCGTTTACTTTCAGAATCTCGATGGTTCCTCCACAACAAACTACATCGATCTGTACAAGCGCAATTGCTTCGTCCTCGAAGCCAAGCAAGGCAGCAATCCCCTGTCAGCTTCTGTGGCGCCTTTGAGCGCTGCCAAGGAACTCCGTCGCATGAAACGCGGCACTGCCGTCCGCGGAACACATGGCTGGGATGAGGCCATGCTGGCAGCGCGCGGCCAGGCCGAACGATACGCGAAAGCACTACCGGTTTCGGAGGGTTGGGCGCCTTTTCTAGTGGTTGTCGATGTAGGCCACTCCGTCGAACTCTATGCCGACTTTTCCCTCACGGGCAAAGCGTATCTGCCCTTCCCCGATTCCCGTACCTTCCGCATTCTGCATGAGCAATTGGAGCAGGTAGAGATAAAGGAGCGCCTGCGCGCCCTTTGGCTCGATCCCCTTTCCCTGGACCCATCGCGCGAAACGGCCAAAGTCACGCGCGAGGTCGCCGGCAAATTAGCCGTCCTCGCACGCAACCTGGAACTTCATCATCCTCCGAAACAGGTTGCAGAATTCCTCACCCGCTGTATATTCACATCGTTTGCCGAGGATGTGAAACTGCTTCCGGAACGCAGCTGGCTCAATCTGCTGGAAAGTCTTCGCGACGATGTCGGCAACTTTCCTCCCATGGCGGAAGCCCTCTGGCAAACCATGAACGAGGGCGGCTTTTCTACGATCCTGCGGGCGCACATCCTCAAATTCAATGGCGGGCTGTTCGAAACCACCAAAGCCCTGCCGCTCACTCCCGATCAGCTCGGCCTTCTTATTGAAGCTGCCGATTCGCGCTGGCGCGATGTCGAACCGGCCATCTTCGGCACGCTGCTCGAACGCGCACTCGATGCCGACGAACGCCACGCGCTTGGAGCCCACTACACGCCGCGCGCCTATGTCGAACGGCTCGTCATTCCCACTCTCGTGGAGCCCCTCCGCGAGGACTGGCGCAGCAGCCAGGCGGTCATCGCCGAACAGGTCAACGCCGGCGACAGAGAGGCGGCAATTGAAACCGCGCGCGCCTTTCACCGCCAGCTCTGCTCCACTCGCGTGCTCGATCCCGCGTGCGGGTCGGGCAACTTCCTCTACGTCTCGCTCGAACACATGAAGCGGCTGGAAGGCGAGGTGCTTGAAACCCTCCACGCTCTTGGCGACACGCAACAGTCGCTTGAACATACCGGCCTCACCGTGGACCCGCATCAACTCCTCGGCCTCGAACTCAATCCCCGCGCAGCCGTCGTTGCCGATCTCGTTCTTTGGATCGGCTATCTTCAATGGCACTTCCGCACGCGCGGCGACGCCCAGCCACCCATCCCCGTCATCAGCAACTTCCACAACATTGTCGAAGCTGACGCGCTCCTTACCTGGAAGAAAAAGATACCGCTGCTCGATAAGCAAGGCAATGCCGTCACCCAATGGGACGGCGCCACTACCAAGAAGCATCCCACGACCGGGCAGGACATTCCCGATGACGAAGCACGAATCGTGGTCTATGACTACGTCGATGTGAAGCAGGCCAAGTGGCCGCAAGCAGATTTCATCTTGGGAAATCCGCCCTTCATCGGCGGCAAGTATATGCGGGACGCCTTGGGCGACGGCTACGTCAAGGCGCTGCGCAAAGCGTACAACCTGGTTCCCGACAGCGCGGACTTCGTTATGTATTGGTGGCAGCGCGCCGCCGAGCTTGCCCGCGCCGGAAAGATTCGCCGCTTTGGATTCATCACCACCAACAGTCTTCCCCAGGTCTTCAATCGCAAAGTGGTCGCACAGAATCTCAGCGCTGCCTCAGATGCAAAGCTCGCGCCGCTCTCGCTCATCTTCGCGATTCCCGATCACCCTTGGCTCAAATCTGCGCTCAGCGATGGACAAGTGGCAACTGATCACGCCGCTGTCCGCATTGCTATGACAGTGGGAGAAAGAGGCGATCACCTCGGCCATCTTTACCGCATCAAGAGCGAAGGGGACACAAGCGCAGAGGGTACCGACGTGGAACTGTCGGAAGAGATCGGGCGCATCTTCGCGGATTTACGAATCGGCGTTGATGTCGCAGGCGCTGTGCCGCTCAAGTCGAATGAAGACCTATGCTGCCCTGGGGTCAAGCTACATGGAGCGGGATTCATAGTGACACGCGACCAAGCAGAGTCGCTGGGGTTGGGCCGTGTGCCGGGCCTTGAGGGACATATTCGTTCTTATCTGGGTGGCCGCGACCTAACAAGCTTATCCCGAAATGTGATGGTCATCGATCTATTTGGCCTCAGCAGCGAGCAGGTCCAAAAGCAATTCCCAGAGGTTTATCAGCACGTCTACGACCTGGTAAAACCAGAGCGAGACCAGAATCGACGGGCCAGCTACAGCGAGAAGTGGTGGGTGTTTGGTGAACCCCGTTCGAACTTCAGACCAGCGCTTGCTGGACTCTCACGATTCATCGCTACTCCGGTAACGGCTAAGCATCGCATGTTCGTCTTCCTAGAGGCAGAGGTCTTGCCCGATGACTCGCTAGTCAATATTGCGATAGAGAATCCATTTATTCTGGGCATTCTTTCCTCACGCATTCATACGGTTTGGGGGCTCGCGGCGGGAGGAACGCTAGAAGACAGGCCGCGATATCTCAAGACAATGTGTTTCGATCCATTCCCATTTCCTGACGCCAGCGAAGCACAAAAACAGACCATCGGCGATATAGCCGAGCGCCTCGATGCGCACCGCAAGCGCCAGCAGCAACTTCACCCCACACTCACGCTCACAGAAATGTACAACGTCCTCGAAAAGCTCCGGGCCAACGAGGAATTGACTGTCGCAGATCATGCTATTTACGAGATGGGTCTCATTGGAATCCTCCGCCAAATCCATGATGAGTTGGACGAGGCGGTCTTTGCCGCATACGGTTGGCGTGCAAGTCTGAGCACCGAACAAATTCTTTCGAATGTCGTCGCCCTCAACGCCGAGCGCAGGACCGAAGAAGCGTCCGGCCTGGTCCGTTGGCTCCGGCCTGAATTTCAGGCGCCCAACGTTTCGGCGATGCAGCAGACGCTCGGCGGCCTTGTCCCCGTCGAAGCTCCGGCCGCGGCGCGGCGCAAGCAACCCTGGCCGGCGACTCTCACCGATCAATTCCGCGTCATCAAAGACGCACTCCGCGCCACGCCATTCCAGACTCCACAACAAATCGCTTCTGGCTTCAAGCCAGCCAGCCGCACCCGTGTTCAAGAGATCCTGCAAACTCTCACCGCCCTCGGCCAGACTCGCCAAGTGGATGACCGATACCTTCTCTGAGCGTGCCAACCTAATCGGAGCAACACTCCGCGGTCAAGTTCTCGTTGTCGCCCGCCTCAAGCTGCTGGATGCCAGGGATGGCGATCAGGGGGATGTTCGCTCTCTTTAGCCGAGACAGACTCGGCGATATTTCTTTTAGGATTTCGGCAAACGCATCAACGCTTCGGCGCGTGGCTGCCGAATCGAATACGTCGCCGAGTAGACAGATCGCATCCACACCCTTACTTGTGCAGATTTCGATGGCGCTGTAGAAAGCCGTTGAGAAGTCGGCCCGCCTTTTGGGAAAATAGTCGGTAGAGCCGAGATGTGCGTGCGAATTCTAGAATTTGATTCCGGAATTCCTACGACCTCATTTCGAGCCTTCAGGAGTTGATCTCGGCAGGGCCAAGGAATTTGCGACAAGAGAAGAAGCTCAGTGGTCTTTCTTTATGGAGTTTGTGTGGGGTGGCCGGGCGCTGCTGGCAGAAGCCGCCGCCTTTGTGGTTTATTTGGACAAATAGTTATTATCGTAGTGACACTACGACGATGTATCCCTATTCAAATTGACAATGTGCTTGGAAATATGCAGATAATCGTAGTATGGCTACGACTACGGAGAGCAAACTAAAAATGCTCTATTCCCATCTGCCCGTCGGAACTCCGCTGACCTCGGAGGACTTGGCGACATTGGGAATATCGGCCGATCTCGCAGTCCACTATGTTCGCGCCGGATGGTTGAACCGTCTAGCTCGCGGCGTTTTTTCCAGGCCGGCAGAAGCTCTTTCGCTGGACGCATCGCTGCTGCTGATGGAGCGCAAAGTCGAGGGATTGCATGTCGGCGGTAAATCAGCCCTCAGCTGGTATAACGTTCGACACTATGTTGCCCACCAGGAGACCTTACATTTATACGGGTGGGAGGCCGGGGTGCTGCCCGACTGGTTCCAAAAGCAGTTTCCGTCCGAATACCATCGGAAGAGGCTGTTCAAGGAAAAGCCATCGGCATTACGCCACGTCGCGCCCTTCGAGAATCGCGCTGGCGCGCCAAAAGTATCCTTGCCGGAGCGTGCATTGCTCGAACTGCTCAGCGAAGTTGGGGTACGACAACCGCTTCAGGAGGTGCGCGAACTCATGGAAAGCACCTATACCTTCCGGGCCGACGTGTTGCGCGACCTTTTAAAGTGCTGTACCAGCGTTAAGACTGTGCGTCTCTGCCTGCAACTAGGACGCGAACTCTCGCTGCCCTGGGCTTCAAAGCTTGACGCCAAGAAACTGCCTACCGGCAGCAAGCGCGCCTGGGTATCGCGCTCTGAGAATGGACTGCTGGTGCTCAAGCCATGAATCAGATCTATCTCGATGCGGCGCGATTAATGACCCAGGTCGCGCCGTTGGTGTTTGCGGGCGACACGTTCGCCTTAAAGGGTGGCACCGCCATCAATCTCTTCATTCGCGATATGCCGCGTCTCTCGGTCGATCTCGATCTTGTCTTTCCCGACCACATCTCGCCGCGCGAAGAGGCATTGAATCGCATTTCTACCGGGCTCCGCGAGTCGGCGGAGCGTCTGGAGTCCCGTGGATTCCAGACTCGAAGCGTTTCGACTCTGGACGCGAGCGAAACCAAGCTGCTAGTACGCCGCGACGGCATCGAGATCAAGATCGAAGTCAATTTCGTATTGCGCGGCACCTTGCATCCAGTCCGCATGGCGTCGCTGACGGAGAAAGCCCGCGAGACATTGTTGGCGGACCTGGAATTGCCAGTTGTCTCATTAGAAGATGTCTATGGTGGCAAACTCGTTGCTGCCCTGGACCGGCAACACCCGCGCGATCTCTTCGACGTGATGCAGCTCTTCGCGCATGAGGGCATTACGGACAGTATCCGCCGCGCGTTCGTGGTCTACCTCGCTTGTCACAATCGTCCCGTGCATGAGGTCTTGTTTCCTGCACTGCACGACATCCGCCAGGAGTACGAACGCACGTTCCAAGGGATGACGACCGCACCTGTAACCCTGTCTGCGCTGATCGAAACGCGAGAGCGCCTCATTCATGAGCTTCACGAGCGGCTGGACACCAACGAGCGCCGATTCCTGCTTTCGCTCGTGCAGAACAAACCGGAATGGGAACTGCTCGGATTCCCGCATCTTGAAAAGCTACCCGGAATCCGATGGAAACTGAAAAATCTAGACCAACTGGCAAAGGCAAATCCCAACAAATTTGCTGCGCAGGCCGATGAACTAGAACGCCTGCTCTCTTGAGTGACTCTTTCGCATTCTTTCAATGAATCGAAATTGCGAGATCTGATCCTGCCATGTTTCTCATCCAGCAGTAGCCGCCTCAGCTCCGGGTGCCGGAGAGAGCGTCATTGCCAGCTGCTGCGCTCCGCCTAGATCAAGCTGAGCACTGACATACGAACGGAGACGAAGTTCGGCAGGCAGTGTCCAATCCCATTTTTCACGGATCGCCTGCTCCGGCTTGATGTGAAGATCGTGTGCTCTGGGACTTGCTCCGCTCGCGATCTCGCTCAAGAGAGTGACAAGCCGTTCCTGGTTGGTAGAGAAAATGCGAATTGCTGCGCCTTCATTTGACGCGTGCATTCCCCTAGCCGTCAGCAATAAAGCAAGGGCATCCTGTATCGAATCTCCTTGCCATCCTAATAAGAGGATGTTGCTGCCGTCGATAATCCATCGCCGCTCATTCAACTTGGCGGCGGTGAACCACCGGCGGCCCTCCTCCAGAAATTCGGCAGCTTTAGAGTCGAGAAACGGAACGGACTCCGCTTCGGTGAGCACCTGCTTCATTTCTTGGCGCACACGGCTATGGACGGTTCCGCCAATTCCGTCGAATGACGGTGGCACACCTCCTCGGTCGCGGACCACAAATACCACCTTGCCGCGAGCATCGACGTCTTGAACCTTCCAGCGACGTCCACCGAAGATAATCCGCTGGCCAGAAGTGACCGGACGCTCGATGGGAAGTGAGCCCAGAACCTGTCCTTCTGCAATGATGCGGAACTCCTCTCCGGACGTGAAGGCACTATAAAAATCGAACTGGTTAATCAGTTTTTCACCAAGGAGGCCGGGCAACAGTGTTCCGCCGTGGTCCTGCATTATCAAGTCGCGCGATCCCATGGCTCGGAGCAGTTCAGAGAAGTCCGAAGCAACTATTCGTCCAAAGATCCCACTCCGCACGAGCGTGTCCCAAAGTTCGGCGGCATTTGCACCACCCCTCTGGGCAATAATCGAAAGGGTCTGTTGAACGAGCGTCGATGCGTGCAATGCTTCCGGGGCAGGCGGCTCCACCCACCTGGAAAGCAACAACCGTATCATCGCGATTGTCTGTACAAGCCCCTCACGGATTCGGTCCGAAAATCCCGATCTTCGCGTCAATTCTCGTTCCACAGTGAAACAGCGCAGGATGGCTGGTTCGCCGGCGCGGCGTCCGGAACGACCAAGACGTTGCCTCAGGCTTGCAACTGATGGTGGTGGTCCGATCTGCGCCACGCTGCGAATGTTTCCGATATCAATGCCAAGTTCAAGCGTGGTTGTGCATACCGCGCTGGCCGCCCTTTCCCCGCTCTTGAGCGCCGCTTCCGATTCCTCTCGAAGTTCGCGGGATAGGCTTCCATGATGCGGCCAAAACTCATTGGGCACGCCTTCCCGCTCACTACGTCGGCGAAGCTGATCGGCGTAATATTCGACTTTGGCTCGGCTGTTCGGAAATATGAGATTATTGCTACCGCGCAAGTGGCTATAAACGTAGTCCGCAATCGCAAGGGCGGCAGAGCTAGATTGCTCCTCTTCTTCTTCGGAAGACTTCTCCCGGCCGTCCGCACTTTCACTAATCGGCTCCTGCTGGTGTGGAACGCTCCTCTCGTCGCAAAAACCCCTCACGGTCAGCTTTAGCTCATAGCCTTCGTTACCCGCGTCGATTGTTTCCACCTCGTTTCCGAAGCCGGGACGAAGGTATTCACGGGCAAGCGATTTGTCCCCGAGAGTTGCCGAGAGCCCAACTCGCGGGATTCTGCGATCCGCCGCTACGTCCAGCCGATGCAGCAAAGACTGCACTTGTTTACCACGCTCGGTGCCAATGAATGAATGTATCTCGTCGATCACGACACTTTGAGCGGCCTGAGCAAACGCTGGGATGACCGTTCCTTTCCTCACGAACAGAGCTTCCAGCGATTCAGGGGTAATGATGAGGACACCCGACATGTTTTTGAGAAATTTCTGCTTTTGCGAAACCGAAACGTCTCCATGCCAGCCAAGCACGGGCAAGTCCAGAAGTTCACAAAGTGGCCGGAGCCGTTGTGTTTGGTCGTTAATAAGGGCTTTGAGTGGGCTAATGGAAAGGATGTAGCCGGGAGCGCTATCACACTTTAGCAGGCGCGTGAGTAGCGGGAAGAATGCCGCCTCGGTCTTGCCTGCCGATGTGGCAGCCGCAAGAATCACGTCGGCTGTTCCGGAAAGGAGAAGCGGAATCGCACGTTCCTGGACCGATCGCAGACTGGTCCAGTCCTGAGACCATATCCAATGCTGAATGCGTTCATCCAGAAGACCAAATGAGGCCGTCTCAGAGCTTGAACGTGGTGAAGCCCAACGCTGCACGCGCATCGGTCTTAGTAGAGAACTCGCCACGCATCCAGCGAACCGCGTCGCTGCACAGTTGCTCGTTGCTCTCCTCGAACCCACGCCAATACGCCAACACAACTTCGGCGAAATCGTATCCATTCACCATCTCAGCGAGTTGTTGGGTGTTCTGACGGATGATCTGATCCGTCGAAACTCCGGTTTGCTCACTTTCGGACTTTGCCTGAGCGATGAATTTCTCAAGAATGCCGGGAAGAGCGCCACCCTCCGGCTTGGTGCGCGTAGCCATGTTCCTGGCCAGCTCCGCATATAGAGAGCGGGCCTGCCCTCCAGAGGCATGGAGCCTCCGGTCGGGATTAAGATCGGCATTCATCGTGACGAGTTTCTTCTCGAGAGCAATGGAACGGACGAGGTTGAGAAAGAATGTTTTACCGGCGCCATACTCGCCAATGACCAGCCGAAATGTCGAGCCGCCATCGGCTATGCGATCAATGTCCTCTATAAGGGCACGCAATTCATGCACCCGGCCAACTTGGATGAGGTGCTGGCCTATGCGGGGAACTACTCCTGCCCGAAGAGATTGCAGGACGGCATCACGTTCACGCGGTCGAATCATGGCCATTATTCGGCAGCCTCCAAAATGTTCTGTTGTACATAAACAGGATCGTCGCCCTCTGTGATCGGTTCACCGAGCAGATCAAAGGCGGCATCGTTGATCCGCTCTAAGGCTCCATCCAGCATAATCTGCAAATGCGCCGCCATGCTTTGCAATTCTTCCCTTGTCCACGAGGCCCGACGCAGAAGCTCTGCCAGAAATCGCAGATGTTTGGAATCAAGACCAGGCAATAACGCATCATCCAGAGATTTCTCCGCAGGCAAAACCAGACTAGCCACATCCCGTTGGGAGGAACACGGCGACTCTTCCTCGGCAAAGACTTCGTCCAGCAGAGCACTCACTTGGTCGGTTTCCCGCCGCAACGCCGCCAGGCGCGCGGTGTCCACCGTATAAGCCGACGGCTCGGAAGGAATCGATGATGTCTGCGAGTCCAACCCCGGTACTCGCTGTGTGCCAGGGCGCAAATGCGTGTAGAGCAGCTTTGGTTCCAGTTCCAGAGCGCGATATATCTGTTCGAGAAGCTTCACTTCCCCGGCTGCAATGTTGCCATCCGCTGCTGCTAATGAGCACAAAGACAGTGCCAGTTGCATACGTCCATCCGGTGTGAGATTTCCAAAACGGGATCTCAGGTTACCCAGTGAAATTCCAAGTTGAACCTGTAGACGATATTGGGCGCGCAACCGAGTACGGAGATCAATCTGAAGATGCTGCCAGGACGCTATCAGCTCTTCAACCGCGGCTGCTTCATCCTCACTCGCCTGACCGTCAGCGAGAGCAACGCACGCTGAGAGAGAAACGATCAGCGATGCTCTCTTATACTCGGTCGTAGCTCTCTCTGCGGTGGATTCGGAAGTCAAAGGAAAAAGCACGATCATTTCAGATGGTTTTGGCCGACGCGCTCCTGCCAAGATATCGGGCTCAAAGCCAACAAGAGCGCGGCCTAAATTCGCCGCAATCTCCGGAAGTTTCGCCGGGCCCTGCTCCCCTGAAGAGTCAAGTTCGAGCAGCAGCGACTCAAGGGATAATGGCTGAACTGGCTCTACATGTGACGCCACAAAGTGTCGCCAGCGGTCCGTAGCCGGAGATGGCCAGAGAGGAAGGGGAAGATTTAGATAGGCTTCGAGGGTGCCCGACTTTGCAGGGTTCCGCCCAAGGTAGCGGCTATAGCTATCGATCTGCGACGTAGCTTCTTCGACCAGCGTGCTAAGCGTCCGTTGCGGAGCAGCGACTGCCGCAACATCAGGAACCCCGGAGAAATCGTGCCGAATCTCCTTCCCAAAATGCATTGGCCAGCCGGGCTGATAGGTCAGTTTCAGCTTCGTCTTGTTTGCGGGCACGACGAGGCCGTCCCCGAACTTCTTTCGGTATACAGTCGCAAATGATGCCTCAAATTCTTCAGGGCATCGGGTCGCTGGGGTCCGTAGATAAATGGTGGGCTCGACATAGGCCCAGCGCAGAGCCCAGTCCACTGGAATCGGTCTGTGGTCCTTCATGAACCACCCAATGCCGTACCGAACAGTAAAAGGCAGTTCCCCGGTTCTCACCCATTCCATTGGTAACTCTGGAATGGAGGTTCTATCAAGCACGCAGGCTGCCGCGAAATCTGAAAGGCGCAGGCAGCACTGTGTGACACTTCCCGGTCCGTCCTTAAATAGGTCCGCAAGGCGACGAACTTCCTGGAGAAGTTGCTCTAATTCAACTCCAGGTTCGTCGAGAACTCGGGTTTGAAGGAGGTCGAGCAGGCGGCGCTCGATTCCGTAGAAGTAAAGCATACCGAAGCCGGCGTCCGTTGGCGACAAAGCCCCGTCCGCGAGCCACTTTAGGTAAAGTGAGCGCCGTTCCGGACTGAGCAAGGAAAAGCTAGAGTAATATCCGGTCGCGTCCGGCGATGCCACGTCTCCAGCTTTCGCCGATAGCTGCGGATTAACAGCATAATGCTGTTCATCACTTATGCCTTTGCCTACGTAAATGAACCCATAACAGAGGCTGTGTCCTTGAATCTGTATGGCTTCTCCCTTCTTGAGCCATCGCAGATCAGAGGATCCGGCAGACCGGAGCGGGATCGGCAGAGTGAATTCGGTGCCTGCGTGGCCCGAAGTCGAGCCCACGGAGACGGAGAACAGACTTTCCGACTGCTTTGACCGCGCAGCGGAGGGATCCAAATTGGTTGGACCTGCGACAGTGGGTTTTGGCGGAGGGCCTGCCACAACGCGGCCAAACTCGACATGAACGACATCTGATGCTGGAAATTTACCGGACTCGGGCTGTGATAATGGCTTTTCTCGAACCCTGTTATTCAATGCCCCAAACCGGTTCGTCAAATAGGCATCGTAAAATGACGGCACTTCATTGAAATCTTGAATGATCGACTCGATCGTGACAGGGTTGGCGCAAATTGATCTGTAGGCAGTCAGTGACTGCGAAAGTACCTCCATCATTGCCCGAAGGCTCGGATCTGCCAACGCTCCGATCAGTGCGTCTCCTTGTTCGAGACACCGGCGAATCGTCGCGTTTGCGCCGAGTTTCCAAAGCCAACAAGCAAGCGTGGCTTTCGCCAGGATTGCATCCCGCATGCATTGGTGTGACGTGACGGTTGCTGCAAACCCGGTAGCCTGGTCAGAAATATGTATTTCAAACCAATGTTGTCGATAGAGCGCCTGCATCAGTTGGCGCTCTGAATCGTCCGAAAACGGCGGAATTGGATGAGGAATGGCTACTGCTTTCGCATCTGCAGTGACAGTCGCAACGGAATGAACGATAGCACTCGCTGACTTTGGCCCTACACCTCGCACTTGTGAGACTCGATATTCGCTCCATCCCTGCAAGTCAGCGAGGGTTCGGACACCGACATCTTTCAGGGCCTGCAACCGCATTCCAGTTGCGTACTTCTTTAATTCGTCCACAGGAATCGCTTTGAGTCGCAACGCGTAGATTCCCTGGATATGACGGTTCGTGAGCGACTCGGTCTCATTCTTGAGGGTTTGCTGCAAACCGCGTATTTCCGAGTCCAACTGCTGAAAAGGCGAAAGGGCATCCTGTATCCGCGTTTTCAACTTCGCGGCGGGCGAGAACCGGTAGGCAAGAGTAACTCCTGCTGCAGCCAGCAGGACAGCAGCCACAAGCACGACCATCGTGCGATTTCCTGTGTTTGACCATATCACACGGGCCCTCGCCTCCGGTCTGACATCAATGATCAGCCCACTCCGAGCCCATGCCCAATCGTTACAGGCTGATTGAATTCGAGTGCCGCGGTTTTGGTCACCTCCGTTCCGAGTCGTTGGTCGAGCTTGGCTGAGTCATTGGTAAAAATCGTTACCTCGTGGCTGGCGCGGGAGATGGAGACGTAACTGAACCGGGAATTCAACAAGTCCGGGTGAACGCCGGTGTCCGCATTGACCAGAACGCGCTCTGCGGTAAGCCCCTGGGAGCTGTGGCTGGTGACAGCGTAGCCGTGATCGAAATGGCGATGTTCGCTGGAATCGAAGTCGATTTTCCGGTTGTCGTCGAGACGGGCAGAGATACGGCCGTCCGGCGTTACCGATTCTATGGCGGCAAGATCGCGGTTGGCGACGCCAAGGGATTTGTCCGGAGCGGTGAACTGGATACGGTCGCCGACGGAAAACTCCCGTCCGACTTCCCGATACACGCTGACGCCGTTGAGTCTGCGGGGATCGTAGTTGGTTACTTCACCCGGCGACCTTTCGACAGTAAGCAGATTGGCGGAAGGATTGACGCCAACGACCTTACCATACTCTCCCGCTTCGATTCCAGTGCTCTTGCTCCCGCGCGCATAGCGGATGACATCATTGATCTCATAGCGGCTGGCCCAGGACCGTTCGGCGCCGGTCATGTCCTGGCGCTGGACAAGCACTCGGAGGCTCTGTTCTTCCGATGCAAGGGTGCCATTGGCTTTCAACTCGTGCCGGACCGCAGTGTTCAATTCGCGCCGTGAGGCATTGTCCGGCGACACGATCAGAGTCTTTTCGGGTGATTCAGCGTAGCTCCTGGCGATAGCGCGAATACGGTCTTCGGCATCGGGAATCTCCCGGACGCGGCCCTGCTTCTGCAGAGCGTCCAGCGCGGCGGAGACCTGGCCGGTCGCAAGCATTTCGACAGCAGATTTGAGTTCCGGGTCTTTCTGGCGAACGATCTGATCGAGCTTGGCCGTGCGCATCCCAGCCTCCTGCAGCTGCTCGAACGGTCGGCCAGCTTCGACGCCCTGATGCTGCCGCGTATCGCCGATCAACAACACACGATCCTGAGGAGCGAGACGGGAGAGAAAGTCGCGCATCTGATTGGTGCTTGCGAGGCTCGATTCGTCCACGAAATAGAAATGTCTTTGTTCCGGGGGCGACGCGGCACTTGACCGAACGAGGAAGCCTTGCAGGGTTCCGGCGTCCACGCCCGCCTCGCCAAGCTGGCGCGCGGCGCGGGAAGTTGGGGCGAACCCCTCGACCTGATATCTCTGAATCTCGGCGGCAGTGCGAATGACGGAAAGCGTTGTCGTCTTACCGGAGCCGGCAAAGCCCTGGATGCCCTGAATGCGGTCTGGCGAACTCAGCACGTCTTCTACAACGCTCCGCTGCGTGCGGTTCAGCTGCTCGTGGTGGTCCGCAAATGCGATTGCCTGCGGCCTTGGGAGCAGGGGGTAGATCTGGTTTCGCCCGTCCCGAACGCGGCCAATGATTTCGTGTTCAGCGGCAATAGTCTTCGCCGTTGTGAATTGACGACCGGGCATGTGTGCCCGCTCGACTGTCTGGAATTCTCCGGATGCGATTCGAGTATTCAGATTGCCACGAACCTGCGCATAAGTGACGTCGCCCATACCGCGCCGAAGCCCGTCCCGGATCAATACCCGCTCGTCTACGACTGCCTCGCGCTCGAAATTCTTATCGCGAGAAAAAGTGAGAGATTCCCGGACACGATCCACTGAATTTGTGGGCTTCTCCTGATGCTGCTGGCGCTCGCGAGCGGCGCGGACAACGGCGTCTGCTTGGTGGCCGAAGTCGGCGGCAAGCCTGCGGTGGGCGGCCATAACCTCGCCAGGTGAGTGGATTTCCTTTCGGTCACGGGTCGAATGCGCTGCAATCTCGGCTGCCTCCCGACCGTTATGTCCGGTCCGCTCCAAATACTCACGTATCTGCTGGCTTCTCGGACTCGAAGCGTCAATGTATTCCTGGGTGTAGCCCTTGATTTCTGGCGCTCCGCTTCGGCCTGCCGTGATTTCATAGCCGAAATCTTTCAGCCGGTAAGTCAGCTCAGATTGATAGACGGCAGTGGCGAACTGCTGCGAGGCGAAAAGGCTTTGCGGCTGAATGGCGCGTGCCTGGCCATTTTCCCGCTCGGTCAAATTGAATACGACCGCATGGGTATGGAGTTGTGGAGCAACATATCCATCCACCGGACGAGATGTATCGTGTTCAAATTTTGCGACGATGAATTTGCCTGTAGTCTCGGGGGGATGATTTCCGCCGATCCGGGCCTGCGTGTAGTATTCGAGCTGTTCAAGGGCGGCGCTAACGCTTTCACGGTGGGCTTCGCGCACACGGTCGTCCCCACCTACGAGAGCCGTCAATGAGACAGATTTCGGAGCGGAAAATGTCGCGTCCCACCCGGCTCGATGTTCCATCGTCTTGATGGTCTTCCCGTCGACGTCTTGGTACTCGTAGGACGCTCGCTGGCGGACTAGTTGTTCGCCTGTCTCCGGGTGCTGTCCCTGGCTGAGTTTTCCAAAATCCTCTGCCGATACTGCCCCGACAAGGCCGAACTGTGCGGCGAGACGGCCTTGCCACACGCCTGCGATCACACCGCGTTGTGACCAATAGTTCTGCTCCCTCGCCGTGAATTCCTTCTGGTGATAGGTCTGTGCCTGGCCTGCAGACAGTGGCTTTGATATGGTCAGCATCGGTGGTTACTCCATCTGGTGCTCGGACGGTTGGACCGCATGTTCCGGAGCCAGCAGATTCCCTTGCATCTCTTCTGGTTCTGGAGGAAGTGGTGTGCTCGGAATGATCAGGTCGTCCATTTTCCGCTCATCGAATCCGGGGTTCTTTTCCCGAAGAGCTATGAACGGGAACGAGAACCGTGCAACGTGATTCCCGTATTTCAGAAAGCCACGCAGGTCATCAAGGCCTGAGACTTCTGAAGGAAGAACGAGGGGCTCGGTCTGCCGATCAAGAGCGAAGTTCTTCCCAGCGCGCGAACCATCGTAGTGTGTTTCTCGGAGCCGCTCAATTTCAACTTCACCGATGGCCTCGCTCACCCATTTCGCGGCGCGCGGTTCCGTGGTTCGCAGGAAGATCTTGGTTGCGGGCTGGGAGAGCATCGCTTCTGCGTCCTGTCCATAGCGAGCCTCCATCTGGCTGCGACCCTGGAATCCGAGAATGACAGGATTCTGCGACTTTCGATTCTCGGTGATGGCGGTATGAAGCTGCGGCAAACGCTGCAAGCTGGCCAGCTCGTCGATCACAAACCAGACCGGTTTCTGGTCCGGCATCGGTTCGTTGAGAAGGCGCAACACAAGCGTATCGATCCACAAACTGATAAGCGGGCGAAGAGCTTCGCGCATCGTCGGACGCGAGGTAATGAAGATCCATCCTCGCCGAGTTTCGGCCCATTGAGTAGCCGTCCAGACCGAACTTGTCTCGTTCTCCTTTGGAAGCAGACGGAAGCTGTCGGCGCTCATATTGAGCGAGCCGAGAACGCCAGTGCGCTGCTGCGGAGCCTTCGGATCAATCAACATCCAATACTCGGTTCCCTTTACTCGGCGATCAATCTCGACCGGGTCGGACATCCATTTCACGAGGTCTTCGGGCGTCGGCAGATACGTCAAAAGATGAGCGAATATCTTCTGCGGAGCCTCAACAAAGAAGCGATTTGACACCCCTTCTGGTTGATAAAGCGAGACGGCAAGGGCCTTCGCTTCGGCCTTGCGTCGAAGCTCCTTCGACGGGTTCCAGTAGGGCATCCGAGCATCAAGCGGATTGAGGACGATGTCGCCGCGATGCGGGTTGTAGAACTGCTTCACGAACTCGCAGGCCGGGTCGTACACGATGGCGCTGTCGCCCCTCGCTTCGACCTGGTAAAGCATCTGGCGAATCACACTTGACTTGCCTGTGCCCGTGTCGCCAACGATCAAGAAATGCTTGTTCTCGGCATCTCGCGGAATCCGCAGCGGCAACTTCGAATCGTCCGTCGTGATGCCAATGCCGGTTCCGGCAACGGCCTTCGTGAACTGCTTCCCGTTCACGAGAACCGGGCCCTTGAGGCGGCGTCCGTAGCGAAGATCCTTGATCCGCCGAATGTCTTTCCGAATTGAGAATGGAAGCTGCAGGGCGAAGGCAACGAGGCCAAAGACCAACTGCATCGTAAAAAGCCTGTAGATCGGCACATCCTGATAAATCCAACGGGCAATCCATGCATGCAACGCCTTGTTTTGATAGTTCCGGAGGTTTTCTCTCAGCAGATAAAACCTGCCATGCTTCGCCGCCTCTGGAGTAAGCATCAAAGGCAGCGGCTTGCCTCCGAATTGCGGAGTCGAGCCTGGCTGTACGTCGGCATCCAGGGCGGCACGGCCCAGCTTTTCTCCGTCCGCAACATAGAGCAACTGGTACTGACTCACTGGATGAGTCAGGTCGGCAGTCTCGGTCCGCAAGTAGTAGGGAAGGTAATAACGCTGGAGCGGGGAAAGCCCAAACTGAAAGCGAATATAGATGAAGACGCCGGTGAGGATGCACGCAAAGATGAATGCTCCGAGCGTGAAAACGTAGCCGCGCGGCGGCCAGACAACGGATTCCTTGCGACCCCACTGCTGAACGGATGACATATTCACTTCTCCTTGTTCTGACTGCGCTTGGCGAGGAGTTCCTGAGCTTGAGCCACTTTGGTCGTCTGGACACGCCGGAAGAGCACTGCGAGTTGATCCTGGGCCATCTTCTCGCCGCGCAACAGCGGTTCGAGGGCATTCATCAGAAGCATCTGGATACCGACCAACTCGATGAAGATGTGCATCTCCATGGCGGCTTCGCCCTGATCCGACAAGTGGTGCAGGAGTGCATCACGTGCCCAATCTGAAACCGTGGTCCCTTTCGACCACGCAAGGCTCTCTAAGGCGGCGAATTCGCTATCAGTGAACCGGGCCGACAGGATTCGGCTCCGTACGATCGGTCGCTTGGAGCCATTTGTCATCGGCTTTACGAGGGTTGGAGCGTCCATGTCTTAGCCTCATTTCTCAGAGCGTTGACGAATGTAAACGTCGTATACGGGAAATCGGGCAAATCTCTGAAAGATCGAACGTTGACGTTTGTAAACGAGCGTCTACGTACGTCTACCCTTTCAGGGGTGGAGTGTCGAAATAAACCCGGTGCGAAGCACCGTCTGTGCTCCACCAAAGATTTCGATGGAGGTTCATGCCTTCAATACCCGCACACATTCCATCGACTCCACCCCAGCAGCAGGCTTCCCTACCGACTTCTCAACGGCATCAGGAGCGGCGGTTCTACGGATACGCAGGGTGGGCGTAACGTTCTGCGATTGCGGCGTCTTCAGGAACTCCTGGAAGTCGCGGTCTTTGGAAAAGACATAGGTGAGCGCTTGCTCGATGACATCATCGGCAGAAGCTTGGATGAAAGCGGCGTACTGATCGACCTGAGCTGCGGTGGATTCGTCAAGCCGGACAGATGCGCTGACTTGGCGGGTTTGAATGACTTCAAGCAGGGGCATTGTGGTTCTCCTTTGATGCTGGAATCAAGCAGTCTTCTTGCGCGCAATCATGCGCTGTGCTGTGTGGGCAATCTCCCGCGCGCGAGTGGAGCAAAGCGAGCTGGGCATCTCAAATCGACGGCGGACCTCGAGCATCGTGATCACGTCATCCATACGTATGCCCTCGATCAGCCAGCGCGTGGCCGAAGCGACATCGACCGTTCGCTGGGCGTAGTAAACAGGATTTGGCTTGTCGGAGCGGCGCAAGGCCAACTCTCTCGTGAGCTTCAGCGGATCTTTTCCTAGAGCGATTTCATGTAGAATCGAAGCCCAGTCGCGCTCTGAATTTGTGTGCTTTCCGGGGTGCTTTCGTGCAGTATTTGCTTGGACCGAAAGCGTTGCATCTGACGCTGTAATATTCAGCCGGAAGTCCCTGGGATTCCAAGTTGAATCGCAAGGGTAATCGACGGTGACGGGGTATGCCGGATCGTATTTGCAATTCAGAAATCCGGGCAGGCGCAAGACGCGGTTGCAGTCGGTGCAAGCGGGATCGCCGCCGAAGGCAATGGCGAGCAGCTTGAGTGTTCTTTCCTGTAATTCGAAATCGAAGCCTTCGACGCGCCAAAGCACCTGATATTTGCCGGGCGATGTGGAGAGAACTGCGTTAGGCGTCGGGACTGCATCCGAAGTGCAAAGAGCAGCGAGCCGGGTCCCTCCATCGGAGTCGATGTCTATATATAGATGGCGCACTTCCGCGATGCTCTGCTTGGTGCGTTTGCGGCTGCAGCGGCGAAGTGGATTGGCCGCCACATAGATGTTGGCCCCTGCAGCGTTCTCGTGCGCGAGCCAACCGAGATAGCGAGGCGCGAGCGCACATTCCAACGCCACTATTCGCTGCTGCGTCGATATGGGGTTTTCACGCCGAAGCAAAAGCGCAATCGTCTCGCCCGGAGCGAAGCAACGGGTGAGGAAATCTGCGGCGATGTTCCCCGCACTGATGGTGTCAAGCCGCGTCATGGCTGCACCTCGAATACCGGCTCGATCTGGAAGCATTTTGCGTCACGGTTATAGCCTCGAAGAGCCAGGACCTCGCGGACGACACGGCGGCCTGGTTGCCGTTCGACATGGACGACAAAATCGACTGCTTCCGCGATCTCGGCCTCAGTGTCGACAAACGTCGTCTGCGCGTGATTGCGCATGACCAGATTGGCGAAGCGATGCAGGGCTTTCTCCGCAGAATTTGCGTGTATGGTGGCGAGAGAACCCGAGTGGCCGGTGTTGAGCGAATCGAGCAGCGTTCGCGCCTCGATTCCGCGGACTTCGCCAAGGATGATCCGATCTGGCCTCCAGCGGAGAGCGGATTTCAAGAGATCATCAAAACATATGCTCGCCTTGAACGTATCCGTCTGGCATTCGACGGCCAGTATATTGGGCTTCTGAATATGAAGTTCCGAAGTATCTTCGATGACCACGATGCGCTGGTCGTCGGGGATGGCATTCGCCAGTACCCGCAGCACAGTGGTCTTGCCCGTTGATGTTCCGCCGCTGATGAGCAGTGTCTTTCCGGTGCGAATCTGTTCTGCAAGAAACGCTGCAAGCGGCCGCGTGAGCGTGCCGCGAACGATCAGGTCATCGACCGTGAAGTGGCGGCTGGGAAACTTTCGAATCGTCAAAGCGGGAGCGGGCCGCACCACCGGAGGAATGACCGCCGCCAGGCGGCTGCCGTCCGGGAGCTGCGCATGCAGTACGGGATTGTCTTCGTCCAGCCGTTTCCCAAGCTGGTTGGCAATCACTTCGAGGCCGGTGCGGAGTCTGCCGGCGTCGAAGGAAATGGAAGCTTCGCGGCACACGATACCGTCACGCTCATACCACCACGAAGCATCGGGATTGCCCATGATCTCGCTGATACCGTCGTCGAGCAGCAGTGGCTCGATCGGACGAAGGAACGGAAGGATCAACTCGAAACTCATGGCGGGAACCTCTTGAGCGATGGAAGCCCGGCGTGAACCGGGCTTCCATGAGTGGAGAAGAGCGGCTATGCGGCCGTCTCGTCCTGGGTTGGGCTCTCATCTTCCTGCTCCTCGGAGCTGGCCTTGGCAGCGCGGTCCAGCTTGAGAATCGAGTTCACCCGAATCTCCCAGACGGTCTGCTCCAAGTTCGTCTTCTTGCTGTCATATTTCCGGCTGCGCAACTCGCCTTCGACCTGAATATGAGCGCCCTTCTTGAGCGTGGCGGCAAACTCTCCGAGCTTGCCAAAGGCGACGCAACGGTGCCATTCGGTGTGCTCGATATACTTGCCGTCTTTCTTGTAGGAGCTCTTGGTTGCCAGCGAGAGAGTAGTCAGGCTGCGGTTGTCGTTGGTGCGAACTTCCGCGTCGTTGCCGAGGAATCCGATAAGGGTGACTTTGTTTTGGTACATGGTGGTGATCTCCGTTTCGTTGAATTTCCCGTATCCTGCCCGGGTCACACATGGCGAAGCCGAGCGAGTGGCCCCGGCTCCCAAGGCCGAAGCTCTGCATTTACGGAGGGTCCGTCGTAGACGGAAACCGTAACCCGGAGGGCGGCACAGCCGAAGCAGATGAGCGAGCTTGCCGCCGGGCGCCGGACAGGCCCGAAGCGTGACCCCGGGCAGAGGACGGGATACGAGACGGATGAACCTCGAATGCACCGAAGTCACCCTTAGCGTCTCGGCGGCGGAAGATCGCCTGCACCGAAGCCCTCTGTCGAGCGGCATAGGCTTCGTAGACGGACGGCATCGAGCACCGTCCGGTGCGCTCTCGAAAGCTCGGAGCGGCCATGCGGTGCGCTCTTCGAGACGAGTTGGGCCTACCAGCCGAACTGACAGCGTTACGATACATCGAAGCAACCTCGGATTCGGGTCGGTTCTCTTAGCTGAATGCCTGGTCGGCCCGGAAGCGGACGATGGTCAATCCCAGTGGATTCACGGCCAGCTCGTTGTTCTTCACGTTCTCGCGGAAGACATAGGTCACGCTGGCGACCCATCGCTCCCGCTTGAGTTCGGTATGATCCGCCGGGTTCGTGTACACCTTCTCGAACTCGATCCGCGCCGAATAGGGAGACTGCCGAAGGTCGTCCAGGATCACGTTCTTCACTTCGACATCGACATACGGAAGCGAGCTGTCGTCCCGGTAGGTCTGGATGATCTTGTTCTTCTGCTCCTCGGCAATCACGGCTCGCTGCACATCGCTGTTGAGGAAATAGAGCGCGTTCGTCTGATCGCGCTCGATGGTGAAGCGGTTGCGGCTGAAATAGAGTTCGGCCCAGCGCGTGAGGTAATACTTGTTCTCGGCCTCCTGCGGGCGGTACTGAAAGTTGCGATAGTCGATGGCTTCGGCTCGGCCAACGTCGTTGATACGGATAATGAGCGGGCGCATGTTGGCAAGGGCACGCTGGCTCTTGAAGACGAGCGCGGTGAGTGTGAGGCAGACCACGACAAGGCACAGGATTGTGACCTTGAGGTACGTGTTCATCACGAGCGGATCGCCATACTGTTCGAGATACCGTTCCGCCGCGCGGGTAATCTCAGCAGAGGTGCCGGTGGTTTTGATCATGATGGTTCCCCCTTAACTCATCAGTCCCCTGGTTACGAGCGACGCTGCAATCCCAGTACCCGCATCATGACCGCCGCTGTGGCCAGAGAAGATGGTTGCAGTCATCGCTGGAATCTTGAGCAGCATGAACATGTTCACCATGACGAGAATGATGAGCAGCGGAAAGTTCTTCATCAGGTTGATGGGGTGGGTGAAGTCCACCAAGTTGGCGTAATACCGCGTATAAAGCTGTCCAAGAATGCTCATCGTCGCTGCGGCGACCACTTTGTAAAACGAAAAACTGAGGTATGCCTTGAGCCATCCCCAGAAAAGAAAATCGGTCTTCTCGAAGACCATGAAGGGAATGAAAAGAGGTCCAAGAATGCCAACGATGGTGGCCCCGACTGCACCGTAGGCGATGATGACCGAGATGAGCGCCGAGAGAATAGCAAGAAGAAGCTGGGTACAGAAGTAAGCAAGAATCAGGTACGGGGCGGTCATCATGACGATGCCGGGGCCGGACTGACTCAGCGACGCCTTGATCGAACCCAGCATGTTTGTGGTTGTGTCGGTTCCGATGATCTGTACGAGGTTGTTCGTCCCTCCGCGGACAAATCCTTGAAGAGAGAATCCTATCCCTGGGATTGTGGAGTCATAGAACTTCACGAAACAGTAGGCGAAGGTGATGAGCATGAAAAAATTCAGAAACTTCGCCATATTGAAGCCCTGACCACCTTGCGATGAAGCCAATGCCTCCTGTACGCCAAACCACACCATCATGATGGTCGCCAGTGCAATCACCATATGCAGGCCCAGAGCGTCTACGGACGGGCTGACCGCGGCCGTGAGGGCGTCACATCCGTCGGCAATGTATTTGAGGATTTCCATGCTTGTCTCCGGGCGTCAATATTGAAATATCCTGGCAACGGAAGCCGACGATTCGGCAGCCGTCTGGCTGTTGTAATTGGCTTGATAGCCGTCCGCAGCCTGGAAGGTCATCTTTAAGGCGTCCTGCTGCTGCTTCTGACCAACCATCTGCTGGAGACTTTGCGCCTCGGTCATCTCGTTCGCTTCCTGCTGCGTGCGAAGCTGGATGACCAGGGCCTGGTTGATGCGCTGCAAGGTGGCCAGTTCGGTTTGCTGGGTCGGATCACTCGAATGGCTGGCCTGCTCCAGATTCGCAATGTCGGCTTCGCGCTGCGGAGCGTTGGTGCGGATCGTGCCGAGCGTTTGGAGAGTTGTGGAGTTGGCCGTGTCGCCTAAATCCGCCGTCGCCCCCTGCGCGGCTAGCTGCTGCTGACCGTCCTGACCCAGGGAGCTGTATCCGGCTATCTGGCCTATACGGGGAATACTCACTTGCTGATTGCCTGCCGGTGCGTTATACCCACTGGTTGCGGCCGTCGCCCACATACCGGTATTCCCATAGGTATTGGCCGGAGTGGTGACCGAAGTCCACGCCTGCCGCCCCATGTTGCTGTATGCGCTGTAAAGAGAATGCGGAGCGGTCGCCATGCGCTGGGCCAGGTTGTATGCAGCGATCACGTTCTGCGTTGTCTGTATGGTCGTCGTGTAAAGTTGGCTGGCTTGCATGATCTGCTGGACGGCATGGACCGATTGGGTGGGGTCGAAGACGATCCCGGAACCGAATTGCGCATGGGCGAAGCCGGTGGCGGCGACGAGCATAAGCGTGACGGACAGAAGAATGCGTTTCATAATCGGACTCCTCCTGGATGGAAGTTGAAGGCTGCTGGTATTGATGGACATATTTCAAGGCTGCTGCGCTTTGAGCAGTTGGTCGGCGAGCGGGTCCAGCTTCGCCTTCTCCGCTTTGCACTTCGCCTGCCGTTGCGGCGTCATTGCTGGAGCCGAGGTGGATTTCGACGGAGTTCCCAGAAGCGCGTCGTTCACTCCCTGCGCATTCGACCCGCCCATGCCCAGACAGTCGATGCGGTATTGCGCATTGAGTTTGTCGTATTCGGCTTCCAGCCTCTTTACTTTGGCCTGTTTGCTCTCGCAACCGGCGACGGCAAGCATTGCGAAAGCAAGTGCGATGATGGCGAATTCTTTTTTCATAACTTCTCCTAAAAGCTCTGAGGAATGGTGTGGTTGTCATAGGCCGGGAGCAGCATATCCTGCGTGAAGTAGACCTTTACGCGGTGACCTTCCCGGATGGTGATGGTGGGTGGAATCTGCATGAATCGGTCGAGGATGGTGGTCGCGGACTCGGAGACGCTAGAGGCAGCGCCATTAGTGAACTGCTGTGAGCCGGAGCCGGCGAATGTGCCTCCACCCTGCGTGATCTGCGCGGCACCCGCAATGACACCAAGAGCGATCGAAGTTCCAAAGATTTGCAAATAATGGTTGTTCACAATGTCCTTGAGGCCTTCCTCGCCTATCTGATCGAGACCGTGGAACTGGTCGAGATCGACGCTGTAGCCATCCGGCATAATCATCCGGTGGAAGACGACAGCAAGGCGGCGCTGTTGGCCAAATCCGGCAGCGCCGATCTTCTTCGCCTCACCCAGCACGATGGTTCCATCGGGAATCAGCACATGCTGGTGGTCATGTGAGTAGACGGGATTCGAGACGAGCACCTTGACCGGTCCAACCGCATCGCCGTCCAGCCGGTTCATCAGAACGGTGTCCATCGTCAGCCCTTCATAGATCACGTACGGCTGTCCGACGGCAGAATCGATGTTTACCTCCGGCCCGTGCGGGAGCGATGCGTGCCCGGTCGCTGGCGGCGTTAGCTGGCCAGGATTCCGCGGAGAAATCAGGCTACTCGCTGGTTGGACTGCAGCTGCCAGGTATGCATTCGACGGAGCAAACGCAGTCGGCATAAGATTGTTGGCGTTAGTCTGGGCTTGCGATGGCGCGGCTGCATCGGCGGAACGAGCATAGGCCAGGTTCGACGCGAAGCGCGAGTTGTAAGCAAGTTCGCGGTCCTTCGCGGCGAGCTGTTCGGCCTGCTGCTGCTCCGGCGTGAGCTGTGGCTGGCCTGTGCTCTGCTGGCTGTAGGCTTGCGGACATGTCGAGCCAGGAACACACGGAAGCGACTGGCCCGTCGGACCATAGGCAGCGGCGGTAGCCTGCTGCGCGGGTGTCACACTCTGGAGCGCTGCATTGCTGGCGGCTGCTTGCTGTTCTTTTAGTTGTTCGGCCTCTAGCTGGCTCTTTAGCTCTGCAACGTTATTGTCGGTGTTGTCCTGAACTGCCGGTTGCGGCGGCTGGCTCTTCGCGGCGGCTGCCGAATCCGGTCCTTTCTTCCCGCTCGAACTGAACACAGCCGCAACAATCACGAGCAGGGCCGCTCCCAGATAGAGAAACAGCTTCATGTTCTTTTGCAGCACACCCTTGGGATCGGCGAAACGCTTGGTCAACCCCGGCTCGGGCGCGATTTGTGTTTCGGGAGTGATTTGCTCTGCCATCTCTCTACCCCTTGCGCTTGAATTCCATACGCTTTTTGCCCAGCTCGACATAGCCCGAATCCATCACCATCGGAATGATGTACGTGCCATCGCGCAGGTCATAGGTGATGAGGTTTGGCTTGCCGTCCTTCATGTCGTACACCGAAAACTTCTCCGGCGCATCTGTCTTGATGTAGGTGAACTTGTCGTCGTGGTAAATGGCCTGGATATCGAAGGGCGATTCATTCGCCGTAAAGTTGTAATCGAATTTGAGCTGTAATGGATAGGCACTTTTATAGGCATCGACCGTCTGCTCGACATGCGATTCGAGCGCGGCAACCTGCTGCTTCGCTTGTTCCAGCTGCACTGCCGGGACGAACTGCGGCGGCCCAGTCGCAGCAACGATGGAAGAGCGGTCGGCAGGTTCGATTAACACTTTCAGGTCGGGAACATCATTGGTGCCAGATACATCCTGCAAAGTGAAGCTGTAGATGTTGCCCTTGTCGGTGATGAGATTCAGGTTGGAACTGATCCCGGCTTTGGCCGGATGGACGAAGCAGAAATTGCCAACCACATCGACCACCCAGAAATCCTTGTCGCCGGTGGCGGCCTCCATGATCTTCTCTGTCGGCGGTACTTCAATCAGCGTTGTGTACTTCAGCTTGGCATGGATGGGCACAATGTCCTGCGAGTGATACTGCACGGTGCGAGCCGAAGCCTCCTGCGCAATGGCCACAGTGGAGGATAAGGCCAAAACAATCCCGGTAGTGACAACGAGTGTGCGGTTCATGCGGCGGCTCCTTTGCGGTTGGCTGTCGTGGCTCCGGCCACGATCCGTGGCTGGAATGGAAAATCTTCGGCGAGACGGCGCAAACCGTCGGCGATACCGAAACGTTCAAAGTAATCTCGCTTCTTGAGATTGTCGCGGGCATTGTTGGTCGCCATCCAGTGTGTGACGGAATCGACATTCAACTGAACTTTTTTGGAAGACTGTGCTTTGCGGACGAGCATCTGGCCTGGCGGAACAAGGCCGGCAATCAGTTCCAGCTCGGTGTCGTTCAAATGGAAGGCCTCGCGGTATACGTCGCGGTCCATCTCCGGATTTGCCAGAAAGATTTTTGTCGGGCAGCTCTCAGCAACGATCTGCAACATGCCTGACTCCTGCAACTCCTTGATGGACTGTGTGGCCAGGATCATCGCGGCATTGTGCTTACGCCACGTCTTCTGGGCCTGCACCACATAATTCCGAATCGTCTCGTTCTTGATGAACAACCATGCCTCATCCAGCAGGAACATCTTGAACGTAGCCAGCTTCTTCAGATCCGTGATCTCATTGCTGGCCCGGTGGAGCACATAGAACAGTAGCGGCTCCAATACCTCCGGCGCGTCGCTCCACCCGGCGAAGTTGAAGGTCTGGAAACGGCTGAAAGAAAGTGTGTCCACGGCATTGTCGAAGAGGAAGCCGTACTGCCCACCCCGCGTCCAGCGGTGTAGGCGCTCTTTCAACTCACCAACAATGTTGGCGAAATTGGAGACGGTGCGTTGCTCCGGCTCAAGCATGTACGTGCGCTCAATCGCGTCCCACAGTTTGCGCTCTTCCTTGAAGTCGAGCCGATACCGCTGCTCGGTGCCTTCGATCAGCACGCGAAAGAAGCTGAAGAGAAATTGCAGGTTCTCTTTTGTAGCTGGAAGCGAGAACGGGTTGATGGTGAAATCCCGCGCCTCCTGGCCGACATTCAAATAGGTGCCGCCGAAGATGGTCGTGAGCGACTGGAAGCTGGCCCCGATATCGAAAATGAACGTAAGCGGTGCATACTTCTGCGCATTCTGCAATAGAAACGAGCATAGATAGGATTTCCCTGATCCTGTCATTCCAAGGATCAACGTGTGCGCGACCTCGCCGTTATGCAGGTTCAGGAAATACGGCGTGGCGTTGTCCGTCTCCAGCACCGCCAGGTACTCCGCGCCAAGATGCGCGTTGGTCTTCTCTCCGGGCAGAATCGTGAACAGGAAACTCAGGTCGGCGTAGTTGCTGTTCAACAGATACAGCCTGCGAAGATTCATCGCGTAATTACCGGGAACCGTGGCAAAGTAGGCATTGAGCTGGTTGTAGGTTTCCGCAAAGAGATTGCCGTCCGCATTGGTGAAGACGCCCGTGAACTCGCCGACCAGCTGATCCAGGTCTGATTTCGAGCGACCATAGAGAACGATGGTCAGCGAGAAGTCGCCCAGCGATTGCCCATCGCCGAGCGCGCGCAAGCAGTCACCGAGGTTTTCAATGTCGGCCTGCTTCGACTCATCGACCAGCACATCGCGGGGATTGGTCTTGGCCGGATCGTTGCCGATCTGCGAGACGAATCCGGTCTTCGACATATTGAAGTGGCGGCGGCGCTTGTTCACTTCCTTGCGCGCTTTGTCCGTGGCGAGAGGAGTCCATTCGGTCACGACATAGAAGTTCGCAGGGATCTTCAGCAGCGCGTCCAGCACCAGAGGCCGCGTTTCCGTGATGCTTTCTTTCATCGTGAGTACGCGGACGGCGTGCTCGCCAACGCGGAGATGATCACGTTCGGCCTCGATGTTGGAATTGACCACCTGATAGTCAAGAAACTGCGTGGACTGCGGACTCCCAGCAATTCGCCACTCGTCATAATTCAGGAGCCTACGAAAGAAAGTGAACTGGCCCTCGCGGTCCAGCACTTCGATCTGCATGAAGTCGGCAAGCTGGCGAACGAATGCCTGCGTGCGCTGCTCCAGCCGCGCAAGGTCCTGCTCGATCTGCGATCGCAGGAGCGTCTTCATACTGTTGTTGGTGAACTGCGCCCGTAGCTCCCCCGCGGCACCGGCCGGATCGCGGAAAAGACGACTAAGGGCTACGCCCAAGCCCGTCTTCGACCGTGCGCCTTCGAGCAATATGCAATAGAAGATTTCAACCTGATAGAGATGGTCTCGCTTCTGTTCGAAGAACTCTTTGCGCTGCTCGACGGCCGCCTGCACCACGAGATCGTCATAGCCGGCAAAGGGAATCTCAGGCCGGTTTTGCTTGAAGAGATACTGATACACATGGAAGCCGGGCCCGAAGTGCTTCAGCGCGGCCTCAAGCCGCTTGACTGCATATTCCTGTCCGGCATGGTCCAGGCTCTCGTAGTCCACGCCGGGAACGCGCAGCACCATACCGAGGTCGCCGCTCTTGGTGAGGAAGGTCGTTTCATTCCAAAAGCCATAGAGATTGATGTGGGCGTTCAAGGTTGCAGCCTCATTCCACGGCTTGATGGCTCTTTCGACGCGGAACATCAGACGACCTCCACACGAGGAACAGTTTGCTTGGCTGCGTCGTAGCGCAGTTTGTATTTTTCAGATTTGGCGAGGATACGGAGAAACGCGGGATCGCTGTTGGTGACCCAATGACCAAACGCGAAGCCGCCGATGAATACAGCAGTGCCAGCCAGAATCGAATTAAAGAGATTGAATGCGCCCAATGCCCCGACGCAAACGAAATAGAACAGTGTCCGCTCGACTCCAAGGTAGGTGAGGGGTTTATGCAGGCTCTTGAAGACCCGATTGGTGCGTTTTGGTTGTGGCTTCATGTCTGCCATAAGCCCCTCGTTGTGCTCGCTGCGATGGTTGGTTGAGAGTGGACGCACGAGGCGTGCTTACACCCCCCAGAGCCAACTCAGGACGTTCACAGCGAGAACGGCAATGCCAGTCCCGGCAGCTACACCGGCAAGAGCCTTCTTTGCGCCTGGTTCGCCGTGCGCAAAGCCATAACCGCCAATCACGATGGCGATGAGACTTGCGACCTTGGCGACCGTACCCGTAAACAGGTTTTGCAGATTGGTGAAACCGGTATCGAATGGCGAACCGGTCTGCGCATGTGCCGCCAAAGGGAGGAGACATAGACCGAGGACCACGAGGCTCATCGGCTTGAGTGTCTTTGCGAATTGGCAAGCGATACGGAGACGGAATATGGAACGAATCTTGCTGGACATCGGCACCTCCAACGACCGTTTTCAGTCGTGATATGCCGTGAGAGTAGGAACGGATTTGTGGCCCGTCCAATACTTGTTTCCTATGAAGTCATAGCGGCGGCCTATGACCTGCGAATCCCCGTAAACATTCAGCCGAACATTTGAAGCTGACCCAATTCCGGATCGACAACTCGTTCGCTTGGCCGCTTCCGGCCAGGCATGTCTTCCATATCGGTACACACCTTGGCCAATCGGTATGCGAGCAGCGGAAGGACTGGCCGCTGTTGCGCTGGATGACACACGAACGCTGTCTTAATTCGGAGAGGAAGACCTTCGATCCTGCGGCGTGTAAGTTCCGCATCAAGCGGCACCTTGCCTCGCAGCAGTCCAAATCCAGCCTTTTCCTTGACCAGAAACTGCAACTCAGAGGGAGCCGAAACAAAATCCGATGGCTGCAAATTTATCCCCGCCTTAGCGAACTTTCGCATCAACTCGTCATAGAGCAACGGGTGATGCCTTCTGTCGAAGAACACCTTTAGCCGACTCTGAATCTCCGATCTAGGAATGCTTCTCCCCTGAGCAAGCGGATCATCGGCGCGGAGGCAAACCAGTAGTTCCTCGGTGCAAACCAACTGCGCAAATAGGCCTTGTTCAGCGATGGGCATACTGACCAGAGCCGC
>JBARFA010000100.1:0-27617 GCA_049796755.1 Acidobacteriaceae bacterium
ATGGATGCGAACCAGGTTGGATTTGTGCATGAGCTGACGTGGGACGAAATCAAGACCATGCTGGACAATGCAATTTCCATCAAGCCGCGTCGCCAGATGTCGGTACAGTTTTCCGGCGGTGAGCCGACGCTGTCTCCGTATTTTCTGGATGCGGTCGCGTATGCGCGCAAGGTGGGTTACAACTCCGTGCAGGCGGCGACGAACGGAATTGAGTTTGCGAAGAGCAAGGAATTCTGCCGTGCGGCTGCGGAAGCAGGCCTGCGCTACGCGTACCTGCAATTTGATGGAATCGGCAATGCGGCGAATTCGCATCGCAAGGTGGGTAACTTGTTTGATGTGAAGCTGCAGGCGATCCACAACCTGCATGAAGCCGGCGTCGATATTGTTCCGGTGACGACGATCATCAACGGTATTAATAACGAGCAGGTCGGACATATTATTCAGTTCGCGCTGGACAATCCGAAGACGATTAACTTCCTGAGCTTCCAGCCGGTTTCATTTACGGGCCGCGATGAGGACATCAGCGAGGAGCGTCGCCTGGCGCAACGTTACACGCTGAGCCACATGGCGCACGACATCAAAAACCAGACCGGACTGGGCGAGCCGATTCGCGACTGGTTCCCGATCAGCTTTATGAGCACCTTCTCCGACTGGGCGGACCTTGTTCACGGACCGAATCATGATTGGGGACAATTGAGCTGCGGATGCCACCCGAATTGCGGCATCGGCATGGCGCTGATGATCGATAAGGAAACCAAGGAAGCGGTTCCGGTGACGGCGTTCCTGAACGCAGATCGCCTGGCGAAGGATGTTGCCAAGGTGAACGATGCGGCGCGCGGCAAGTTCTTGTCGATTGTGGGCGTATCGCTGGCGCTGCTGCGCAACTACGATCCGACGAAGTCGCCGACACATTTCCGGATTCTTGACCTGCTGCAGAAGTTCGACAAGTGCTTTGGCGCGACCGGCAGAAATTACGGTAAGGTGACGGGCGACCGCACCATGGCGGACATCGAAAAGCGCCGCGCGGATCGTTGGAACTTCCTGTTCATCGCAGGCATGTGGTTCCAGGATCTGTTCAACTACGATTTCCGCCGGACCGAGCAGTGCATTATTCCGTACGCGACGCAGGAAGGCGAAATCAGCTTCTGCGCGTACAACACGGGCGTGGGATGGCGCAACATTATTGAGAAGATGCACATGACCGCGACTCTGACCAAGTGGTACGAGGAGCATGGCCGGCACGAGATTTTCGCCGGCGGGCGCAAGGTGGGCATGGGCGACGCGCAGAACACGCTGATTCTGAATAAGAGCCACGTGGATGCGGCAGCCAACGACACACTGGACAAACTGGGCATCGCCAAGAACTCGCGTGAGGAAAAGATTCGCGCGCGGGAAGCGAAGATGAAGCAGGATGCCGAGAATGCGCAGATGGCACGACTCTATCGCGAGCATGTTCTGGGTGAAAAGCCGAAGGAGAACTTTATCGCGATCGATACGCTGATTGCGCCAGCTCCTAAGGCAACAGATGCGGCGAAAAAAGAAGAACCGGTGATGGGCGACTAGTTCGCACCTGACCGAGCGATTAGGTCAGCTGCAATCGTCTCAGCGACAATCCCAGGTCTCAAAATCGAGACCTGGGGCACCCAAACAATTTTGCTGAGAAGGCCGTCCAATGAGGGCGGTCTTCTTGTTTTTGGCGGAAGAGATTTTTGAGCGGACATTTTCAGTTCAATGCGCAAATTTGTTCTGGATACATTGTTGCTACTCGGCGATAAAATCATGCCATGGAACCCGCAGCCCTCACAGAGCAGGATGGGGAGGAAATCCGGCAGCAATTGCTGGCCTGGTTTCGGCTGAATGCACGGGATTTGCCGTGGCGCCAGACTCGCGATCCGTACCGCATCTGGGTGTCTGAGGTGATGTTGCAGCAGACGCGCGTGGCGACGGTGGTGGCGCGATACACGCAGTTCATCCAAAGATTTCCGTCGCTGGTGTCGCTGGCGCTGGCCAGAGAAGACGAAGTGCTGACCATGTGGAGCGGGCTGGGCTATTATCGCCGGGCGCGCATGCTGCACAGCGCAGCGCAGTTGCTGGTGAATGAGCACGGAGGATCGCTGCCACACACTTCGCAGGAATTGCGGCGGCTGCCGGGCGTGGGAGATTACACGGCGGCGGCGATTGCCAGCATTACACGCAATGAGCCGGTGGCGGTGATCGACGGCAACGTGGAGCGGGTGCTGACGCGCATGCTGGGGAAGTCTGCGGCGCGACGAGCAGGATTGGCAGCGCGGCTGAGGGAGACAGCGGGATGGCTGCTGGACACGAAAGCTCCGGGAACATTTAACCAGGCGATGATGGAGCTGGGGGCGACGGTGTGCCTGCCGCGATCGCCGCAGTGCATGGTGTGCCCGGTGGAGAAATTTTGCGGAACCAAGGGCGAGCATGTGGCTGCGCCGCGCAAGCAGATCATCAGCCGCCTGACGCATTATGCGCTGGTGACGCGGCCGGTGGAAGGCGAGCACAAGCGAAGGGAAGTGCTGCTGGTGCAGCGACCCGACAATGCATCGCAGATGGCGAGCATGTGGGAGTTGCCGGGGCTGGAGGAAGCGGGAAAGAGCGAGCCGGTGTTGCGCATCCGTCATGCGATTACGAATACAAATTTTTATGTGGAAGTGTTTGCTGTGCCGCCGGAGAAGTTTTTGGGCGCGGGGAAGAAACGCAAGCTGGAGCGGCATGACTGGATTTTGGAGAGCAAGCTGGGGGAGATTCCTCTGACGGGATTGGCGAGAAAGATTTTGATGCGTCTGGATGTGATGGCGAAGCCGCGGGAAGTGCGCAGCGGAAAAGCGTTGCCGGCGCGCGAGGGCGATTTTTTGTAGAAGCTGCGAGCCGCGGGCGTGCGATGATGAGGGCGACTGGTTCGACGGGCGAAACAGGTCCGCAATTCGGTCGCGGAGTAGGATGGGCTGGAACTGCAGTTCCGCAGGAGCGGTTGCGGAAACGCCGCAAGGTCGAAAGGGAGACACGCCATGCGATGCTTCCGGTCGAAGCGATGGTTCGGGCGAAGCTTGCGTGGGTGGATTGGGAAAGCGGTCGTCTGCGGTTGCGTAGGCGCGGGATTCGCGTGCGGATGGGCGCGGGCGCAGCAAACATCGACACCGAGCCTGCATCAACGTTCCCAGATGAGCCAGGATCAGTCGGAAGCGGATGCGAATCGGGCCATCGATTCCGCGCAAGAGCCGTCGAGTTTGCCCGAGGATGTGTGGGGATCGTACGAGTTCGACCACAGCAATAACTCGATTGAGCTGGATCTGGATCGCAACAAACTGAGCGGCTACATTACGCAGCTGGGCGATGCGGAAACCGACAGCAACACTCCTCTGACATTTTTCTTTGACCAGTCCGCAATCGATGGCGGGGAGATCAGTTTTCAGACGCGCGTGGTGCACGGCGTCTGGTACTCGTTTCGCGGAACCATTGTTCGCGGCAATGGAAAAGCGCGCGCGGATGAGGGCTATTACGTGCTGCGCGGAGTTCTGGCAATACACCATCCGGACAACGGACGAGACAAATCCGCGGATGAGATGATTGAACGGCGGGAAGTACGTTTCAAATCGATGCCGCAATAGTGATCAGGGCCAGGGAGGACGGGGCAGGGAGTGGGCAGCAGGAGAGTTGCTGCGGCGACCGAGACCTGGGGCAGGCGGCGAGTTGCAGCCATCATTTTATAAAACCAGACAGGTGATGCGGAAGCGTGCGGGGAGGGCTGTGTCTCTTGCGCTTGAGAGGTGCGGTACATGAGGATGAGGAGCAGGAGAAGCCAACATGAATCGTCGTGATTTATTTCGCTGGACTGGAATGGGCCTGGTTGCGAAGGCGGCGAGTGCGGCCGGGATGGTTGCGCCGAAGGGAAACGGGCGCGCGGAGGCAGACGATGCGGCCGCTTCGCAGGGAGCGCCGCTAAGCCTGGAGGATTACGAGCCGCACAGCATGTTGCGCGTGCCGGAAACGCATGTGGCGCGGGCAAAATATCCTGTGATCGATATTCATACGCATATTACGTTTGCGGCCAGGAATAAAAATGGAGTGGCGTTGAGCTCGGCGCGAGTCTTCAACGCCACGCCGGAGTATCTGCTGGCAGTGATGGATCGGAAGAATATTCGGTCGATGGTGGATTTGACGGGCGGGTACGGGAGCGGGTTGAAGGAAACAATTGCGCGCTATGACGACGCGTATCGCGGCAGGTTTTATACGATGACGGAGCCGATTTACGAGAAATTTCTGGAGCCGAATTATCCGCAGTTACAGGCGGAGGCGATCGAACAGGCGCATCGCGACGGCGCGCGAGGATTGAAAATCTTAAAGACCCTGGGATTGTATTTGCGGTCGAACATTACAAGCGGCACGCTGGTGGCGATTGACGATAGGCGCTTCGATCCGATGTGGGACACGTGTGGACAGTTGAAGATGCCGGTGGCCATCCACATTGCCGACCCGGTAGCATTTTTTACGCCGACGGACCGGTTCAATGAGCGCTATGAGGAGCTGCATAATCATCCTGACTGGTCGTTTTATGGGCGCGATTTTCCGCAGTTCGACGAATTGATTGCAGCGCGGAACCGGATGATGGCGCGTCATCCGAACACGCACTTCATCGTGCTGCATGTGGGGAATTACGCGGAGAATCTGCAGAATGTATCGGAGAACCTGGATCGGTTCCCGCATATGACGGTGGACACGGCGGCGCGGATTGGGGAACTGGGGCGGCAGCCGCGGGCGTCGCAGAAATTTTTCGATAAGTATCAGGACAGAATTTTGTTTGGGACGGATGCGAGCCCGCATGCGATGGATGTGCCGCAGCAGATTTTCGGCGATCGGCTGTATGAGATCTATTACAGATTTTTCGAGACGGAGGACGAGTACTTCGCTTATGCTCCCGCGCCGAAGCCGCCGCAGGGTAGATGGGAGATTTCTGGATTGAATCTACCGGATCCGATTTTGGAGAAAGTCTATAACGGGAATGCCAAGCGGGAATTGGGGATTGAAAGTTGAGAGGCCTGCGCTAGTGCGGAAACAGCAGGTCCCTCGACTGCGTCCGGTGCTTCGCACGGACTTCGCTCGGGATGACAAACCTTCCCACATCTCCCCGCAAAAGAACGCGGGTAGATATGGGGCACCCAGATCTTGGCTGGTGTGCGGAAACAGCAGGTCCCTCCACTTCGGTCGGGATGACACAACTTCTCTTCACCTGAGAGCCCTGTAAAATGAATGCTTATGCTTGATTTGGGATATGTGCGGGCGAACTTGGCGGAGGTGAAGGAGAGGCTTGGGCGGCGCGGAGCGGATGTTGCTGCCATGCTCGATGGCTTTGAGGAGCTGGATCGAACTCGGCGGGCGGCGATCACGCAATCGGAGAGTTTGAAGGCGGAGCGGAACCAGATTTCCGCGGAAGTGGCCAAGCGGAAGCAGAAGGGCGAAGACGCCGCGGAGTTGATGGATCGGACGCGGTCCATGAAAGAAGAGATGGAGCGCTGCACCGCGGACGCGGCGGCGGCGGAGCAGCAGATGCAGGCGGTGCTGCAGCAGATTCCTAATCTGCCAGCGGAGAGCGTGCCGCCGGGTAGCTCGGCGGAGGACAATGTTGAAGTTCGGCGGTGGGGTACGCCGCGGGCGTTTGATTTTGTGCCCAAGCCGCATTGGGAGCTGGGCGAGCAACTGGGCATTTTGAATTTTGAGCAGGCGGCGAAGATTTCCGGTGCACGTTTTGCGGTGTACTGGGATGCGGGAGCGCGGCTGGAGCGGGCGCTGGCAAATTTCATGCTCGATCTGCATACCGGAACGCATGGCTATTGCGAGGTGTTGCCGCCGTACATGGTGAATGAGGCGTCGCTGTTTGGGACCGGGCAGTTGCCGAAGTTTAAAGAGGATTTATTTCACTGCGAAGGCACCGATCACTGGATGATTCCGACGGCGGAGGTGCCGCTGACGAATCTGTATCGCGACCTCACGCTCGACGAGAAGCAGCTGCCGATTTCGGTGACGGCGTACACGCCATGTTTTCGCGCGGAGGCGGGGGCGTACGGAAAAGATGTACGCGGGCTGGTGCGGCAGCATCAATTCCAGAAGGTGGAGTTGGTGAAGTTTGTGACGCCGGAGCAATCGTATGCCGAGCATGAGAGACTGACGGCGCATGCCGAGGCGATTTTGCAGGCGCTGGAATTGCCGTACCGGGTGATGAATTTGTGCGCGAGGGATTTGGGATTCGCGTCGGCGAAGACCTATGACCTGGAAGTGTGGCTGCCGGGGCAGAATTTGTACCGGGAGATTTCTTCATGCTCGAACTTTGAGGCGTTCCAGGCGAGGCGGGCGAACATTCGTTATCGACCGCAGGGACAGAAGAAGACGGAGTTTGTACACACGCTGAATGGCAGCGGGCTGGCGGTGGGGCGGACGTGGCTGGCCATCGTCGAGAATTATCAGCAGGCGAATGGGACGGTTGCGATTCCTGCTGCGCTGCAGCCGTATATGGGCGGGTTGAAGACGATTGAGCCGAAGGTGGGTTAAACGGATTTTCACAGTGACTTCAATGCGGGCACGGTTCTATCCCACCCTAGCCGCATAAAGCACGGCTAGGATGGGGCACCCTGAGATTCGTGGCGCGAGCATCCCACATCTCAGAAGCGAGATGTGGGGCACCCAGGTACCTGGGGCTGCGCGGATGATGGATCGGCGGCGGGAATTTGAGAGAGGCAGCGGATGAAGAAGATTCTTCGCAGTTACATTTTCTGGACGTATCAGCGGGGCAGTGCGCATTACGACGTGATGGTGACGTTGATTCTGTTGTTCATTTTTGTGTCGCCGCGCTTTATCAATTTTCACGATCGGCCGGTGGAGCGGACGCTGCCGCCGAGCCAGGTGCTGGTGAAGACCGATGGGCACAATGGATTGACGTACCAGATTGATGTGGAGACGCTGTCTTCATTCAAATATGCCGGCGATTTGAGCCAGGAGATTCAAGCGGCGATCACACCGATTTCCGGAAACGTGACCATTGATCGCTACGAGCCGGTGCGGGGCGCGGATGGCAAGACGATCGCGTACCGGGTGTGGGCGCACCGATAAAAGCGCGATTCCGAAAAGAGATAAAAAGCGGAGTAACAAGGCAGAGACCCGCCTGCAGCGCGGGTTTCAGTCATGCCCGCAGAAGCATCCAACGCAGTAGCCGGTTCGATTTCAGGAAGGAAGCTATGAGGGGAACGATGTACGTTTCAGGATTGAGAAGTGGCGCGATGAAAATGCTGGCCGTGGCCGCATTGGTGTGGCTGTGCGTCGGGATGGGTTGGGCGCAGGCGCCGGCGAGCGGAGATCTGAATCATGTGCTGACGGAGCTGGACGCAGCGGCGGCGAGATTTCATTCTGCGACAGCGAATTTCCAGTGGGACGTGTTTGAGCGAGTGGTGAGCAGCACGGATACGCAGACTGGAGTGATTTATTACGAAGGCTCCGGACCTGCGGCGCGGGTGGCGATCGATATTGAAACGGCGGACGGGCAGCCGGCCAAGAGGACGATCGTGTACAGCCATGGAGTGGCGCAGTTTTTTCAGCCGCAGATTGACCAGCTGACGGTATTTCATGCGGGCGACAAGCAGGCGCAATGGGGGACGTATCTGACGCTGGGATTTGGCGGTAGCGGCAGCGACTTAAAGAAGAGCTGGAACGTTACGTACCAGGGTATGGAGACGATTGACGGAGTGCAGACGGCGAAGCTGGACCTGGTGAGTAAAGATGCCGGCGTGCGAGCGAATGTATCGCATGTCACCATCTGGGTGGATCCGACGCGCGCGGTTTCGCTGAAGCAGATTTTGTATGAGCCTTCCGGCGATACTCGGACGGCGTATTACAAAAATATTGAATACAACAAGAAGGTTTCGTCGTCGGTGTTCAAGATCAAGACGAACTCGAAGACGCAGGTGGTGCAGAAATAGCGGATGGGCGGGGCGTGCGCACGGTGAGGGCGGCGGCGGCGAGGATGAAAATCATCGGGAAGCATTCGATGGTATAGCGGGCCTCGGGAGTTTCGACGGTGAGCAAGAGCAAGCTGCGAACAATGGCATAGGCCACCATGACAGGGGCGAAGGGGACGTGCTTACGCAGGCCCCAGGCGGCCAGAAGGATATAGGCCAGATTCAGGCCGGCGTAGGCCCAGCAGAAGATGGTCTCGGCGGGGTGGTGTTGATACTGCCACCAGCGCAACTCAATCCACAATTGCGCGGTTCGAGGTCGCAGCCACATATCTGCCAGCCGCGCGAGCGGCATGACGACATAGTAGCGGATGGGATGGCGATCGATGCGCTGCTGTGCGAGTTGATTGAATTTCGCATCGAGGGCCGGCGACATAATTTCGGTCTTGTTGTATTCGTCGAACAGCTTGGCGGTCTCTGCTTTTTGCGCGGGAGAATCGAAGGCGCGGGAGGGAAGCAGAGTGATGTCGATGGGGGCGCCATTCACGTTCCAGTAGGTGTCGGCGGTGGAAGTGTACTCGGCGGCCCAGGTTTTTACCCAGCGAATCCAGCCATGCGGAACAAATTCGTTGGGGTCGTTGGCGTAGCGGGGAGCGAGCGGCTGGAAGACGTGCATACTGACTTCATTGCGAATGGTCCAGGGAACAAATGGGATCATCGCTAACAAAGTGCAAAAGATGGCGAGGCGAGCGCTGCGGCCGGCGGAGATTTTTGGGCGCGCATACCAGAACATGGCGGGTACCAGGACGAGGCCGATCAGAGGACCGTCTGGACGCAGCAATGCGCTGTAGCTGATGCTGAAGACGAGCACCCAGAACCAGGCGGTGAAGCCGGGACGCTCGACATAGCGGGCGAGGGCATAGAGGCCAAGCGCGATGCAGAAGAGCGTGGGAGTTTCGGTCAGCGGAGAAGCGACGTAGTTGGCGGTGAAGGGGCACAAGGCCGCCAGATAGAGGGCTACGATTCCAGCACGGCGCGAAATGGTACGCACGCAGAAGCCGGCGACCAGCATGCAGGTGGCCAGGTCCATGATGGCCTGGATGATCAGGATGGGCGTGTAGTGGTCGATGCCGAAGATGAGGAAGCAGAGGCCGAGAAAGAGCGGATAGCCGGGGAGGCGAACCACGGTGGGCTCGATGCCGTGGACACGCATTAACCCGAAGCTTCCATGCCAGAACCAGTTACGGGCGATTTCCCCGTAGACCAGCGTGTCGCCTTCAATGACGGGATAATAATGGATGAACCACAGCCGTAGCAGCAGGCCCAGGAACAGCGCGACGACGGTGGACTTAGTGGCTTGGCGTAGCAAGAAACGCATCGATTATGAATCATACAGCTTTGGCCAAGTTTTACGGATAGTTTGGTTCTGGGAACAGACCCGGCTACGATAGACGCTACGAACACAGTTTTAGAATGATCAAGCCAATTTTTTACGATCCCGGCCGGAAGCGATGGAAGCGTCTACGGCGCATCCTCGACACCATTGCCGTGTTGTCGACAGTGGTGGTGGTCGCCTTCGGGATCAACGTGCTACGGCGGGAACGACTGCCGGAGTTGCTGCTGCCGACACCGAAGCGCAACTATCGACCGCTGTATGAACCTTCGTATTCGCTAAGAACGCGATCGAGCCAGCTGGCATTGCGGCGCAGGCGGCGTCAGCGGCCTTCGGATATTCCACTGAACTCCGGTCAAGGCCTGCGGGCGGCGTATTACGTCGACTATGACGCGGCCAGTCTTGTCTCCTTAAAGCGGCACGTGCACGACATCGATTTGCTATTTACGGATTGGCTGCACGTGGTGACACCGGATGGAACGCTGACGGCCTACACGCTGGATAACCACGCCTTTGCTGCGGTGGATTCGAGCGGTGTGCATAACATCGATCCGGATCACAAAGTGGAGCGAGCGATTGCGGACGGTCACGAAGACACAGAAGTGTTTCCCATGGTCAACAATTTCGACCAGCTGAAAGGGGATTTTCAATCCGCGATTGTCGAGAAGTTTTTGATTAACCGCGCATCGCAGGCCAGGTTTGAAAAGCAGGTGATGGAACTGCTGGCTGCCAATCCGCGCTATCACGGGATTGCGCTGGATCTGGAGGCAATTCCAGAGGACGCGCAGCCGGGATATCGCAAGCTGGTGGCCGATCTGTACGCCAAGATGCACCCCATGCATCTGCGTCTCTACATCAACGTGCCGGTGGATGACGACACCTGGGATTTTAAATATTATGCGGCGCACACGGATGGCGTCATCGTGATGGATTACGACCAGCATGAACCGTCCAGCGGTCCGGGGCCGGTGGCGGGCCAGGAGTGGTTTGTCAGCAATCTAAAGGCAGCATTGAAGACGATTCCTCGGACGAAATTAATTTGCAGCATCGGCGAATACGGGTACGACTGGACGCTGTCGATGGCGGGCAAACGCAAGGGCCCCCCCAAGGTTTTGGATGTGAACGATCTGGAGGTGCCGGATGCGTGGCAGGAGGCGTCGGACTCCGACGCGCCGCCGGTCATGGATCCAGATTCGCTCAATATGCATTTTGCCTATGAGGATGAAGACACGCATACCCGGCATGAGGTGTGGTATCTGGATGCGGTGACGGCCCTGAATGAGATGCGGGCAGCGCGTGAACTGGGCATCCAGACATTTGCGCTGTGGGCGCTGGGGAGTGAAGATCCGACGCTATGGAAAATCTGGAGCAATCCAATGAACCCGAATGCGGCGCAATTGCTGTCGACCATCTATCCGGGCGCGAACGTGAACACGGAGGGAGACGGCGACATTCTGAAGGTGATTGGGAGGCCACAGGACGGCAAGCGAACGATTCAAATTGATCCCGACTCCAACCTGGCAGTGAGTCAGGTGATCCACGCATTTCCGCAACCGTACACGCTGCTGCAGTATGGGTACCATCCCAACGAGCTGGCGCTGACCTTTGACGACGGGCCGGATCCGACGTGGACGCCGAAAATTCTGGACATTCTGAAGCGCGAGCATGTGTCGGCAACGTTCATGGTGATTGGCGAAGAAGCGATGAACAATGTGGGCCTGCTGAAGCTCTATTACAAGGACGGGCAGGAGATTGGGAATCACACATTCACGCATCCTGACATCAGCCAGATATCGCCGCGACAACTGGAGCTGGAGCTGAATGGAACGGAAAGGTTGTTCGCGGCAGAGTTGGGAGTGCAGCCGCTTTTCTTTCGGCCGCCGTATTCGATCGATCAGGAGCCGGACACGAATGATCAGGCGGCGCCGGTGGATCGAGTGGAGCAGATGGGCTACATCATCGTCGGTGACAAGATCGACACCGACGATTGGAATGAACACCCAAAAAAAACGCCGAAGGAAATTATCACGGCGGTGCTGAAGCAACTGGATGACATGAAGACCAAGCCGCAGTTTCGCGGCAGCATCATCCTGATGCATGATGGCGGCGGTGACCGTTCGGTGACAGTGGCAACATTGCCGCTGCTGATTGATACGCTGCGTGCCAAGGGATACAAAATTGTTCCTGTGTCGGCGTTGATCGGCAAGACGCGCGACCAGGTGATGCCGCCGATACCGTATCGGCAACGTTGGCAGGCGCGGATCGATGCCATCGCATTCTGGTTCCTTTCATTTTTCGCGCACACCGTCGTTCTGATCTTTATTGTGGGCGACATCCTGATGACGGGACGACTGGTGATTGTGGGGCTGTTTGCCGTGATCGATCGCGTACATAAGCGCAAGCTGCCTGCCGGAGCGGAGAATTATTTGCCGGAGGTCGCGGTGCTGATTCCGGCATACAACGAAGGGAAAGTGATTGCGCGGACGATTCGTTCCGTGCTGGGGTCGAATTATCGCAAGCTTCGAGTGGTGGTGATCGACGATGGCTCGACGGACAACACGCTGGAGGCAGCGCGTGCGGCGATGCCGGCGGATTTGCAGTCTGGCAGGCTGCTGGTGGTGACGCACCCGAACGGCGGCAAGGCAGAGGCGCTGAATTATGGGCTGCAGTTCGTGACCGAAGAGGTGTATGTGGGGATTGACGCCGACACGGTGATTGCGCCGGACGCAATTGCGAAGTTGATTCCGCGCATGGCCGATCCGAAAGTGGGCGCGGTGGCGGGCAATGCCAAGGTGGGGAACCGCATTAATCTGTGGACGCGCTGGCAGGCGCTGGAATACATCACCAGCCAGAATTTTGAACGGCGCGCGCTGGATTTATTCAACGTGGTGACGGTGGTTCCGGGGGCGATTGGAGCGTGGCGCACCTCCGCGGTGAAGAAGGCGGGCGGATACCACGTGAACACGGTGGCGGAAGATGCCGACTTGACGATGAACCTGCTGCAGCAGGGTTGCAAGGTGGTGTATGAAGATCGCGCCTTCGCGTTTACTGAAGCGCCGGACAATATGCGCGGGCTGATGCGGCAGCGATTCCGCTGGTCGTTTGGAATTCTGCAGGCGGTGGTGAAACATCGCGGAGCATTTTTGCGGCATCGCGCGATGGGGTTATTCGCGCTGCCGAACATGATTATTTTCCAAATTATTTTGCCGCTGTTCTCACCTTTTATTGACTTGATGTTTATTGCCGGCGTGGTGAATTACGGGATCAATCGGTATTTTCATCCAGTGGCGGCAAATGCAGCCAGCTTCGACAAGCTGATTATTTATTTCATGGCGTTCCTGCTGGTGGATTTTCTGGCGTCGAGCGTGGCGTTCCTGCTGGAGCCGCGCCATCCCAGCAATAAAGGTGACGGCTGGCTGCTGTTCCACATCTGGATCCAGCGATTCACATATCGACAAGTTTTCTCCCTGGTGCTGCTGAAGACAATCAAGCGCGCCATTGACGGACGCCCGTTCGCGTGGGAGAAACAGGAGCGCACAGCGCGGCTTTCCGCGAGCACGGAGAGAGCAACGCTCAGCAGATAATTGCGTGCGAAAGAACGAAAGGGTTTCTTTGCGCGCGGATGGTTTCTGTGACATTTGCGCGACTGACGGTATGCAACCCAGGCATCCATGGTCGCATCCACGTTGCTAGTTTTGATAGGCTGTTCGAAATACTCTGCGTTTGAGAGCCCACCCCATCCCCTTACTGGAGGTACAGATGAAGATGTTGCAAGGCCGCAAATTGAGTTGCGCAAGTGTGCTGTTGTTCAGTGCCGCGATGGTGGCGCCGCAATCCATCGTTGCGCAAAACCACGTTGTTTCCCCCGGAGAGATTCAAAACGATGTCTCGAATGCTTCCGCTGCTCGGATGCAGAATCAGAAGCAGGTGGAGGATTTTCTGTCGAGCCAGGAAGCGCAACGCGCGATGAAGTCGGCGAAGATCGATCCCCAGCAGGTGACAAATGCCGTAAGCCAGTTGAATGACGCCGAGTTGGCGAGCCTGGCAGCGCGGTCGGCAAAGGCGCAAAGAGATTTTGCGGCGGGAGACATCGACAATCACGACTTGTTGATCATTCTGGTTGGGATTGCCCTGCTGATCTTGATCATCGTTGCGGTTCGCTAGAAGCAATGTCATAGCGATGCGACGATCCTATCCATCCTGAGCGAGAACTGGCGAGGTGGAAGCATCACGGCCGAAGAATTAACTCGCTCGGGAGCGGAAAGGTGATTCGCTCCATCTACGCATGTTGATTGGGATACATCGAGCCGTCGGAGAACTTGCAACATCGTCATTGAGATCGGCATCCATCTTGATAATCGGCTGGAAGCCTCCAGCCGATTCGTTCGGAATGCACGAGCGATCCATCCCCTGTTTGGAGGAAAAGATGAGACTGTTGCAAGATCGGAAATTGACTTATGCCGCGGCATTGTTGTTGGGCTGTGTGATGACGGCTCCGCAGGCCATGATCGCTCAAAACCATGTTGTTTCGCCGGGACAGATCCAGAACGATGTCGCTTCGTCTTCCGCGACGCGCCAGCGCAACGAGCAAGAGCTCAGGAGTTTTCTTTCGAGGAAAGAAATCCAAAAAGCGATGAAGTCGGAGGGAGTGAATCCGCAGCAGGTGACGAACGCGGTAAGCCAATTGAATAATGCCGACCTGGCCAGCCTGGCGGCGCGATCCCAGAAGGCACAGCGAGATTTTGCCGCAGGCACGATTGGCCTTGGCATCTTCACCTTGATTGGTATTGTGGTGGTTGCGGTAATTTTGATTGCAGTGTTTGCTTGATTGGAGAATGAAACCGTATCTTCTCGCCGGGCTCTTGCTTCTGGGCGGTTCAGTGTGGGCCGCGCAAGCGATTCCCGCAGGAGCCGGGCGGGCGATCTGGATCGATGTACCTTTTGTGCAGCAGACAACGGATGGCTGCGGGTCGGCCTCCTTATCGATGGTGATGCGATATTGGGATCGGAAAGAGGGTCGAGCTATCGCCGCCGATGCGGACGCAACACACATCCAGGCAGCGCTATATTCGCGGTCGGCCAAGGGAATTTATGCCAGCAGCATGCGCGACTATCTGCAACGCTCCGGATACCAAGCATTCGCATTTCACGGCAAGTGGAGCGACTTCGATCATCAACTGTCGTTGGGACGCCCGCTGATTGTTGGGCTGCAGGCGAGCGGCGCGCTGGGGCCGCTGCATTATGTGGTCGTAGTCGGAGTGGATCCGGCGAGGAATTATTTATTCATGAACGACCCGGCGCAGCAGAAGATGCTGAGAATGTCTCGAGAAGGATTCGAGCAGGAGTGGCGGGCGACGGGCAATTGGACGCTGCTGGCCGTGCCAAAACCTCAACACTCACCAGCGCAAGCCGCCCATTGATTGTATTTCTGCTGCTCCTGATGGCGGCGACCGCCGCATGGGGACAAGCGACGCCCGTCGCTCCCAGCACCCCGAACAACGCTGCACATGCGAAAGCGCTGTATGACGCGAAGCGATGGGAGGATGTGGTGCGTGCGGTTCCCGAGTCGCCGAACGAGCCGGCCGATCTGGAACTGGATCGCGGATTGGCGCTGGCAGAGCTGGGGCGATTCAAACAAGCGGAGAGAACGTTTGAAGCCGGGCATGCGGGACATCCACGCGACGCACGCTTTCTGGAAGAGATGGCGGGGATTGCTTACCACGACAAGCGATTTGCGCCGGCAAAGAAAGATTTGCGGCGGGCTCTGATGCTTGATCCGCAGGACACGTATGCGAGCAATTTTCTGGCGTCGATTTATTTTCTTGAGGGCAATCTGGAAGCTGCCTTGAAGTATTGGAATCGAGTGGGGAAACCGAAGCTGACCGATCTGACCTACGATCCTAAGCCGGAGTTGGATCCGCTAATTTTGGATCGCGCGTTCAAATTTTCTCCTGGCGCGGTGTGGACGAGGAATCAATATTTGACGACGAATGCGGAGTTGGATCAGCTGAATCTTTTTCCGCACATGTTTTATGAACTGCAGGCGCAGCGGGATGGCGCGTTTAAGCTGGTGTGGCATGCGAGCCAGCAGCCAAGCTGGCGGCAGATGCGATGGCAGGCGGCCGCATCCATGCTGCGTGGATTGCCATACCTATCTGTCTACCCGGAGTTTTACAACCTGAATGGCAAAGGGCTGAACTGGCTGTCATTCGTGCGTTGGGACGATAACAAGCGATGGCTTTCGAGCGACGTCGCGTGGCCGCTGGAAGAAAATCCGAAGATGCGTGTGCGGTTCTATTTTGTGGGGAGGAATGAGAACTGGAACATCTCGAACACGCTGACGCCGGGCGCGCCAACTGTGGCGGAGTTCAACATGCGGCGTGTTGTGGCTGGGGCGGAGGTATCTTCGTTTGAGAATTGGCGATGGGGATGGAACGTTGCAGTGGAATATTCTTATCGGGATTTTCGCAGCCTGGCGGGGATTCCGGCGCAGGCGGGTGAATTTTTTGTGGACAGCTCCGGCATGGATTTGCGTGCGAGCGTGCATCGATCGCTGATTCGATTTCCAGAGAGAAGATTTTCGCTGGATGGAAGCGCGACCGGCGATGCGGGGAGATTTTTTACCAATCCGCTGGGGAAGTATGGGCGCTTGCAGGGATCGCTCGATGCCAATTGGTTTCCGCGGGCGCAGGGGGACGATTATCAGACGAGCACGATGCTGCGGGCCGGGAAAACGTTTGGGCAAGTGCCGTTCGATGACTTGTGGCTGCTGGGATTCGATCGCGATAACGATTTGTGGATGCGCGGACACAATGGATTGATGGACGGCAAAAAGGGAAATGCTCCGCTGGGGAGAAACTACATTCTTTCCAACTCCGATGTGGAGAAGGTGGTGTTTCACGATGCGTTTGTGGAGGTGCAGGTGGGGCCGTTTCTAGACACCGGAAACATTTACGATCCATCGCAATTTTTCGGGTCACCAAAATGGTTGACGGATACAGGGCTGCAGGCGAGGGTAAAACTGCTGGGGAATTTTTCGTTTGTGCTGGGATATGGGAAGGATTTGCGGTCGGGAGCGAATACGTTTTACTCCATGGCTTCGCGCTAACGCGAAGGGTTCGGGCGGGGGCTGTCGCGCCATCCGTCGAGAGACCAGCGGTTGTATTCGCCGGACGCCAAGAGGATTGCGTAGACGACGGCGTAGATCAGCTGCAGACCTGCGACTGACCAATTTTGCGTGAGCGAAATTCCGAAGGTGAGGACGACGATTTCCAGTGCGCCCAAGCACAGGGCGATGCGTGTCCAGAGGCCGAGGAGAATGAAAATGCCGATGAACAATTCTGACCAGGGAAGCGCGATGGCGAAGGTATGGATGAGGGAGGGCGGCACGGAAGTGGAGGCGAACTGCTTGACCATACCGGCGGCAAAGGGCGACAGCCCGGACAGGATGCGCGACAGGCCATGCATGAGGATGTTGATGCCCAGGGTGAGCCGCAGGAGAAGATAGGCGAGTTCGCGACCGTTTGGATTCACGATAGGTTTGGATGCGCGCGGGGGTGGTCAGGTTTCAGTCCGGAGGCGCGAGAGGGTGCGGCGTACCTCAGCGCCTGAAGGCGCGCCGTGGAATGGATTCTTTTCCCCGGACTAAAGTCCGGGGTCTACCCTGCAGAGGTCGGGGCCTGTCCAGCGCATGCGCCGGCGTTCGAATGGCGAAAATCAATAGCGCGATCCAGGCAGCGAAAAGAAGAAAAAAACGACGCCAACCGTCAACCTGACAGCAGGATTGGATCGCATCAATGAAGTTGTGCCTCAACGACGTTTGTCGAATACTTGCCAACCATCGTACCAGCAAGCGTGGAAAGAACCGTTAGGAATGCGCAGGGTGGCGACGGGGCCGGGGCGGCTGTTGACGGGGAGAGAACGGGCAATCGGGTGTGTGGCGGGCATCACGCGCAGGAAAGGCGGGGCTGGTCTACACTATGGCTGTATGGCGACCCTAGAGTTATCGACAGTGATTCCCATTCGTACGCCCAAGGGCGAGTTTCGTAATGAACCCTTTCTGGATTTCAGCCGGGAAGATATCGCACGCGCGATGCGGCAGGCGCTCGGTCGCGTCGCCGATCAGCTGGGCCAGGAATATGACCTGGTGATTGGAGGGAGAAGGATTCGCACCGAGGGCAAGATTCGGTCGCTGAATCCATCGAATCCTTCGCAGGTGGTGGGCGTGCATCAGAAGGCCGACGCCGGTCATGCGCAAGTTGCAATGGACGCGGCGCTGACGGCGTATGAGGGATGGCGTTTGGCTCCAGTGGAGGAGCGGGTATCGCTGTTGCTGCGTACCTCCGAATTGCTGCGGGAGCGCAAGCTGGATTTTTGCGCGTGGCTGACGTATGAGGTGGGCAAGAACTGGGCGGAAGCGGATGCCGATGTGGGCGAGACCATCGACTTTCTGGAGTTTTATGCGCGGGAAGCGTTGCGGCTGGCGGCTGCAACCACGCCGATTCAGTATCCGGGCGAGCACAACGAATTGTTGTATATTCCGCTGGGCGTTGGCGCGGTGATTCCGCCATGGAACTTTCCGCTGGCCATTATGGCGGGCATGACATCGGCGGCGGTGGTGACGGGGAATACTGTCATCCTGAAACCGTCGAGTGATTCGCCGACGATTGCGGCCAAGTTTTTCGGGTTGCTGGAAGAAGCGGGCATGCCGCCGGGGGTGGTGAATTTTTGTCCCGGATCGGGCGCGACTTTCGGCAATGCGATTGTGGAACACCCGAAGACGCGGTTCATTGCGTTTACCGGCTCGAAGGAAGTGGGCCTGGATATTCATGCGCGCGCGGCGCAGACGCAGCCGGGGCAGATCTGGATCAAGCGAACCATTCTGGAGATGGGCGGAAAAGATTCCATCGTCGTGGAAGATGATTGCGATCTGGATGCGGCGGTGAGCGGCGTGTTGAGTTCGGCCTTCGGATTCAGCGGACAGAAATGTTCGGCATGTTCGCGCGCCATTGTGGATGACCGGATTTACGATATTTTTGTGGATCGGTTGCGGGAGCGTGCGCGACTGTTGAAGGTTGGAAATCCCGCGGACAATGCGGCCATGGGACCGGTGGTGAACCAGTCGCAATACGAATCGATGCTGCGCTATATCGAGATCGGCAAACAGGAAGGGCGGCTGGTGGCGGGCGGCAAGGCAATCGAAACGCCGGAGAAGGGTTATTATGTCGAGCCGACAATTTTTTCTGACGTTGCGCCGAATTCGCGGCTGGCGCAGGAAGAAATTTTTGGTCCGGTATTGGCAGTGATTCGATCGAAGGGTTTCAAGAATGCAATGGAAATTGCAAACAACACGGAGTTTGGACTGACCGGAGCGATCTATTCGACGTCGCGGGAAAAGCTGGCGGTCGCACGGCAGGAGTTTCACGTTGGAAATTTATATTTCAACCGTAAATGTACGGGCGCCATGGTGGGAGCCCACCCGTTCGGGGGCTTCAACATGTCGGGAACAGATTCCAAGGCTGGGGGGCCGGACTACTTGTACTTGTTTACTCAGGCGAAATCGGTTGCGGAAAAGCTAAGCTAGCGGACCTGGATGGCTGGAAATCGCTGGGTGACGGATCGTGCTGGCTCTTCGTCCAACTTCTCTTACGACGTTGAGAAGACAGAGGGAACGTGTGATGGCCAACATATTGTGTGTCGATGACGAACCGGCTGCAGTTGCGTTGAAGAAAAAAATCCTTGAGCGCGCCGGTCATGCGGTGACGACAAGCAGTTCTGCGAATGAAGCCATCAGTCTACTGCAGGCAGTACCGTTTGATGCCGTGGTGACGGATTGGAACCTGGGAGAAGAGAACGGCCGGCAAATTCTGCTGGCTGCGAAGACAGGCGTGCCGGTTCCAGTGGTGGTGGTTTCAGGGTATTGCACAGAGGCATTTCGCGCCGCCAAGCCGCAGGCAGACATCTACCTGGAGAAGCCGGTGGATGCGACGGAGCTGGTGGCGATCATCAGCGCGCTGCTGCATTAGAGCGCCGGGCCTAGCGCGGAACCTGATGCGCGAGAACAAGAGCGCACGACGGGGCGAGACAGATTAACTCGAGACCGGCTGCCGGCGAGACCGGAGAAGCTGTCGACTTCAGGCGCGGGCACCCTGCAAATCCATTTGACCGCCAGCAACGGCGGCGGCGTCCGCCAGCGTCCGATGATGGATGGTGAACAGAGCCAGTTCCAGCCGGTCTGAAACTCCTGTTTTGTCGTAGACATTGCGCAGGTAGTTTTTGATGACCTGTTCGGTGGTGCCGAGGTGGCTGGCGATTTCCTTATTTTTAAACCCTTGCACAATCAGGGCAACGATTTTGATTTCCTTGGGGGTAAGGCGATCGCGCACGCGCGCCCCCACGGCATCGGCTTCCTCGGCCATGCCACGGCCCAATTTTTCTTGCAGATAGGGGCGTCCGGAGGCGACTGTATGGATGCATTCCACCAGGGTGGTGCCGGCAACATCGCGAAACACAACGCCGTCAAAGCCGGGGACTGCATAGGTGTGGAGGGATTCGCTGTTTTCGGCAATCACAATCAATCGGCTGCCAGAAGCACGGGCGGACTGAATGAGGTCGGGCATATCCAGCTGCAGCGAGGCGGCGAAGACCACCACGGAGGAGCGGAAGGTGCGAACCGCCTGCATGAGTCGATCGCGGTCCATACACTGGGCAACGATGCGAATATCATCTTGTAGCGCAAGAGTTTTGGCTACACCGGCACGGAAAATGGACTGATTATCGGCAAGGATAATTTTGGTCATAAGTTTTTGAGTCCCAACCACAAGTACTTTTTTCTTCTGATTTTAGCCCGGACCGAGGCCAAAGACGCACCTACGGCGAGGACGGACCGAGAAGAACAACAAAAAATGTGAGCGTGTTCTATTTCTTGTATCGGCAGTCATTGAGAAAACTCGACTGCCAGTACTATGGTTCGAACTCCTGCTACCCTTGAGGTAGGGCAGGCTCTGAACCAAGGCAACAACAATACAACAGCGTTACACCCATAGTGCAAGACAGCTAGCAACTTCGAATGTGCGCTGCGTCACAGTAGTAGAGCCCGGTGCGCGGCGTCACAAACTGGAACTTGCGGGACCGTTTGGTAACTCGCCCGCAGACACAGAGTAGCGCGTTTTGCTTCATTCGTGTACATCGATCTTTGTGAATTGAAAAGATCGAATCCATTTTGGAACAAGTTTGCATCCTTGGTTTAGTTTTGAGAATCTGCATTCGTGCACAGAATAGGGATTTATGCGAAAACCCGTAATCCTGACAGTTGACGATGATATCAGCGTATTGGAAGCGCTGGTGCAAGATTTGCGCCGACACTATGGGAGCGGCTATCGAATTATTCGCGCCACCTCTGGCCAATCGGGGCTGGAGGTATGTGAAGAGCTGAAGCGGCGGGGCGAAGCGATTGCGCTGTTGCTGTCTGACCAGAGAATGCCGGGGATGTCCGGAGTCGAATTTCTGGAGAAAAGCATCGCGCTGGTGCCGGCGGCGAAGCGTGTCCTGCTGACCGCGTACGCGGACACGGAAGCAGCGATTCGAGCCATTAATGCGGCCAAAATTCACTACTATCTGACCAAACCGTGGGACCCGCCGGAGGAGCGGTTGTACGCGGTGCTGGACGATCTGCTGGAGTCCTGGAGCAAGGATTACAAGCCGCCGTTTCAAGGCATCCGGGTGATTGGTTCGCGGTGGCTGCCGGCAGGGCACCAGATTCGCGAATTTCTCTCGCGCAATCACGTTCCGTATCAATGGCTGGATCCGGGCCAGGAAACGCTGCCAACGGTTGCGAATCCGGCGGCGGTTGCCGGGAACGGCGCTGCGGCCGTCATCGGCAAGGCTGGCCCGGGAAAACCGTTGGTCCAGCCGGAAGCGCACAGTGAAAGCGCGCGGTTGCTGGCTGAGTACCATCTTGATCCCGGCAAGCTGCCGGTGGTGCTTTTGCCCAATGGGGAGAGCCTGGTCGAGCCGGAGATTTCGCAGCTGGCGGAAAAAGTCGGGTTACGGACCCAGGCGGAGCGGGATTTCTACGACCTGGTGATTGTGGGAGCGGGGCCGGCTGGGCTGGCGGGAGCGGTGTACGGGGCTTCCGAGGGGCTGAAAACGCTGGTGATTGAGCCGGCGGCACCGGGCGGGCAGGCTGGAAGCAGCTCGAGAATCGAGAATTATCTAGGGTTTCCAGCTGGTTTGAGCGGGGAAGACCTGGCTCGGCGGGCGACGATCCAGGCAACCCGGTTTGGGGCTGAATTTTTGTCGCAACGGGCCACAGGAATCCGCACCGAAGGGCAATATCACTTCATCCAATTACCCGGTGGTGGAGAAGTTTCCTGCCACACCGCTCTGATTGCGACCGGCGTTGATTACCGCAGGCTGAAAACCGGCGGCCTGGACCGGCTGACGGGTGCGGGCGTTTATTATGGTGCGGCGTTGACGGAAGCGATCAGTTGCAAGGATGAAACGGTGATGATTGTCGGCGGGGCAAATTCCGCGGGACAGGCAGCGGTGCACTTCGCTCACTACTCGAAGAAGGTCATCATGCTGGTGCGGGCAGATTCGCTGGAGAAGGGCATGTCGCGGTACCTGGTGGATCAGATCGAGGCGCTACCGAATATTGAAGTGCGCACGCAGACGGAAGTGATCGATGCGTGCGGCGATACCCATCTGGAGGCAGTTCGATTGAAGACGCCGACGGGTGAGTGTGAAGAGGAAGCGTCGGGGCTGTTTATTTTTGTGGGTGGAGAGCCGAAGACGGATTGGTTGCCGCCGGCGATTCTGCGGGAGTCGAAGGGATTTGTACTTTCTGGTCCGGACCTGCACATGACCGATGATTTTCACTGGACACTGGAGCGGCCACCCTATCTATTGGAAACTAGCGTGCCAGGAATATTTGTGGCGGGTGACGTTCGCTTTGGAAGTGTGAAGCGAGTGGCGTCGGCTGTGGGTCAGGGTTCGATTGCCGTTCAGTTTGTGCATCAGTACTTAGCAAATTTCTAGGGCTGTGCAATTGTTTTAAAGAAATGGAGTACAGCTCGAGTTTCTGCCATGAAGAATGAAGGAAAATTCGCCGATCTGCCTTCCGCGGAGCAAGCAGCCTTGCTCGAGAAGGTACGCTGCATCCCCCTGTTTGCAAACCTGGACGACAAAACCAACGAGTGTTTGCGGCACGCTGACGTGATCGATGCCGAGTCCGGCGAATGCGTTCTTGGCCAGGAGCAGGCCAAGCGATACTTCTGGATTCTGGTGGAAGGTGGGTTGCGCGCGGAGTACGTGGAGCCGGACGGCACGCGCAAACCACTGGCGACACATCATGGCTGCGAGACATTCGGCGAAGTGCCGCTGCTGACGGGGTCGTCAAGCCGAGTGGAATGCACGATGATCGAGCCCAGCCGACTGCTGCGGGTGGAAGAAGATTCCTTCTGGCAATTGATGACGACATGCCCGAGCGTGCGCAAGGGAATCCTGAATAATCTGACGAACCGCCAGCAGGGACTGCAAGGCATTCTGCTGCAGCGGGAAAAGATGGCTTCGCTGGGCACCATGGCGGCGGGCCTGATGCATGAATTGAATAATCCAGGCAGCGCCGCCAAGCGCGCCAGCACGCAATTGCGCGAGAGCCTGACACGGCTGCAGGAGCTGAACCTTCGCACCTGCCGCATGGGCTTGCAGCCGGAGGAACTGGGCTGCATCTCCGACCTGCAACATTACATTCTGCAGCCGCAAAAATCTGTTTCAATGAACTCACTCGATCAGGCGGATGCAGAGGAATCCTTGTGCGAATGGCTGGACCAGGCGGGAGTGCAGGACTCGTGGAAACTGGCTCCTCCGCTGGCGGCCATGGGATTGACGGCGGAAAAACTGCAATGCCTGCGCGAAAATTTTCGACCAGCGGCGTTGACAGACACGTTCCAATGGGTGGAAGCGCTGGTGAGCAGCGTGCAGCAACTGGACACGATTGAGGAAAGCATCACGCGGGTGACGGAGCTAGTGATGGCCGTCAAGCATTATTCCTACGCAGAGAAAATGTGCTGCTCGGCGGTGGATGTTCATAAGAGCTTGCAGAGCGCGTTGATGATCCTTGGACATAAGATTCGCCACAAAGAAATTCAAGTGTCGAAAATGTTCGGCGAGGATGTGCCGATATTGGAGTCAGCGGCAACGGGGCTGCACCAGGTGTGGATCAACCTGCTGGACAATGCCGTGGATGCGGCGCCGCAGAAGGGACACATCACCGTGCGAACCTGGGTGGAGGACGGCAATATTCTGGTGAGCGTCGGCGATGATGGGCCCGGAATTCCGCCGGAAAATCGACGACATATCTTTGAGCCATTCTTCACCAGCAAGCCCGAGGGCGTTGGCACCGGATTAGGACTCAGCATCGCCTACAAAATTGTGACCCAGCATTTTGGGGGCGATATTCGATTTGAGTCCGAACCGGGGAAGACGGAATTTATTGTGCAGTTGCCACAGCAATCACCGATACCAGAGAGTCAAAAAGAGGCAGCCAAGCAAGAGGCGTAGAGTATCCCCACCGAATTTGCAGCGGCGACCGCCGATGCAGCAGATCCCCAAAAATAGAATCCTCGTTCGACTCGGGCGCCACTCGAGCATTTTTACGATCACCGTAATGCGGGTTTCCTTCTACCCCACCCTGACTTCGTCAGGATGGGGCACCCAGGACATTACGCTATCGGAGAAGGTGCGCTAGAAATTGAGTTCGGCAGTCAGGAAGATGCTGCGATTGCCGGAGGTTCGCGGTCCGAAGAAGCCACCCGCCAGCTCTTGAGACTTGCCAAAGAACGGGGAGCTTAATGTACCGTTGGGCGCGGCGAGATTTTCATGATTCAAGACATTGGCGCCAAAGGCTCCCAGGGTCAGGTTGTACTTGCGGGGGACGGCGACGTCCAATCTTCCGGGACCACCTTGATTGCCGCTGAGGCCGCGGCCGCCGAGACCGCCGCCGTGCCCATGATAGCCAGGTCCGCCTTTTGCATACTTCAATTTTGGACCGAAGCCGATCACTTTCGCGATCCGCAAATTCAGGCTGTAGTTCGACGGCCCGGTGCCCAACCCGTAGGGAATGATTTTTTCGTTGGTGCCGATGGGATTTGGATTGAGGCAGCCGTACGGCGTTTGCACCACGCCTGCTTCGCTGCAGCTTGCGGCGTATGTCGGCCGCGCATTGAACTGGTTATTCGCCGTCAGATCGCTGCCGGTGGTGATGTTGTACGGAGTTCCCGAATTATAGACAAAGAAGGGCGCGACGGAGATCGCATATGGGAGATCGACGTTGCCGAGAATCAGGAAGCGATTGCGGATTGAGAAAGTCGTCGGTCCGTAATCCTGCCCGGGATCGCTGGCATTCGACGGGAAATAGCTGGCTCCGCTGGTGTCACCCTTGGCATTGCTATAGGAGTAGTAGCTGAAAATGGTTAGCTTTTTCAGCTGAGCATGGAGCGTCGCCATCACCTGGTTCTCGCGATACACTCCGCCGGACTGATACTGATAGATGTTCTGGGTCGGTGGGACGAGCGGAGCAGCAGGATACATGTTCGTCGAACCATCGAAGAACGGCGCGGTGGTGTTGTTGCTGAGGAAGTCGTGAACACCGCGGCTATAGAGATAGGTAACGTTCCCGCTCACTCCCTTGGCAATTTGGCGATCGACGCCGATGGCGGCTTGCATATCCAGCGCCGCGTGGAAGTTGGGCGAAATTGTCCAATACGTGGGCGCGGAAGTGGAGGAGGTCGGATTGGGCGGCTTTACAGGGTTGCCGGGACTGGTTTCGGTGTAGCCGGTGGGATCGGTGACGGTATAAATCTGCTGGTTCGATAACCCTCCAGGGGTGGTGGGCAGGTTGTAACGCTTGGTGGCAAGGATGTAGGGGGTTCCATAGGAGCCGTTGGGTATGGTGAAACGCTGATAGAACCAGCCATAGCCGGCGCGAACAACCGTTTTTGGTTTGCCCTGGCCGTGGCCGAGCGCGTAAGCCAGGTAGATACGGGGTGCGAAATCGCTCTTATCGTGAATTTCATTCTGCGTTTCCCAGCGCAGGCCGTAGCTGAAAGTGAATTTGCGGTTGATGGCAAAGTCGTCTTGATAGAAGAGCGCCAGGTCGAAGGGGATGGCGCGGGCGGTGTACTGATTGTTATTGACCACCGTGACGGTGTATTGCTGCGGGGTACGGTTTAGATATTGGGTAGTCGACTGGAACGTGTAAGAACCGTTGGTACCGGCGTTGGAATAATTGGCATCGCGATAGGCACGTAGGCGGAGGCCAAAATTCAGCGCGTGGCGGCCTTCGGAGCCGGTGAAATAATCCTGGACTTCGTAGTCGTCCTGGTTGTCGCGGGTGGCGCCGGAGGCATTGCCGCCGTCGGTAAATGCGCCTGAGACGCTGACGCTGGTGCCGGTGGAGGCTGAGGACTGGTTATTGCGGATGCGGCGATAGCGAAAGCGAATGTTATCGACGAAATTCTTGCTGAGCACAAGGCTGTCGGAGGCCTGCAGCGTATTCTCCTGATTCACGCCATCGGTGGCCTGCGAGGGAAGGGACGTTTCGCCGACGCTGCCATTGGTAAATGAGGAGCGATAGTAGTCATAGTGGCCTGTGACGGAGTTCGACTGGCCTAATTGGAAGTCGAAGCGCTGGCTGAGATCGAGACGGTTGCTGGGATTGGCGATGGTCTCATTCAACGGTGTTCCAGAGGGGTTGGTAGCGGTGATGCTGGCAGGGTCGATGGCGTCAATGACGGTTTGGTTTTGCTCGTTGCGGTTGAAGACGCTGGAAAAAAACGAAGATGTTTTTGTCATGGGGCCGCCGACATCCGCGTGCAGGAAATAGGAGTAATAGCTGGGCTCTACGATTGGCGGCGAGCCAGCCGGGCGCGGGTTGGAGTTCAGGATCGGGTTCTGAGCGTCAAACGCGGAGTAATTGCCCATGGAGAAAACGTGGCCATGCAAATGGCCGGTGCCGGCTTTGGTGTAGATTTCGATGCGGCCATAACCCAGGCTGTCGAACTCGGCGGAAAAAGGGTTCTGATTGATGACGATTTCGCGAATGTCCTCTTTGGGCGGAATCTGGCCGCCGGAGAAGCCGTCAATATAAATCTGGCCGCCGTTGGGGCCGGCTGAGGGGCCTGCCAGAGCTTGCAGTTCGGTCGCCAGCTGATCGGGATCGTCGGAGAGCGCGTTGAGATCTGCGCCTTTGATGACCACCGCGCTGGCATTTGAGGACGGGTTGGTGTCGATGGAGGAGGTTTCGCCACTGACGTGGACCTGTTGCTGCTGGGAAGCGATGGTCATGGAGATGTTGAACGTTTTCGTCGTTCCGGGAGCGATGACGACGCCCTTGGACTCAAACGGGGTGAAACCCTGGATGGACGTGTCGATGGTGTACTGGCCTGGGGGAAGGCCGTTGAAGTGGTAGCCGCCGGTCCCGCCGCTGGTGGTGCTGAGATTTTGGCCGTTGCCGGAAATCGTGATGGAGGCGCCGGGAATAATGGCGCCGGTAGGATCGGCCACCACACCGCGTAAATTGCCGGCGGTTTTTTGCCCGAAAAAAGTCGAGACGAAGAGGAATGGAAGTACAAGTACAGCAGAGATCCGAAAGCGTCGATAATCCACAGACAATTTCCTTTTCCGTCAGAATGTTGCGTCTTAGTAACTAAGACGGATGAGGGGGGTGAAAAGCTTCAGCAAACGGGGTAAATCGATGAAATTCATATGACAGAAATCTTGGGCGGGAAAATGCGATGATGGAGGAAGGGCTAAGAAACTTTCTCTGCGGGATGGGACTCAGCGGCAGTGTGAGGGCTGGGGCTATTTGGATGAGATGTGAGAAGCCGCGATTCCGGCGAAGCTTCTCGTTGTTGAGATTTCTTGACATAAGCGAACTTTGGAGCCATCAGCGGAACCCCACCAGGCGCGTGATTCAGATGCACACCGGACGGCGATGAAATCTCAGGGCCCCATGACGATCGCGAAGAACTCCGTCGCGAACCTGCTGCGCTTTGCCGTCAGTGTGCTGGCGGCTGCGCTGCTGCCGCCTTTTCTGACGCGACGCCTGTCCCACGATATGTACGCCGCGTGGGTGCTCATCCTGCAGCTGGGTGCCTACGCCGCAATATTTGAGCTTGGCCTGCAGGCCGCCATCAGCAAATTCGTCGCGCAACATCACGCCACACAGGACCATGCAGGCACTAGCAGCGTGGTCAGCACGG
>JBARFA010000101.1:0-9216 GCA_049796755.1 Acidobacteriaceae bacterium
TGGTTATGCAGCAGGCCTATTTATTTCCCGGCGCCGTCCTCGCCAACGTCCGCTACGGCCCCGCGCAGCACGGCATCATGTTGAAGGACTCGCAGGTGGTCGATCTGATCCGGCAAGTCGGCATGGCCGGCTACGAAGACCACGATGTCTCTACCCTTTCCGGCGGCGAGGCGCAGCGAATCTCCATTGCCCGTGCCCTCGCCAACCAGCCGGAAGTCCTGCTGCTCGATGAGCCCACCTCCGCCTTGGACGATCTCTCGAAACAAGACATTGAGCATCTGTTAGCCTCATTGGTTCGCGAGCGAAACATGACCTGCGTCTGGGTGACCCACGATGTTGCCCAGGCCCGCCGCGTCGCCGACCTGGTGCTGCGGCTGGAAGCTGGCCAGGCCGTCGGCTTTGGCACCTCGCAGGAGTTGCTGCATGCTTAACCTCCTGTTCCACTCGCAAATGTCTCTCGGCCTCGGCCAGGCCGCCACCGTGGCCTTGCTGGCCATCCTCGTCGCCCAGTTCGCTTCCCGGCGCGGAGCCAAAATCGGCCGCGAAATTCCCCTCGTCCTGCTGCGCGGTATCGTTCAGATTCTGCTCGTCGGAGTTCTGATCGTCGCCCTCTTGCACGGCCCCTGGTGGACTGGAATTCCTGTCCTGATCGTGATGATCTTCATCGCCGCAACCATCGTGCGCCGCCGCGTGCCGGAGCTGCCCGGCGCCTACACGCTCTCCCTGCTCTGCATGGCTGCAGGCGCAGGCGGAGTTCTCACCGTCATGACGCTGCTTGGCATTGTCGAGCCGAAAATCATCATCCTCATTCCCGTCGGCAGCATGGTGATCGCCCAGAACATGAACATTCAGTCCCTGTTCCTCAATCGCTTTCTGGGCGAGGTCCGCTCCCATCGCGGCGAAATCGAGTCTGCCCTGGCCCTCGGCGCGGCTCCCGAACATGCGGCCGAGCCCTACTTGCACGCTTCCTTCCAAGCCAGCCTGATCCCCGCCACCGACAATCTACGTTCTCTCGGCATCGTCTGGATTCCCGGTATGATGGCCGGCATGGTGCTCTCCGGCACCTCCCCCATCTACGCCGCGCTCTATCAGTTCGTCATTCTCAGCATGATTTTTATCGCCGGCGCAGTCAGCTGCCTCACCGCCACCTATCTCGTGCCCCGCCGAGTCTTCACCCCGCAGCAGCAACTTCTTCGCCTGACTTAGGCTTTTCTGGCCCTAAAAAAGCTACCAACCCGCCAAAAAATGCGCCAACGGTTTTTCTTGCACTAAATATGGTGCAAAACGACGCCAAAATTTTAGTTGCTAGCGCAACTAAATATTTTCAGCCTCATTTTGCCGCCGGAATCTTCACCAGCACCAAAGCATTCGGCTCCAGCTGCAGTGTCAAATGGCTTCCGTCGAGATGTTCCTGCGTCGGCGGCGGCAGCGCCGAAGCCGCATTCAGTTTTGCGATTTGCGCCATCGTCGGATATTGCGGACTCCCCATCGCTCGATACGCCGGCATCGGATCACCATGGTCCCCATCCACTCGGCTCACAGTAATTGCCGCCCCACTAGGCACGCCCGCAAAATCCAGCCGTACATTTTTCGTCGCGCCTGTTGTTCCGGGATCAACAATGTTCCAAACCGCGACCGCTAAGCCCCCATCCTTGCTATGGGTTACGAGAACATTGTCAGCAGTGTTGGCGAGCCTCTCATCGCCCAGCTGATGCAGCAGGCTGAAATCGTAAAAACTCGGCTTCTTGATGCCGCCCAGCGCGATCAAGCCGAAGCCGCCATCGAACGGCGTCCGCGGCACACCGCCCTCTTCGAAAACATCGTCGAAGGTCCAGAACGACATCAACTTCACATGCCCATCGCACTCTCGAATCGTGTTCGCCACCCCTGGCCCCACAAACGGAGTGTCGCGCGAATCATCCGTTCCCTGCACGTTCCACTCCGTCCAAAACAGCGGCAGCTTCGGCAGCGGCGAACCCTCAATCTGCGCCTGCACTTTTTTCACCGCGCCGCACACCCGGTCATCCATCGGAACTGGCTTGTCATTGTGGAAGAGATTTTCCACCGTGTCATCGGCGTAGCCATGTGTCGAAACAAAATCGATGGGCACGTGATTCGCGGCTACGTGCTGCAAAAAAGGAACGATCCAGGAAGCCGCCGCGGTTGCTGGCCCTCCAACCCGCAGCCGCGGGCTCACGCTCTTCAAATCGCGAGCCGTGTGATCGTACAAATCGAAGTACGATCCCTGCCGCGGAATCCCTCCCCAGAAATCGATGTTCGGCTCGTTCCACACCTCGAAGTACCATTGCGACACTTCATCAATGCCGTAGCGGTCGACCAGATGCTGCGCAAAATGCTTGATCATGTCGTCCCATAGTTCCCAGCTTTTCGGAGGCGACACATTCGGCTTGTACCAAAAGCTATGCAGATCATCCGGATTGAAGGCCAGTTTTCTTGGCATGAAACTAATTTCGACAAACGGCTTCACACCGTTTTTCAGCAGCCCATCGTAAATCTGGTCGACGTAAGAAAAGTTGTAGACCGGCTTGCAGTCGTCGCCGAGGTTGTATACGCCCACCTCATGATCCAGAATTCCGTGGAAGCGAACATATCGGAACTCGGTTACAGTCTTGACCGACCTCATGTCGCGGCGATAGCCGGCACGCAGCGAAAGAATCGCATGCCCAGAACCGAACATCTGCTCCCAGAAATGCGGAAATGGCGTCGTCTGCGCATGTGCGTCAATGGTGATGGTTTCCTGCGCACACGCTGCACTTGCGCTCACAACCAACGCAATGACAAGCCCCGCGAGGGCCACCCCAAGGCTGAAGAATGATTTTCGTTGCAGCATGTAACTCCACTCCACCAAATCCTGTTGGATACCCCTGCCTAAAAAATAAGGGGCGCACCTAAATGCACCCCCCGAAGAAAGAAAACCGCAAGTGCATTCTAGAAACTGAAGCGTGCCTGTAGTTGAACTGTCCTGCCGCCGAGAGCACTATTGGCAACACCAAAGTGTGAATTTACAGAACTGATCGTTCCGTCGGGGTTCGCCGATCCCACCAGGTTGTCGATCGCACCGCCGTTCAGATTGACCTTGTTGAACAGATTGTAGGCATCCGCTCTCACCTCAAACACCGCCTTGTCTCCCAGCACTCGATTATTGGGCAGGCCAAAATTCTTGCTTAGACTGGCATCCACGTCGTTGTAACCCGGGCCAGTCAAGCTGTTGCGATGGATTCCCGGGGCTGGTGCGGGCGCGCTTGCCGGAAACGCAGGTGCCTGCACATAGGTGGGAGCGACGAAATATTTCGTCGCGTTGCCGCCGTAGTTCAGGTTAGTCGGTCCCATAAAGACAGCGTTGTCGGTCTTCGATCCCGCGCCGCCGCGAACACCTGCCGGACGAAGCTGGCCATAATCGCTGCCCTGGTAGTAGACGCCGGTGGTGTTGTAGACCGGATTGAAAGGAAAACCGCTGTGCACATTCCAGATTCCACCCAGTGACCAACCTCCCAGCGTTTTTTCCAGCAGGTTATTCCCGTGGAAAAAGACCGGCTGCCACAGGCCGAATAGCTTAAATGCATTCTGTACGTTATAGTCCGCGCGTCCATAGGCGGCATGGACATCGTATGGGTATGGATCTTCCTCATACGGGCTGGAATTTTCATCCATTGTTTTCGCCCAGCTATATTGCGCCTGCAGGTTAAAGTCATGTGCGAAGCTGTGGCGCAGCGTGGCGATCAGGGCGTTGTAATTTGCGTTCGCCGTATTGGGGAAATACCCAACGCGATTCGCCTTGGGGTTTAGGGGAATCCCTTCGGCGATTCCAACTGCATTCAGGTTCATCTGGGTCAGATAATGCCGCGTCAGATTGCCGTCGTAACCGATGGTGAACACCGACTCGAAGGGAAGTTGATACTCGGTTTGCAGCGAATAGTGATACGTGGCGATGGTCTTGGGATTCGATGGGAATCCAATCACTGCAACGCCGCCTCCATAGTTCGTCGGAAAGTTATCCGGGCCGAAGCTGCTGATAGCGGCCGGATTTGCCGGATAGCCGAAGATCGAATTAATACTCGATGCCGTTTGATACAGAATTCCATTCCCTGCGCAGGTAGGATTGGTCGGGAAAGTCGTATAGGCGCACTGAAAGTTTGCGCCGAAGACATTTGGCGGATTGCCGAAGCCGCTGGAGATGATGGCGATTTCATTCTGGTTGTAATTGATGCCGAAGCCACCGCGCAGAACGCCCTTCCCATTCGTAATGCTTGGTTGCCAGGCGAAGCCGACCTGAGGTCCGAAGTTGGTCTTCTGCGGTGCATAGAGGTGCCCCCCGACACGAACGTTCATGCCGGTCAAGAGGTTTGCGCCCGATCCGAATTGCAACACATCCAGGTTGTTCTGCTTTGCATACATGCCACCAAAATAGGACCAGCGCAAGCCCAGGTTCAGCGTCAGATTGGGAAGGATTTTGTAGTCATCCTGCACAAAAGCCGCGTACATGTTGATGCGGTCGTCCTGGCGGTTGGCGAAAGGAATGCCAGTGGCGGAATCGAAGTTTCCGGTTTCCTGATAGGTGGCGTCGTTGGCGAAATCCCATAGGTTTTCGAAGTTGAAATTCGGTTGCGCGCCTCCGATGTTTTCGTTCAGATAATACAGTCGAGTGACTTCGCCCCCCGCTTTGATGTTCTGGTTGCTCAAGGTCTTGGTCACGATGTCGTTGAAGTCGTACGTCCACTGGTTCAAGACGCTGGGTCCCGGCGGCCCAAAGAACTGAAACCCAGCGCTGCCGAGGTTGTACCCGGTCACGTGGTCAGGAGGCAAGCCGAAAGGCGCCTGCGGATTGGAAGCAAGCTCATTCCAGCGATATCCGGCGGCGTTGGCGCGCGCCTGGTTCAGCAGTGTCGGCGAAAAGACGTGATTCCATATCCCGGAAAATGCGTCGTTGGTCTGGTTGTGGTGCCATAGATTGGCGGCGCGATTGGGGCCGTTGTAAGACGTTTTCGAAACGGGCACCCAATAGATCGCGAAGGTCACATGATCGTTCTGGTCAGGCAGCACATCGAGTCGGCCGTTGTATTGGGCCTGCGAAACAGTGGTCGGATCCAATACGTTGTAGAACCCGAGATCTGGCACGCCGTCCAGCCCACCACCCACACCGGGCGTTCCAGAGTTGCCTCCATAGGTCAGGTCTTGCATCCCCAGACCCGTCTTGATGGGAGAGCCAACATCCAGCCCACCTGGTTCCGTGTTGCAGTTCACGTGTTCCACCAGGCCGATTTGCGCGCAGTTTTCAGCGATCAGGGTGGCGTTGGCCGGGGTCTCTCCCGGATATGAGAGGTACTTTGCCGCAATGCTTCCCGCCGTCGCTGCCGAGGAATCGAATTGCGATGTCTCAAGCCATTGCTGCGCCGTGGCCAAACTCGAAAGCGGACTGGTCTCATAGTTGAAGAATGCGAATATCTTGTTCTTCCAGATCGGGCCGCCGAGACTTCCGCCATAGTTGTTTGTCCTGTCTGTATCCCGGTTGAGCCCTTTGGCGGAAGCTGTATCGGCAACGGGCGGAGGATGGTAGCCATTAAACCGCTGATAGGCATTCAGCCCCGGACGCGATGCTTTGAAGAAAGCGCTGCCATGTACGTGGTTGGTTCCAGACTTCGAGATCACCTGAATGTGGGCGCCGCTAAAGCGTCCGTTCTCCGCGTCGTAGCTGTTGGAAACGATGGTAACGGATTGCACTGAATCTTCGCTGGGAGTAATGACAGAGGCTCCGCCCCAGACGGCGCTGACGGTGCTGATGCCATCGATCGAGATTCCATTGGTGTCATTTTGCCCGCCGATGGCTTGCAACTGTACCTGGTTTTCTGTCTGGAAAATTCCCGCGGCGCTGCTGGCCGGACCACCTGGACCCGCGCTGCCCGGCAGGTCGAAGCTGCCACCCGCACTCCCCTGGGAGGCATCGCCAAATGTGCCCGGCGCCAATTGCGCCAACTGGAACACATCTCGATTGAAAGAGGGCAGATGCTGGATCTCATTGCTGGTCACCGTGCCACTGAGCGTCGCCGTCTCCGTGTTCAGCAGGGAAACAGCGGAGCCATTGACGGTAACGGTTTGGGCGGGACGTCCAAGGGCCAGTTGCACATTGATCGCGTTGGCCTGCTCAGGAATCAACTGGAGATTATTGAGGGTCTTCTTCTTGAATCCGGGGGCGGTTACGGTGAGTGTGAAATTGTTCGGCGGGAGGCCGTTAAAGGTGTACACGCCGCTGCCGGAGGTGGTCGCGGTGACGGTATGGTTCGTTGTCGTGTCCGTCAGCGTCACCGTCGCGCCCGGAATGATCGCCCCGGTTGGGTCGGTTACAGTGCCCTGGATGGACGCGCGAAATTGCGCCATACCTGGCAGAGTCACGAGCAAGAAACTGGAAAATAACAAAATTAGTCCGAAGAATTTCCTGGATTTCTGGGGGGAGTTGTAGTGCATCGTGCCTCCAAAACGGTAAAGCCGCTCGCGGAATGCGGGCCCATAAAGGCTCGGTTTGTGTGATTTCGCGCCGTCGTCGATCAACTTGCCTTTGGGAGAAGCGAAGCGTGTCCGCGGCGGCATCCTCAAGTCTGTGAACAGGCCCGTATGAACCAAACACAGCGCCAATCAAACTGGATGCGCCCAAAAGAAATGCGGTTGCAAGACGACCCTTGTCAGGAAGTCTTACAACCGCATGCAGCTTGTCGAGGAACAACTGTCTTCTAATCTCGAGGAGAGCTTGTCTCCGTTTTTATTGCGGAACGATGGCCGGCGGATTCGGTTGGCCGGCTGGCGTTGTTGTGATCGGCGGCAATCCGAGGGCCTCCGGCGGCGGCAGCGTATGTGTTTGATACCACTGCTGCTGCGCCTCAGAGAAGCGAATGCCTCGCTGAATCCACAACTGCATGGCCAGCTCGTACTGCGCGGAGACATTGTCCAGCCAGTAGGGGCGATTTTCTTTCAGCCACGCCGCGCGATACAGGTCGCGGGTCAACCCGTAGCCATCCCGCAAGTCCTGGCACCGCCCATTATTGGACGAAATGTCATAGAGCCCGGAGCCCAGATGTTTGTTGGTCGCCGGATCGCTTTGTTCCTGGTATGCGCGATCATAGGCGGTCAACATTTCCTGCGCCGCTTCGAACTTGTATCCCAGAAAATCCATGCGGCGTGCGCCCATCTCCATCGCATCCAGCGCATCTTCTTCCCGCAGCGGTCCGGCGGCCTTCGCCTGCTCGATCAGGATGATGGCCTGCTCTACTTGCTCGCGGAGCGTTTGCACTACCGGCAACAATTTCGCGGAGACCTGCTGGCCTTCCTTGCTCCACGGATCCATCCAGAATAGGTGATCGCTGGAATCGTCGATGCCGGTATCGGACAGCGTTTTCTGCGCCGCCATCAGCTCGATCTGTGCCTGGTTGATTTTGCCGGTCCGATCGCCATGGAACACCTGCCCATAGCTATCCTGAAATTGCGGGATGCTGCTCGCACCCGGCTGCCATCCCGCGGCAGCTCCAAACAAAATGCCGTACCAGTCCTGGTTGAAGAGACCTTCTCCGTCGTCATTCCACACTGTATTCAGCAATCCAGTAGAGCCCAGTCGCTGGCCGTCGCGCACAAATTCCTGAATATTCAGCAAGCCGGCGTTGCTGTCCGGATACACCCGGCTCCAATTGTTCACGCCCGGCGCAACCCACGTCTGCAGGCCCGCGTTGGTAAACGGCAACAGCCATTTGTCGTAGCCTTCCGGCTCCGGGCTATACACCCAGGCAATGGCGATCATGTCCTTCGGCAGCGTCTTCACCAGGTCCGGATCGTTCATCGCAATATCTCCCCAGAACAACAACTGCTTGTGCAGCGGTTCCAGCGCCTGGTGAATCTGGATCAGGAAATCCATGTAGACCTTGCCTAATCCTTCCTTCTCCACTTCGTCTTTGGTCTGTCCTTTGCCCAGGTCGAAGGTCTCATCCGCGCCGATATGCATAAACGGCCCCGGGAACATCTCCGCAATCTCCTTGAACCACTGTTGGATCAGCTGAATCGACCCCGGCTGCACAGGAGCCAGCACCGTTCCGTGCGGCGTCTCCGCCAGCTTTGAATATTTGTCGAACATCAGCGCGTGATGTAGATGTCCGAACGCCTCCTGCTCCGGCACGATCGTCACGTGATATTGCTGCGCGTATTTCACCAGAGATTCCACATCCGCCCGCGTCATCGCTCCTCCAGGTGGCGCAATCAACGGGTTCGACGCATACGCCAGTGTGTTCTCAAAATAGGGCGAGTAGATGTTTACCTTGTATTCCGAAAACACTTTCACCTGGTGCTTCTGAAATGCGAGGGTCGGCACCGGCCCGCGAGAAAGATCGTCGTCCACGCCGCGATACTTCATCGCCGGCCAATCGCGGATCAACACCCCATGCAGCACTGCATCCGAGCCGGAAAATTTTCCATCGGCAATTCCCGGAACAACTAATTGCTTGATGGTCTGCGCGCCGTAGTAGAGCCCGGCGCTGGTTGCGGCAATGTCGTACGTCTTATTTCCATCAGTCACCAGGACGTAGCCTTCGTCATGCATTGCGGGATCAAAGCTGACTCCGGCATGCTGCAGAATCTTCGCCGCATCCTTGTCATCCAGCCGCATCAAAATCACCTGGACTTTGTCGTGATGCCCTTCGTGCGCATCGATTCCGCGGTCCTTCAGCGTCTCCATCAGGTCGGTTACGGCGAATTTATCTTGCGGGTCATGGCTATCGGTCTCGACGCTGATGCCGTCTTTCAACGACAGAACTTCGCGCGGATGAACCTCTCGTGGCATTGGCACCAGCGCGAGTGAACTTGCGGTGGTTGCAGACGATGTGGACGTCGAGCTGGTTGTTCCGGTCTGTGCCAGGGCAGAAGTGGAGAGAACAAGGACGCACACGCCCGCCGAGATCGCGAACCCGGCAGAACGGCGAAAACGATTCAGAGCAGTGGGAAGAAGTTTATTTTTCACCCTTTGAGGATACAACCCGCAAGCGTCTGCTTCCGCCGGTTTTGCCCGCTTGCCCCGCAAAAAAAGAAACGCTTCCTGAAATTTCAGGAAGCGCTTCATTCATGCGAACAGGTTTTTCTTTATGCGGTGAGCGGCATCTTCACCCGGAAGCGCTCCATGGTGATCTTCAACGCGCGTTCAATCCTGCGCAGATCGCCTCGTTCTTC
>JBARFA010000102.1:0-5498 GCA_049796755.1 Acidobacteriaceae bacterium
CAAGTGAAACTGGCTGGGCGACTAGGATTCGAACCTAGACCGAGTGCTCCAAAGGCACTTGACCTACCGTTAGTCGATCGCCCAAAACTACAGGCCGTCGCGATCACTGATCATGGTGCGCCAGTATTCCTGTCGGCCAACTGTCCTGGTTTCGTACGCGGTAATCCTTTGCGCTTCCAGCCGTTTGACCGCCGCCCTAGCGTCCTCTGCCGTCCGGTACAGACCGAACAGCGCGGAGCCGGACCCTGAAAGCGCTGCGTAGATAGCAGGGCTTCCATTTGGAGAATTTTGCTTCAGCGTTTCGAGAATGTCGCGCAGAGAAGGATACTGAGTGAAGACGACTGATTCGAAGTCATTCACGATCCCGGCGCGGACAAGCTCGAGAAGAAGATTCTCGGCCCGGTCTTTTCCATTTGCAACAGAAAAGACACCGGTGGCGTTCGCACGAACTTGCAGGGGAGCAGACAAAGCAGCGCCCCACGTACGACCCAACTGTTCCAGCCTATCGGAAGCATGGCTGTGGGTCAATTGGTTTTCGGCAGTTTCGCCCCGTATTTGCGCGAGCGATGAGTCCGGGTGGAGCCGGTCCCAATCTTGAAAGGCCTGCGGCGTAGAGACGCGCACGTCGGGAACTGCCAGGACACAGTAGGTTTCCGGCAGATCGGGCAGCGGAGAGACCTGCTCCCCACGCCCCTGGCCAAGGACCGTGCCGCCGATCAGAAACAAGGGCACATCGGAGCCGGTTTCGGCGGCAATCTGCAAGTTTTCTTCCGCGGAAAGGGCGATGCCAAGCTCTTTTTCCAGGCCGATCAGGGCGGCGACGGCGTTGGCCGAACCTGCTCCCAGGCCGCCTTGCACGGGGAGGCGCTTGTCGATATGGATGGTCACTTTGGCGGAGATGTTTCGCCGATCGAGCGCTCGCTCGACAATTTTCCAGCAGGTATTGCGGTCATCGCAGGGAACAAATTTCTCTGTGCAGCTGAGGAAGATTTCGCTGGGTGCGCCACTGGGGAGGGCAATAGCAGTGACGTCGATAAAGTCGTGAATAGCGAGCGTTTGGTAGATCGTAGTCAACGCGTGAAAGCCATCGGGACGCGGCGGACCGATGGCCAGGCCAAGATTTATTTTTGCGTGCGATCGTACGCGGGTGGACATGCAGGATTGATTGTAGATGCCGACCGAAGCTTGGGTAACCGCTTGCATTTCAGGCGTGATATCTTGAAGCACACCTGTGCTAGGATCGATACGTGGGATACCGACGCCAAGGTCCGCGACGTATCGCCTTTAAGAAAATCACAGATGTGGAAATCGAGGTTCAGTGCTGCCACGGACCGGGGATAATTCGCGAAGAAGCGTGGCAGGACTTAACAGGGAAGATCGTTCGTTACAACCTTGCATTTATTTCCCACTTCATTTGCCAAAAGGACAATGGTCGCGTGCTGGGCTATGACTCCGCCCATGGTTATCATCATCGGCACTTGATGGGAAGAGTGGAAAAATTCAGGTTCGCAAGTTACGCAGAACTGGCCGATATGTTTTTTCAGGAGGTGACGGAAATATGCAAGGAGAGCAAAAAGGAGGATTAGAGATGCACCTCACTATTCATACCGATGGCTTAGAGGGATTTCGTCGGCGTTCGCTCGAACGCGCCCGCAAGATGGATCGCGGTGAGAAGCTGCGACCGGAAAAAAGCATCACCTTTGAAAATCCCATTGAGATGGCAAAGGTTCTCACCCCGGAACGGATACGCCTTTACCAGGTGGTCAAGCGAAGAGAAACCTCGGTGACGGACCTTGCCCAAGGACTAAAACGCGATCGTAGTTCTGTCAGCCGAGACGTGCGCCTGTTGGAAATGAAGGGGCTGGTGACGACCCGACAAGTCTCGAACCCTGGCCACGGCAGGGTCAAATTGGTGGCCGCTCCGGTGGAGAAGCTGACCCTTGTGGCGGAGTTGTAGCACGGCTGGCCGACGAAATCTTGGGGATGAACTGACCATGCAATCTTTTCTGACAATTTGTGTTCTGTGTTGCTGCATGTCGGTCGCGGCGGCGCAAACAACGCCCGACGTTGGGATTGATTACAAGAGCGAGCAGCCGGTGCGGACGCGCCATGCGATGGTGGTCACGGTGCATCACGATGCCACTGATGCGGGAGTCGAAATTCTAAAAGAAGGTGGCAATGCCGTCGATGCTGCGGTTGCGGTCGGGTTCGCGCTGGCGGTGGTGCATCCCGAGGCAGGAAACATTGGCGGCGGCGGATTCATGCTGGTGCGCTTTAAGAACGGCAAATCGCACTTTATGGACTATCGCGAGGAAGCGCCGGGCGCGGCCACCATAAATATGTACCTCGACGCACAAGGCAATGTGATTCCCGGCGCATCGACAGTCGGTTATCGCAGCATCGGCGTTCCCGGTTCGGTTGCGGGCATGGTGCGGGCGGAAAAATTGTGGGGCAAGCTGACGCTGGCGCAGGTGATGCAGCCGGCGATTCGGCTGGCGCGCGACGGATTTGTGCTGAGTGACGAAGAAGCTGAGGAGATGCATGATCCGCTGCTGACGAAGTTTCCTGCGTCGCGGCACATCTTTCAGCGGGATGGAGATTACTATCGCGCGGGAGAGACTTTTCGTCAGCCGGAACTGGCGGCCACGCTGGAGCGCATTGCGAAGAATCCGCGAGATTTCTACCACGGCGCCATGGCGCGACAGATCGCAGCAGCCATCCAGCAGGGCGGTGGCCTGATCACGGCGAAGGACCTGGCGCACTACCGCGCCAAGGATCGCAGGCCGCTGGTGGGCGACTATCGCGGCTACAAAATCCTGACCGCGCCTCCGCCGTCGGGTGGCGGCATTGGATTGCTGGAGACGCTGAATATTCTTGCGCCCTACGATCTGACGGCGCTGGGCGATCGTTCGCCGCGCGAGATGCATTACATTGTGGAGGCCTTTCGCCGCGCCTTCATGGACCGCGCGGATTATCTTGGCGATCCCGACTTCACGCCGATTCCGGTGAAGCAGATGATCAGCCTGCCGTATGCGGCGGCGTTTCGTGCCAGCATACTGCCGGACAAGGCCACGCCATCAGCCACATTGAAGCGTCCCGCGGGATTTCTACCGCCACCGCCAAAGCTGGCGCCGCCGCATCATGAATCGAACCAGACCACTCACTACTCAATCGTCGATGCGGATGGGAATGCGGTCGCAGTGACGACGACGCTGAATAATTCCTTTGGCTCGGGCGTGACGGTGCCGGGGCTGGGATTTTTACTGAACGACGAGATGGACGATTTTGCCTCCAAACAAGGCGTGCCGAATATGTATGGGCTGATCCAGGGCCCGGCAAATGCGATTGGCCCGCACAAGCGCCCGCTTTCCGCCATGACGCCGACCATCGTGACGAAGGGTGGTAAGGTGGCGATGGTGCTGGGTTCGCCGGGAGGACCACGGATCACAACTACTGTGGCCAATATTTTTCTAAGCGTGGCCGACGGCGGATTGAACATTCAGCAGGCCGTGGATGCGCCCCGATTCCATCATCAATATCTGCCGGACATCGTGTACCTGGAGCCGGGATTTCCGGCGAGCACGGTGAGCGCGCTGCAGGCGATGCAGTACACGGTCCACGTCGGGAAACATTACTGGAGCAACGGCGAGTGCATCGAGGTCGATCCGAAGACTGGCGAACTCGAAGGCGGGCAGGACCATCGCAGCCATTACGGCAAAGCGGCGGGATATTAAAGGGAAATTTTGGAAAGGATACTCAGACATCAATGTAAATGTATATGTCGTCACACGCCTTCCGTGGTGCTTGGTGGTATATTGAATGCATATCCGCTACGCTCGTAGGCGAGCACGTATCTACCCCCGGTGAAAGCCGGGGGTTTATATTTGGAACTCAATGCTAAAACCTGTTGCGGTTCTGATTGACGGCGGCCACTTGCGCGTGATGGCCAAGAAGTCTGGGAAGAATTACGTGCCGGCCTTCATCGAACAATTCTCGAAAAAGTGCGTCATCCATACCGATGAGGAACTGCAGCGGGTTCTCTACTACGACTGCCCGCCATACAACGGGACGGCCAAGCTGCCTGTCTCTGGAACGAGTCACACGTTTATATCATCTACCGCATGGCTAGGCGAGCTAGCTTGCCGTGAACTATTCGCGGTGCGCCAAGGCGTCCTGAAGTTCAGAGGTTTTGTACCAAACAAGACTCCAGTGCCAGGCAATAAGGTGCTGACGGACGCCGACTTTAAGCCCCTGTTTGAGCAAAAAGGCGTCGACATGCGGATTGGTTTGGATATCGCGAATTATGCTCAGAACCGATCGGTGAGCCGTATTCTTCTGGTGTCAAACGACACAGACTGTATCCCAGCCTTGAAACTGGCGCGGATTTCCGGATTGCAAACCGTATTGGTCTGCCTGCCCGGACGCAAATCCCACAGTGAGTTGGCTGCCCATGCCGATTATGTCAGGAAAGTTTCGTGGCCCTGAGCATCTCTTCGCGAGAATCAACTATCCTTAGTTCAGGGCATCCATGTTGAAAGTGATTTCTACACATATTTTTCTGAAGCACCGCCTGCACGGCGGCCATTTGGATACACTGCGCAAGTCCGGGGCGGAAGCCATTGAAATCTTCGCCAACCGGCGGCATTTTGACTACACCAGCCGGGTGCAGGTGCACGAGATTGGGGATTGGTTTCGCGGTAGCCCGACAGCGCCCTGGGCGCTGCACGCGCCGCTGCGGGCAGAAGGCGAAGGCGACAGCGAGCGAGCCACCGGGCCGGCGATTAACGTGGTGCACGTGGAAAAGTCGCGCCGCATCGATTCCATGGACGAAGTGAAACGCGCGCTGGAAGCCGCGGAGCAGATTCCTTTCACCCACCTGATTTTGCATTTGGGCGAGCGCGGGGACACCTGGAGTCCGCGTACGCTGGAACACGGAATGACAGCGGTGGAGCATCTGCGGGCATTCGCGCGACCGCTGGGGGTGCAGATCCTGCTGGAAAATCTGGAGAAAAATGAAGTTGCCGAGCCGCAGAACCTGATGGAGATTCTGACCGTGGGACATTTCGACGATATCGGGCTCTGCCTCGACGTGGGACATGCGCATATTGGCGAGGGGATTCCGGCAACCATCGACATTATGGGGCCGCGAATTCGTTCCGTGCATGTGCACGACAATGCGGGCGATAAAGACGCGCATCTGTGGCCCGGAGACGGCACGATTGCATGGCCGGAAACCATGCGCGCTCTGGAAGCGCTGGCGAAACCTCCGGCGACTGTGTTGGAGATTCATCCGACGCTGGAAAATCCGGAAGGCACGCTGATCGACCGTTATCAGCGAACGCTGGAATTTCTGGATCGAGCGGCTTCGACGACCTCAGACCAACGATAGGGATCCCATTTCTCCCCATATACCGCCAGCAATGTAGAGTGAATTGTTATGGATGAAACGATCTCCAGCACGACCAGCACCGCGCCTGTGACCACGATTGCCAGCCTGG
>JBARFA010000103.1:0-12632 GCA_049796755.1 Acidobacteriaceae bacterium
AGCAGAGCGGCAAAGGTCACGTCCAGCGGCGCCTCAACGTGAATTTCCTGTTGAATCGTCAGAGTCAGGTTCTCGAGAGTTTGTTCGGTCGCAATCATCACTTCTCCTTTTCATTCGCGGTTTTGGAATTCAGATCTTTTGCGCCTAAGCGAACCATCGCCTCCGCGCGTTCCTTCACTCGGCTCAGCTGATGCTGCCAGTAACGCTCAAACGTCGCCGCCCATTCATGCAGTGGCCGAATCGCCTCCGCATTCGTGCGGTACAGTTTTTGCCGCCCCTGGCAACGCATCCGAACCAGCCCCACATCCCGCAACACCCGCAGGTGTTTCGAGACAGAAGGCTGCTCCAGCCCGAGCGCGTCCACAATCTCCCCCACCGGCCGCTCCGCTCCTGCGAGATAGCTCAAAATCTCTCGCCGCCGCGGCTCCGCCACCGCATTGAACGCATCCGAAGTGGTGCTCGCCCGTGCCATGCAAAAACATTACATTCCCATATCGGCATATGTCAACCCCAATTTTTGTACCCGCCTTCAAATCCGCCTTAAGATTGCCTCTTATCCGCCATCTGATCGCATCAAGTCTGGCCCGGCACATTTCGGATCTGGCGCAGTCGGAGCGGCAACCACGATGTACCCATTCTTCACTGCATGCACTTGAAAATAACGACTCGCAAGAGCTTTCGACTCTCCTCCAGGCTTACCTGGGATGGTTCTTACCAGTGACGAATTGATCTGAATCTGAAATGTGCCGGGAGCCACACACGCGCGAACTGGACCGAGACTGTGGCTGACGAATTGATCGTCGTTTAGCTTAAATGGCGGATTGAATTGGTCATGAACCTTTTGCAGCACAGGAGCGGCCCCAGCGATAGAAAAATCCCGCGCTTCCGACCATGGAGCCGAAAGCCATTCCTCTACGAAGCCGCGAGCGTTGATTGCGAGCGGACCGACGCGCCGCACGCGACCGTTGCTGTCGACGGTATATCGATAAATCACGCGACGTTCGAAGCAATTGGCCAAATCAAAGGACATGCAGTCAGCATTCAACCGCAACTCGAACGTATTTCCGGACGATTTGATCCAGGGTTCAAAATCGCCTCGGGAATACGCCCTCTGGGTATGCCATAACACGAGTGGCGACGCCGGGCCGCGACCCGGAGAAAGCAGATCAATCTTGAATCCGCTGAAACGCGAGGTGCACCATGGAGTGCCGTGTGCTACAGCAACCAGCCATCTTGTGCTTCTACTTTCCGACGCTGAAGAATCGCGAAGATAGGCTGATACGAAGAAATCGCCAAAAGCATCTGAAGTCTGTTTCAACGGTGGCGATTGCCAACGCAGTCGTTCTACCCATGTTCCATCCTGAAATCCATAAACCAGCAGCATGGTATCTGCTCCGCATTCGATATTGATCGAATACTGAATCGCCAAAATGTCAGCAAAACCTGGTGGACGACTCACCTTAACGCGTAGATTATGTCCATAGGAACCAAATATCTCGTCGTAGCGATGATCATTGTTGGAAATAACCTTGTTCGACGCGGGTTCCGGTGCGTTTGCGTGGAGTATTTGAGCTAGCTGTTTTTCCAATGCAATAGGACTTACGGACCGGTTTGCGCAAGCTAGCGCAGCGTCAGAAACGTGGCTCAAGGCGTCTTTGAGTTGAGTAATTTTGTCTGCGGTGGCGGGCGGGACAGTCTCGTCCATTTCGCCAACCTTGGGCTGTTCGAGTTCCCTTTGGAGAGCCACAACGCGCGTTGCTGTCTGCGAAAGAACATTCGGAGAGCAATGGTTTTGAGCGCGACAAGGGATACCGAGAAGCAGTAGCAGTCCCCACGGCAGGCGCTTCATGGGGGCCATTATAGCTCGCGGCCGTCACTCTCGATGCGCGCATCATCGCCGACTCACTCATCGACCTTTGCAACAAAATCGTCGACCCGTGCCTGTCAAGTACCATGCCTGACTGCCTTGTGAACGTCCTGCTCCACCCTCCCCGATTCGTTCCATAATATGTCCATGGAAAATTTCTCAATTCCCATCCAATCCGCCTTCGCTCATGCGTTTGTCCAGGACTGGGCCGACTCATGGAACACCCACGACCTCGATCGCATCCTCGCCCATTACGACGAGAGCATAGTTCTTCTCTCCCCGCTCGCCCTCAAGCTGCTCAACAACGGCACCGCCATCGTCCAGGGAAAATCCACCCTCCGCGGCTACTTTCAGGTCGGCCTCAAAACCTATCCCAATCTTCACTTCACACTGATAGATGTCCTGTGGGGTATCGAAACCATCGTCGCCTACTACGGCACAAATGTCCGCGAAAGCAAAACCGCGGAGGTCATGCAATTCAATCCTGCAGGCAAAGTGATCCGCGTCTTCGCCAACTACGATCAGTAGCGACCGTCCCCGCCGTCCCCGCCGTCCCTTACCAACCCACCTGCGCCATTCGCTGCAAAATAATCTCGCTGTAGCGATTCATGCGCTCCGGCCGCCGCTTTCGCGGAGCTGGCAAAATTGCCGCCAGCCGCGCCGCCTGATCTCGCCCAATATTTCGCGCGCTCACCCCATAGTGGTACCGGCACGCCGCCTCCGCTCCATACACGCCCGGCCCCCATTCCACCTCGTTTAAATACAGTTCCAAAATTCGCCGCTTCCCCAGCACCAGTTCCGCCACCGGTACCAGCGTGGCCACCGCAACCTTGCGCACAATCGACCGCCCCGTCCCGAAAAATAAATTCTTCACCAGCTGCTGCGTAATGGTCGAAGCCCCGCGCACTCGCCCGCCTTCCAAATCTCCGGCCGCATCAATCTGCACCTGGTGCCAGTCGAATCCATGATGAATATAGAAGCGCGCATCCTCCGCCGACACCACCGCATGCTGCAGGTTTGGGGAGATCTGATTCAGCGGAACAAACTCGAAGCGCTCGCGATACGGCTTGCCGCCCATCCACGCCTGCACCCGCCGCTCCACATGCACCATCGTCGTCGGCGGATTGATCCATTTCGTCGCCACCAGCAGCATCGCCGCCAGCAACCACAGCGACGCGACCCCCAGCCCAATCCATCGCAGCCAGGTTCGCGGCCGGCTCTTCCCAAGCCGCGCCATCAGGGGAGTGGATGTCCTTCGCTTCACATCCAAATCATAGCGTGTGAAATGTTGTCATCTGGATATGCGCCGTCTTCGTTCTCAACCTCGCGCTACAGTTTCGATCCACCATCGACCGGGATACTGGCTCCCGTGATCCAGCGCGCTCCATCCGACGATAAAAAAGCCACGACATCTGCGACATCCTCAGGCTTGCCGATTCGTTTCAGCGCCTGCATTCCCAGAGCGATCTCGCGACCCGCTTCGGTCTTCGTGAAATTCGACATCTCCGTATCGATAACACCGGGTGCGACAGCGTTCACTCGAATACCGCGCGGCCCGAGGATCGCGGCCCAGTTTTTTACCAAAGTCTCAAGTGCTCCTTTGGTCGAGGCGTAAGCGAGAATCGAAGGGTTTTCCAACCCGGCCTTGCCAACCACTGCATGGGCTCCGACTGAGGAGATGACGGTAATGTTTGACCCCTCACCGAGAACCGGCAGAAGTTGCTGCACCAGGAAAAACGGGCCCCGAACGTTGGTCGCAAACAGGCTGTCAAGATCCTCTGTTGTGTAATCCGCGATGCGTGCCGCCTTGCTAATCCCAGCATTGAGCACCAGCACATCCAATCGATCGCCAACAATCGAGCGCACCTGTTTTGCCAGCAGCGTCGCGCCGTCCGGACTCGCCAGGTCCGCAGAAACTGTATTTGCGCGTCCACCTTTCGCCTGGATCGCCGCAACCAGCGATTCCGCTTCCTGAGCCGAGCGGCCATAGTGAACCAACACGTGCGCGCCTGCCTCGGCCAGCGCCAGTGCGATCGCGCGGCCAATTCCTCTTGATGCGCCCGTCACAAGCGCAGTTTTACCCTGAAGCATAGTCATTGCCTTCTCCGTCTCCTTTCACCTGGAAGATACGACCAGTTAGCCCTACGCGTTCGTCCCGCCGTCAACCGTCAAGTTCGCGCCGGTGATGTAAGACGCTTCAGGTCCCGCAACAAACGCGACCAATGCGGCAACTTCATCCACCTGCCCATACCGGTTCAGCGCTGTGATGGCCTTCTGCGGAGCCGCCCAGTCACCCGCAGCGGGATTCAAATCGGTGTCGATGGGGCCGGGCTGAATGTTGTTCACCGTAATGCCACGGGCTCCGACCTCTCGGGACAATCCCTGGGTAAACATCTTCACAGCTCCCTTCGTGGCCGCGTACGCAACCAGTCCCGGCGTCAAATTACGCTCGCCAAGGCACGAGCCGATCATAATGATCCGGCCGCCATCGTTCATCTGCTTCAGCGCCGCCTGGGTCGCGACCAGCACGCCACGAAAGTTGAGGTCAATCATGTGGTCCATGTCTTCAAGCGTCGTCTCCTCGAACGATTTCGGAATGGCCGTGCCTGCGTTGTTCACCAGAACATCAAGCCGCCCGAGAGTCGCCACGATTTTTTCAATCGCGGCCCGAATCGCCTTAGGGTCGGCGGCATCTGCCTGGATGGCAATCGCCTTTCCGCCGCCGTTTTCAATCGCCCCCACAACTGCGGAGGCCGCCTTCGCATCCTTCGCATAGGTGATCGCGACACTGGCTCCATCCGCGGCCAGACGTTTCGCGATGGCTGCACCAATACCCCGTGAGGCTCCCGTAACCAACGCCACTTTTCCCGCTAACTTCGACATAGAATCTCCCCCTTGCATGCTGTGAACGATACACCACTTGTATGAATTCAATTGGCTGCAAACTTTTTCGGATGACAGACCGGTTATCGGATGCTCCATCGTCACAGTTGGATTCGGCGGGATTAGATTGCGATTGCCGAACGGTCAGCTTCTGGAACGTATCGCGGGAATGCGCAGGCTAACCGCGCAATCGTTCCCAGCCTGCCTGCATAATCTTTCCGGAACTTCAACACGCGCTCCCGCACCATCCCGCTGCCACTTCAACTCCGTCTCATATCCCAGGAAACGCACGGTCGCACCCGGCGCTGGCACAATGCTCTTCAATGCAATCGTCCCTGGAACCGCCTCGCCTTCATCCAGCAGATAGATCGCATACACCACGCCATCCTTGCCACGCGTAAAGCACACCTTCCCGTCGCGATACGGCGCCACCGGACGTGTCGCATAAATCGCCTCGCCGTTCGTCTGCATCCACGTCCCAATTTCCGCCAGCCGCGCAACCGCCTCCGTCGGCAGTTCGCCCGTAGGATCGGGACCTACGTTCAGCAGATAATTCCCGCCCTTGGCAACAATATCGACCAGCATGTGTACCACCTGGCGCGACGACTTATAGTGATCGTCCGGCGCATACGACCACGAATTCCCAAGCGTCATGCACGTTTCCCAGGGATAAGGCAGCGGCTTATCCGGAATCTGCTGCTCCGGCGTGCGATAGTTTTCGTACGGACCACCCACCGTACGATCCACCACAATCAGTCCCGGCTGATTTTTCCGTGCCAGCGCCGCCAATCCCGCCATGTCGATATCCTGCGGCCACGGCACTTCCTGTCCGCCCACAATCGCATTCGGATGCGCCGCCGGATTCACCCATCCGCCATCGAGCCAAAGAATATCCACCGACCCATATTCAGATGTCAGCTCGCCCACCTGTCCATGCACAAACGCAACAAACTTCTTCCACCGCTCCGGATATTCCCGCGTATCGTAATTCACATCTCTATTAGGAGTGGCCCATTCAGGCGCCCAATAGTCCCCGCTATGCCAGTCAGGCTTGGAAAAATATGCGCCGATTCCGAACGACTGCTTGCGAAACGCGGCAAACACTTCATTGGCGACATTGGCCCGCGGATTGGTATGGAACGGAACATCCGGCGCGGTAATGCGGTAATCCGTCAGCTTGGTATCGAACATCGAAAAGCCGTCGTGGTGCTTGGTGGTAAACACAACGTACTTCATACCCGCATTTTTGGCGACGCTCGCCCACACATCCGGATCGAACCCGATCGGATTAAACGTCTTCGGCAACGCCTCGTATCTTCTCTTGTAGTCCACGTAGTTGGTCCCGGCCGGACGTTTGATCCAGTCCTCCGAACAGATCGACCACGATTCCACCACGCCCCACTGGCTATACGTTCCCCAATGCATCATGAATCCGAACTTCCAGTCCTGCCACGCATCCAGCTTGCGCACCACCAGCGCATCCGTCACCGGCACGTAGGCGTCGCTCGTCACCGCAGCCGCTGCCACCCCCACAGCCTTTACCGCCGCCGATGCCCCAATCAATTTGCAGAATTCTCTCCGCCGCATTCCATTCCCTTCTTGAACGGCCTTAACCCGCTATCAGCTTCTCATGCGAAATCATACTGAGCCAATCCCTTCCCACCCGCGCCACAACTCCGCCGCATACCCCTCCAACAAAATCCCGCGCTCCCAAAGTTTTTTCATATACAGACCCGCCAAAGTCCATCGATAATAAACCCCACAAGGCTGCGCCCCCAAGCTGCTCTGTCACCGGAGGGACCTGCCGTGAACTTCTTCCGCCGCTCCGATTCCCTGCTGCTCCTGCCCCTGCTGCTCTGCTGTTGCAGCGCACCCATGCACGCACAAAACGGCGCCATGTACGGACAAAGCATCACCTGGCAGCCGGCCCGATCGCCCTTCACTCCCGATGCTTCCAACGGCGCCATCATGGGTGGTCCCGGCGCCGATCCTAATCCTGGCACCCCGATGTACATCTGTCGCGCCCGCGTGCAAAACAGCATGGTCCCTGGAAAATGGGTTCAAGGCAACTGCAATGTCGCCTTTGGCGGCTCCGAACAAATCATGCGCTCCTACGAGGTCGCCTACGGCACCGCACGTTGGGGAGCTTACCGCGGAACCACCTACGGCCTCGCCCAAATGGGTAGAGATATCGACGGCAGCCCGCTCTTTTCCTGCCGCGTCCACTACGTCGCCTCCGGCACAGACTACGGCTATCAACCCGGCAAGCTCGTTTCCAATGGAACCTGTCACATCCCCTTCGGCGGTTCGGAAGTCATCCAGTCTCCGCCCTTTCAAGTCCTCTACGCCACCGGCGGCGGACGTCCTCCCGTCAACCCGCCCTACAATCCGTATCCGCCCTATCCATATCCGCCGCCCTACTATCCCTATCCGCCGCAGGTCCAGCCCTATCCGGCCTGCAACCCATCCACTCCCGGCGTCATTAAGGATCTGACATCTGGCTGGTGGGTCGGTCCCAACTGCTCCCCCGCTGACAGCCGCGGCCGAATCGCCGAGCCCAAATATCCCCCCGGCCAGCAGCCTTCTTCCTACGCGCCGCCGCCTCCCTATCAACCCGGCCCCAGCTCCGTCACCTGGCAGCCCGCGCAAAAACCCTTCGTCCCCGGCAGCGACGCCATCATGGGAGGTCCCGGCAACGGTCCCAAACCCGATTCGCCGCTCTACATCTGCCGCGTCACTTACAACAGCAATCTCTTCCCCGGCAAGTGGGTCCAGGGCGAGTGCAATTTCTCCGACGATGCCGGTAAGGAACAGTCCTCCAAAACCTACGAGGTCGCCATCGGTTCCGCACAGTGGCGCGACTTCGACGGCAACATCGGCGCCCTCGTTCCCGGAGGCGTCGCCGCCGACGGCACCCCGCTCTATATATGTCGCAAGCAAATCAGCAGCTGGGGTAGCAAAAAAGGTTTTCAGCCCGGCTACCTTGAAAATGGCCGATGCCACATCCCCTACACCGTCGACACAGTCAACGATCCGCCCTTCGAGGCCCTCTACAACCTCTTCCCCCCATCCGGCGCAACCTCCGGCGCAAACTATCCCCAGGCGCAAACCACCGAGCCCCCGCCGCAATCCGCCCCGCCCGCCAGCGCTCCCGCCCAGTCCCACGGAATCCTCGTCTCCATCGTCACCGGAACCACAGCCACTGCAGGAACCGTCACCGTCACCAACGGCGCCACCGGCAAAACTGTGACGAAAACGTTGCCGCCCAATTCCACCGCGCAACAATGTATGGAAATTCTCCAGCAGGCTGCCTTCCAGGCCGCGCTACAAATTCAAATGCAACCGGACGGCTCCGGCCTGCGCGTCTTCGGCTTCAACAACTCTGTCAACGTAACCCAGGCCGCCGTAGGCATCACCCAGTTCTAGCCCCCGAAGCCGGTAGCGCGAACTGAACAGCAAGGTGAAGGAAAAATTTGTCATCCCGACCGAAGTGGAGGGACCTGCTGTTCCCCCTCGCACCACAAAAAACGAGGGTGCCCCATCCTTCGCGCCCTATGCGAAGGGTGGGAGTGAAAACACTTTGTCTCATTGAAAAGTTTTTGTCATCACCGGGCGCATTGCGCTAGACCCCAAGCTGTCGAGGTAGACCTCGGCGCTGTCGCGGTAGACCCCGGACTTCAGTCCGGGGAAACAAGTTCAAATCCACCTCTCGCCTTCAGGCGCTGAGGTCACCATCCCCCGCACGAACCGAACAGTAAGGCAATTGAAAAAGATCTGTCATCCCCGACTGAAGTGTCGTCATCCTGAGCGCAGCGAAGGATCTCCGCATTTCGATTCTCTGGGTGCCCCATGTCTCGCCTCTGAGACATGGGGACGGTTCCGTTCCGCAATAATCACCCCATCACAACGTGTAGCGATCTTCCACTCGCCGCGTCTGTCCAAGCGCGGTCAAGGTATCCAAAATTTCGGACACCCGTGTTCGGCTTGCGGGCTTGAAGGTCGCCGCCACTTGCTGTGCGCTTTGCAGCGGAGTGGCACGAAGAGCATCCTTCACCGCTCGCACCTGCTCCTGTAGAGTCGATGGCCATGGCTGCTTGCGTCGTGTCGGCGCGGGACCTTCCCCAGAAACGATGCCAGCCAGGGCAGCTTGGACCGCCAATTCATTCGGCGCTTGGAACTCAGGACGGAGCCATCGAACCGAGCCTTCTCGCTCTTCCGACAGTCGCTGCGCATTCAACGCGACCACGCTGCTGAGAATGTCCTCTTCCGTCAGTTCTGTCGGCCAGCCATACGCGTCGAACACCGCCGCATCCAGTGCATCGTGAAGCACGCGCAGAATCCCCACAAGGCCAGCGTCATAGATTCTGCGTTCTTTCTCAGTCAATTCTTTGCCAGCACGTACTGTTTCCAGCACGTTATACATCTCGGTCAGTGTCAGATCCGGGTCCAGTTCCTGCTGCCGCTTGCGATGGGCATCCAGCCGTTCCGCAATGTCCCGAATCGTTTCCTTTTGTCCCTCTGAACAAACTGGAAACGGAAAAGTGTCAAAGCATGCGGTCTTAACATAAACCGGCGTCGGCCCCAGCTTGCCGCCTGCGGCAAGCGCCCAGACAACATGCACACTGCTAGAGAGAACGCCAAGAAAGTACGCGTCAGCGAACGCAAAATTAATGAGCTTGTTGTCCGGAAGAACGCTAGCATCCAGAAATACGAACACGCGATGCTTGGCCGTCTCCACAGTCGCGATATAACGCGATAGCCCTTTTACTGCTGAACGCAACTCGGTCCGGACTTTTCCGAATAGCCACCATCTCTCGGCGTATTCCCTAGAATCTGATGTTTGGCTCACGTTGCCTTCGCGCACCGGCTTCACCCGGTCGCGCACCCATTGATACACCTCGGGAAATCGTCGCAACACCTCATCACTGCTCAGCCCGAAAAGGTCAATCACCATCATGTCCCGCGATCTTCCCGTCAAATCACGCCCGTTCAGATACGGACGGATATGCTGTTCCAGTCCTTCAAGCCGCCCAAAACCCAGCGAGGCCGCCGTCTCTTGCGAAATAATGAACCCGGAACCGTGCAATGAGACCCCTCTGGAGCTCAAGTTCTCATTCGCACGCAGAGTTTGCGCTCCCGAAACCATCCACCCCAATGCGCAAATCGGGGAAGATGCGTCCGGTCCGCTCGGCCAGTTCAACTGCCGTCCCTTCCGCGCTTGCGTCCCCCTCGCTCGTCACCCTATACAAGTGCCCCTGGTGGTCACCCCGCTCCCCCACCGTCATTGCAATGCGAACGGCCGCGCGGTCCTCCCCCGAAGATGACTTGAGCCATGGGTGATCGGGAATCGCAAAAACCAGCGATAGAGGGTCCTTGGTAACGTCCATGTTTTGTGACACTACCCTGCGATCGAACACCTGCGTAATGCTGTTGGTCGTCACAAATCCAAACCGCCGCAGCTTTCCCGCCCGCGCAAGCTCCGCCGCCTTCTGCCACCAATACATCACGAAATCTGCGCTCTCGGGTACTTCGTCGTAGGCCGTGCGCAGCGCCAGTGTGTACCCATCGCCGAGCCACTTGCGCATGTCTTTGCCGCCGATGAAGGGCGGATTGCCGACGACGAAATTGGCGTTTGGCCATGCCGCTTGTTGCACTCCGGTATAAACAAAACCGGGAACCCGCGCCGTTTCGTCCGGGACCATTTGGCCGGTCGTCGGATGTTCCTTCTCCGTTGCCCGGTCCCAAACCGTGATTGGAAACCCATCCTCATCGACCGCCGGTTCCCGCTTTGTCCAAGTGATCAGCGCATCCGCCTCTTTTACATTGTGGAAATTTCGAATCACAGGAATGGGCGGCTGTACATCGCCCCGCGTTCGAAAGTGCCACTGCAGATACCCGATCCAAAGGACTAGGTCCGCCAGCACCGCAGCCCGTGGATTCACCTCGATCCCGAGGAATTGATGAGGATCGACCGTCAGCCCGGTGTGCTCCAGCGCCTCCTGTGTCTGTCCCAGCGAGTGGAGCGTCTCTATTACCTCACCCTCAAGCCTTTTCAAGTGCTCCAGTGCAACGTACAGGAAGTTCCCGCTGCCACAAGCCGGGTCCAGCACGCGAACCGCGCAAAGCTGGCGATGAAACTGTATCGTCGTTTCAATGGCTCCATCCTGGTCGCCGGTGGCTAATTGCTGTGCAATCACCGCCTGAGTGCTCCGCCAGTCTTCTCTCAGCGGCTCCGCAATCGTGGGTAGAACTAGCCGCTCCACATACGCGCGCGGCGTGTAGTGCGCACCGAGCGCGTGCCGCTCCTGAGAACCCAACGCTCGCTCCAACAGAGTTCCAAAAATTGCCGGTTCCACATCGCGCCATTGTGAATCAGCCGCTTCAACTAGCAGAGACAACTGATCTCCCGTGAGCGGCAGCGCCTTCGTCGACTCAAAAAGACCGCCGTTGAATTGCAGAACATCCTTCCGCAGAATCGGCGAGAAGCCACCGTCGTTCATCGTCCTCCAAAGAGACTCGACGACAGGCGGAAAGTTCTCTACGTCGTCGCCGAAGCTCTGCAGCAGATTCAACCATCCGCGATCCGGCAGAAGGCCAACATCCTCCGCAAAAGAAGTGAAGATGCAACGTGTCAGAAACTCCGCCACCTCTTTTGCCGTGTATTTCTGTTCCAAATTGCGTGCAAGCACGGCTAGCTTGGCGGCTACCTCCCGCGTCACCTTGGCGCGCTCCCACGAGGGGTCCAGAGAATGCGGTGCAAGCCAAACCGCGCGCAGACGGTCGCGAATTTCCGGCTTCTCCAGTTCGTGCAGATGAATCCGAAAATTTCGTGGACCCGGAAACGGCAAATACGCCTTGCCCGTCAGCGAAAAGTCAGCAAAAAGTTCGATGGAATGGCCTACATCCACCACGATCAGAAACGGCGGCCAGCCCTCAGTGGCTGGAAGTGCTTTGGCGTACCGCTCCGCCTGCCCGCGCGCTGCAAGCATCGCGGTGTCCCATCCGCGCGTTCCGCGCACGGCTGTGCCGCGTTTCATTCGGCGCTGCGGCTCGGACGCGGCTAGAGCAAACGGGTCCTGTTGGATTGGATTGCTGCCTTGCTTCGCTTCCAGCACGAAGCAACTCCGCCGATAAAGGTCGATGAAGTTTGTAGTACTAGAGCCGTCGAGTTCCCTATAGTTGACGGTCTTATCGATTACGTAGGCGTTTGCAGCCTCATCGGCTTGGCTTGGCTCTGGACGCGGCAGATCAAGGTAGTCGCACATCTCCGAGAGGAACAACGCGTAGTTTGCCCGCTCGGAGGCCGACGATTGCTGCCATCTTTGGATGAAGCGATCTTTGGAGGAAGACAACGCTAACGAGCCTCGGATCAGTCAGCCCATTCTAAACCAAGCGCTTGTCGATCCGTGCAGCTGCCTTGCATTGACAGAATTTTTCGAAACCCGCCCCCACAACCCCCCAACAAATTCCCTCACCCCCAAAGTTTTTTTCATATACAGACCCATCAAAATCCATCGATAATAATCCCGAAAAGCACCGCTCCCCCAAGCCGCCCAATCACCGGAGGGACCCGCCGTGAACTTCTTCCGCCGCTCCGATTCCCTGCTGCTCCTGCCTTTGCTGTTCTGCCGTAGCAACGCCACGCCGATCACCACCAGCACGGCCACACCAATCATCTCTCCGCGCGCAACGAAATAGCGCACCCTCTAATAGCCCATCACCGCAGCATGCGCCAGGCTCTTGCCATGCATCCACACACGCGAGCACGGTTCCTGATTCCCTCCTGACCCTCCTCTTCGTCAGCGGAGCAGCCCCGCCCGCGCCCAGCAATCGCCGCCAGCCACACGCACCCAACTCTATGCCCGTGCGGCCAGCCCTGCCC
>JBARFA010000104.1:0-34425 GCA_049796755.1 Acidobacteriaceae bacterium
CGCCGTGCCCATCCAGGTGAATCTTGGCATCTCCGGATGCAACCGCGTATTGCGCGAAGTGCGGGCTGCGCTGCAACGGCGCGAACGGGAGCTGTCGCTGGCAATGCGGGCCGCCGCCCAGATCATGGAAGGCGAAATGAATACAACGCTGACCGGACTGCTGCTGCAGACCCAGCTGGTGCTGGAAGAACCGACGCTCACTCCGGGAACCGTGGTCAAGTTACGCCAGGTGGTCGAGCTGGCGGGGGTGCTGCGGGAACAATTGCGCACGCCGCCGGTGGTGGTGAACTAGAACGTCTTCAACCAGGTTGTGCAGCTGCGTTCTCGTTCGCGTGCAGCCGCGCACACCTGTGGTTTCGTGAATCGTTTTCATCTTGCGGGAGAAAAAATCGATCAGCAGAGGCTGCCCCAGCGTTTCCGGGGTAGTGAAATAGGCCTTTCCCCTCTACATGGCTGTGCCCCGCTGCACGAATTGCACCATACCGGGGTCGCCCTTCGTCGACGGTGGCTCATCTTTATCGTCCATCGACGCTGAAAGCCAGCAGCATATTTCCGGGAGCTTCTCCGAACATGTCGTAGCCCGACAGAGCGAAGACCATACCGCCGGCAATGACGGGGCCGGGGCCATTCACCGCACCGCCGTGCCCTGGAGCTCCGTTCACTGCCTGGTAGTCATGCTCGGTGTCGTAGTCCCAGAGCAGTTTTCCGTCCGCGGATGAAAAGGCGCGGATGTGGCCGTCGAGTGAGCCGGAGAAGACCACGCCGGGTATGGCGGTGACGGCTTCCGGCTGGGCGGGACTGCACTGTCGGCGGGTCCCGCATTTTGCCGGCGGCGCGTACCATATCTGCCTTCCGTCGTTGAGGCTCAGGGCGAACAGGCCGCCGCCCTTTTCCGAATCGAGATTCGTGCCTTTCGTCGAGGGCAGAAACGCTTCATCAGAGATGGCTGCGTAAAGGCGCTGGCCGTCGGAGGCAGGCCCCCATTCAATGCCGCCGAGAGAGCTGCCGTGTCCGAGCTGCGCGCTCCAGACCTGCGCGCCTTGCGCATCAGGATGGATGGCGTAGACGGTGCCTGACTTTTCGGCGAGGATGAGCAGGCGATGGCCGTCCGGCATCCGCTCCAGAACCGGCGATGACCCGAAATCAAAATCGGGGCCGGCAGCATCGGGGCAGTTCGGGCTGTTCGGGTACGCGCAGCTGGAATTGAAGGCGTCGCCGGCGTGAAATTGCCGCGACCACACAATTTTTCCAGTCTCCAGCGAGAGAGCCAGAACGGCGTCGCTGTTTTTGGTGGCAGGATCGGAGTAGTTGTCGCCGGTGGCGGCATAGAGCAAGCCCTTCTCCGCATCGATGGTCGGCGCTGACCAAACCCCGGCGCCGGAGGGACCAAGACTTTTGGCGCCTTTCTTCGTCGTGTGCGGCTGACTCGGGCCAGTGACGGTGAATGTCTTCCAGAGGATTCTGCCGGTAGACGCGTCGAGGGCAAGAACGCTGCCACGGAAGGTGCAGCAGACATAATGCGGGTCGATGGCGGCAAGCTCTTCATAGGAACTTACCGGGACGTACAGGCGCTTGCGGTAATAGACGGGGGTTCCCGTCACCATGGCCGCCGCATCGGTATCCACGCGAACCTGCCAAACGGGCTTGCCGGAAGCGACCTCCACCGCGTGCACCATGCCGCCCTGGTCACCGAAAAAGGCGAGAGGAACTCCAGCAGGTGAAGCGATCGCGACGGCGCTGCGAACCGGGGAAGTCACATTGGTCTTCCAGTACGTGCATCCCGTGCGCGGATCGAGAGAGTAGACAGCCGATCCGGCGGCAAAGATAAGCCGCCCAGCGAAGACCGCGGGCTGGGCGCGCATCAGGGTGACACCCGGCGCGGCGAAGGCCCACTTCAACCGCAGATAAGGCACGTCCGCGGCGGTAAGGCCAGCGGCTTTTGCGGACTGGAATCGAAGGTTGGCGACGCCATTGCCCCAGGATGTCCACGAGGGGGCGGTCGCGTCGCTCAAGGGCGTGCCCTTACATTGACTGGATAGATTGGTCTGCTCGGCAACCGGTGTCCGACCCAGCCATTCGGCCACTGCGGCGCGCTCCGCCGACGTCAGCATCGAACCCTGTTGTCGCATGACTCCGGAGGTGAGTATTTCCTCAATCGCGGCGCTGGTCTGCCGCTGCAGCACCTTACGATTGGGCACACGAGCCGCCCCGCTGTCATGGCACATGGCGCAGTGCTGTTGGTAAATTTGCGCACCGGGATTCGCGGTCGTTTGGCCGCAGAAGGCCAGCGGAAACAGAAACGCAAGCGACGCGACGAATTTTTGCATGCGGCGAATATACACGAGATTGCCAATGAGAATGGCTGAATTTGCGATGGAGCAACTGTTCGAGCGCTGCATGGGTGACAGCGGTCGAGTGGACCGCGTGCCGCGTCCAGCGAAAGAGCCTCATCCGCTTCAATCAGTGAATCGTTTTCATTTTGCGGGAGAGAAAATCCATCAGCAGGTATTGGCCCAGATTTTCTGGCGTAGTGAAGTAGGCCTTGCCTTTGCACATGGCCGAGACGCGTTGGACGAACTGCACCAGGCCGGGATCGGAGGCCAGCATGAAGGTGTTAATCATGATGCCGGAACGCTTGCAGCGGGCGACCTCTTCCAGAGTTTCGTGAACGACGAGCGGGTCGAGTCCGAAAGCGCTTTTGTAAATGCGCCCATCCGGCAGTGTCAGCGCCGAGGGCTTGCCATCGGTAATCATGACAATCTGCTTCATGTCTTTGCGCTGGCGGGCGAGGATGCGTTGCGATAAACGCAGACCTTCGCGGGTATTGGTGTAATAGGGGCCGACCTGGGCGCGTGCCAATTGCGACAGCGGCAATTCCTCGGCGGAGTCGTGGAACAACACCAGTGACAGAGTGTCGCCGGGATACTGCGTGCGCACCAGGTGGGACAGCGCCATGGCCACGCGCTTGGCGGGAGTGAAGCGGTCTTCCCCATACAAAATCATCGAGTGGGAGCAATCCAGCATGACCACCGTAGCGCAGGAGCTTTGATACTCGGATTGATGCACGTGCAGGTCGCTATATTCCAGGTTCAGCGGTAGCGTGAGGCCTTCGCGGGCGAGCGCCGCGCTCAGCGTGGTGTTCACGTCGAGATTCAAAGTGTCGCCGAACTCATACGGGCGAGAACCGCCGCTGACCTCGACCCCGGTGGAAAGCTCGCGAGTGTCATGGCGGCCGAAGGAAGATTTGCCGAGCGAGCCTAGCAGGTCGCGCAATGTTTTGTATCCGAGAAAATCCAGCCCCTTATCCGTGACCTGGAACCGCACCTCCGGAGCGGCGGCGGTAGCTTCTCCGCTCGAGGGAGTCACGCGACCAGGCTGCGGCATCTGCGGCTGACCACGATCGAACTGAACGTAGTTTTCCTGCTCCATGCGATCCAGCAACTGCTCGATCAGCTTTTCAAGCTCGCCATCCCCGGCGAGCTGATCGATTTTTTCCTGCATGGCTTCGTCAAACAGATCGCCATACTCCAGCGCCTGGCGCATGGCTTCACGCAGGCTGTCGAGCGTCTGGTCGCCGCGCAGCTCATGAAAACGACCGAAGGGGGACTGAAAGCCGGAATCCAGCAGAAAATCCGACAGCGCCTCCAGCAGCGACTCCATCTCTAACTCGTCGGCCAGGTTGCCCGTGTATTTGCTGTATCGAACGCGTTTCATCGTTTGCCTGAAAAAGTATTGTGAGCAGAGATTAGTTGTACACCTTCCGTCCTCGCTTGCCGATCAAGTCGTCAGGATCGCGTTCTGTGCGAGATCGCTCTCCGCCGCGTTCCGTGCGTTCCCCTGGATAAGGACGCTCGGGAGCAACAAAACCGCGCTCTTCGTTGCGACTGATGCGGCGATGGGCGACCATGCCTTCCAGCAGAAATTCCGCTGCCGACACAATGCGTTCCGGCGCGTCGTTGCCGCGAATTCCGAGCGGCGACAGTGTTTCCACTAATCCCTGGATCTGGTTCAGCTCGGTCAGCATCTCTGCTGCTGGCTGATCGTCCTGCATTTTGATATTGCCCCCGAGATTGAACCATTGCTCAATCTGCTGCGTGTTGGTGCCGGCAAAATAATGATCGAAAACCTGGGCGATGGACTGGCGAACGATTTCTCGCACCACTGTTTCCGGTCCGCGCATCTCGCCCTCGTACTCCAGCTCGATTTTTCCAGTGATCCCAGGCAGCGCGCTGTAAAGATCTCCAGCCCGCGGCACCGCCAGCGATTCGCCGTGTTGAATGGCCCGGCGTTCGGCGTTGGAGACGACCAGTTCCATGGTGCTGATGGGCAACCGCTGGCTGACGCCGCTGCGGCGGTCGACTTTTTTATCCTCGCGCGCGGTGAACGCGATCTGCTCAACGATCGAGCGAATGTAGCCGGGGATCTCGGTCTTCATCAGGCCGCGTTCGGTCCACGCTTCCTGCCCAGTAATGGCGATGCCCTCAACCAGGGTCAGCGGATAGTGCGTGCGAATTTCCGAGCCGATGCGGTCCTTCAACGGTGTGACGATCTTGCCACGCGCCGTATAGTCCTCCGGATTGGCGCTGAAAATGAGTGCGACATCGAGCGCCAGGCGGACGGGATGGCCTTTGATCTGCACATCTCCTTCCTGCATGATGTTGAACAACGCAACCTGGATTTTTCCGGCGAGATCAGGCAGCTCATTCAGTGCGAAGATGCCGCGATTGGCCCGCGGCAGCAGGCCATAGTGGATGTTCAGCTCGCTCGACAGCTGTTGTCCGCTGCGCGCCGCTTTGATGGGGTCGAGGTCGCCGATCAGATCCGCGACAGTGACATCGGGCGTGGCCAACTTCTCCACATAGCGCTGGTCGCGCGGCAGCCATGCGATGGCCGTCGAGTCACCATGTTCCGCAAGGCGATCCTTGCAGGCGCGACACAGCGGCGCATAGGGATTGTCGCGAATCTCGCAGCCGGCGATATATGGAATGGTTTCGTCGAGCAATGTCGTGAGCGCGCGCAGGATGCGGCTCTTCGCCTGCCCACGCAGGCCGAGCAGGATAAAGTTATGGCGCGACAGCACGGCATTCACAATCTGCGGAACCACTGTGTCGTCGTAGCCGACGATGCCCGGGAACAGCGCGTCTTTGGCACGCAGGCGTTCAATCAGGTGCTGGCGCATCTCGTCCTTCACCGTGCGCCGAGTCAGCCGCGCTTCAGAGAAGTGAGTGCTGCGCCGCAACTCACCCAGCGTTGCCGGAAATTGGGTTGAATTCGCCATGCATGTCCCCCTTGGGTCTTAGACGAGTCTTCGTAGGGAATGGTTCTTACTTCTTTCGATGCGCTTTCATGCGGTCATGAAAGATTGGAGATGGAAATCGATCCATATTCTTTTCGCGGCAGCTTGGAAACTTGTTATGAGCTTAAGGTAATTCGGTTGTCGCGAGTCGCCCGGGCCATCTACATGACGAAGCCATTGCGCGCCGCCGTTTTTGTGCCGACGGCGCCGCGTTGCAGCTTGGGCAGGATCAACTGATAAAACTCCATCAGGCGCGTTGTGCGCTCGCTGTCGGAGTGAAGATGCAGCAGTTCCTGCTTGAACTCCAGATCCGCCGGGATGATGGACGCCAGCAGAAAAGCGACGGGCTCGTTCAGATCCAGCTGAGGAAAATCTGCGGCGCCACTTCCAGACAGTTCCATCATTTCCAAATGCAGCGCCGCGCATTGTTCGCGATCGCGCCGTGTTGACGCAGGTGCCTGGTCGGGGAGAAAATCCACTTCCGCCTCGAGGAAACTTCGTCCGTCTACCAGCGATTCGATTTCAAAGCGGCGCTCTCCGCGACAGAGAATATCGAGTCGTCCGTCCGAATAGCGATGCATCACGGTGAGAATTTTCGCGGTGCATCCGATGATCGCCAGACCCTCTCGCCGGGCGCGCACCATTCCGAATTCGCTCTGACACTGGAGGCATTCCCCGATCATCTCTTTATAGCGATCTTCAAAGATGTGCAGCGGCAGCGCTGCCCCAGGGAACAACACCAGATCGAGCGGGAATAACGGAATCTTCATTCTTTCTCCAGCTTGATTTCTGTTCCGACGCTCAACGTTGCTATGGCGTCACGATTTCCTACACGCTCGGATTCGCCAGTTCGTCCAGCATTCCCGTCATTTCTGCCAAAGCATGCTGGTTGCCGGTACGTCGGGCGGACTCGATGCCAGCACGCAGCCGCACCTCCGCCTGCTGTATGTCGCCGCTGGCCATCAAGGTTTGCGCAGCCATTTGATAGCCGGCGGTGTAGTCCGGATGCAGTTTCTCGAGCGTATCAAACTGCTCCATGGCCAATGCAGTCTCGCCGCGCTGGGTATATTCGATCGCCAGACCGTAGCGAGCAAACGCATTCCCGGGGTCCTGCGCCAAAATTTCTGTGAATGCCGCTACTTTGTCGATGCTCATCATCCCTCAAAAAAAAGACACATGGTTCCATCACCGCAGCAGCCATTACCCTTCCACCTTACGGCGTCATGGGGCACATCTCAAGCCATCCAGCGACAGGAACTTTCGCAGCGTAAAATAAAAGTTCCCTTTGCGGTGGCGTCCTGCACAAAGTAGTCATACGCAATCTACACCCGACCCACACCAAGGCGAAACCAGGAGCATTGCCCATGAAAGATTTCGCAACATCTTCGCTTCAGCCGCGTCGAGTGTCCGAGTCGCAATCGGAAATGACAGAACTAATATTGCCGAATGATACCAATCCCTTGAGTCATTTGCTGGGTGGTCGGCTGATGCATTTCATTGATCTGGTAGCAGCCATGGCTGCCTACCGTCACGCGCGCGCCCATGTTGTTACCGCATCGATGGAGCACATTGATTTTATCGCGCCGGTGCATGTGGGCGACCTGGTGATTTTGAAGGCATCTGTGAATCGCGCGTTCACAACTTCAATGGAAGTGGGAGTGAAGGCTTGGGTGGAGAATGCCATCGCAGGTTCGCGTCATCCTATCGCCTCCGCGTATCTCACCTTTGTGGCGATCGACGCCAATGGGCGGCGAGTTGCAGTTCCCCCGATCATCACGGAAGGAGCGGAGGAAGCGAGACGATTTGAGGATGCAGGACGCCGGCGCGAGCGCCGCGAGCAGGAGAAAGAACGGAAGCGGCAGAACAGAGTCGCGCTGGAGACTGCGGATACTTCGGCCTAAGGAATTTGGCAGAAGCGTTATCGCACTCTCCTTGGAGAAAGTTCGCGACGACAGCAACCGCCTGCTTCGCTGCCGCACTACAAGTTGAGTCAGGAGTGGAAGAAATGGGACACATGGGACAAGGATCTGAAGGGCCACAACCGCTACCGGGAATTCGCCACATCGTAGCAGTCGGCTCGGGAAAAGGTGGCGTCGGCAAAACCACCGTCGCGGTTAATCTTGCCATTTCGCTGGCCAAGATGGGAAATCGCGTCGGTCTGCTGGATGCGGATGTGTATGGGCCGAACGTACCGCTGATGATGGGAAGCCGCGAGCAGCCGCGGGTGCTGGAAGGCAATCGCATTGAACCGTTGCTGGCCCATGGAGTGAAGCTGATCTCCGTCGGCTCCATCTCCCCAGGTGACAAGCCGATGGTGATGCGCGGGCCGATGCTGCACCAGATCATTCGCCAATTTCTGCAGCAGGTGGAGTGGGGTGAGCTGGATTTTCTGATTGTCGACCTGCCGCCGGGCACAGGAGATGTCGTGATATCGCTGGTGCAAACGGTTCCGCTGACAGGTGCTGTGGTGATTTCAACGCCCTCGGATGTGGCCCTGCAGGATGCCCGCAAAGCGATTGAAATGTTTCGCCAGGTGAATGTGGACGTGCTCGGCATTGTGGAAAATATGAGCTCCTTCACCTGCCCGCATTGCCATCATGAAATCGATATCTTTTCCAAGGGCGGTGTCGAACGGACCGCGCGGGAATACCAAGTCCCGTTTCTCGGTTCGGTTGCGCTCGATCCGGAAATTCGACACGGTGGTGATCGCGGATTGCCAATTTCGCTGGCTGGAGATCTTTCAGAGCAGGCAGCTCCGTTTTACAAGATCGCGCGCCAACTGGCGGAACGGGCGCAGGAACATGCTTCGAAAGAAACCAACATTCTGGAAATTCGCTAGCTGGTGTTGCTATAACCGAATCGCGTTTCAGGCGTAGCTCATGATCCTCCCTTTTGTCCGGGAATTTTTCGCGGACCTCGACAAGTCTGCTGCCATTGATCGCGTGCGGCCATCGCTGGTCAGCGGCGTAGGGCGTCGTCGCGTCTCTGGACTGACAGCCACCGCGCGCGCTCTCTATCTGCCCTTGCTGGCTCGCATCACCAAGGTGCCGGTCTTCGTGGTGGTCGCGGACAATCGAGCAGCGGAAGCCTTGCAGCTGACCGTCCAGGCGGCCTGCGACTTGACTGGGGAGTTCGATCGAAGCACTGTCGTGCGTCTGCCCGCACACGACGTGTTGCCGTTTGAGAATCTTTCGCCGCATCCGGATATCCAGGAACAGCGGGCGGTGACGCTGTGGAAGATTGCACAAGGCGCGGCGCGAATGATCATCCTGCCGGTCGAGTCGGCGTGTTATCGCATCTTCGCAGCCGAGCACTACGCCAACTTGGCCTGCACCTTGCGGCGCGGAGAAGAGGCGGATCCGGAAACCCTGGTCGCCCACCTGGCAAGCGTTGGATATCAGCCGGTCGACATGGTGGAGATGCGCGGGCAATATGCGCTGCGCGGCGGCATTTTGGATATTTACCCGCCGGAGATGGATGCCCCGCTGCGCATTGAATTCCTCGGCGACGAAATTGAGTCGATGCGAAAGTTCGACCCTGAAACGCAGCGCTCGTCCGCTCCGGTGGACGAAGCGATTCTGCTGCCACTGACCGAAACGCCGATGACGAATGCGTTACTGTCGCGGGTGCACACGCGCCTGAGCGGGCGTAGCTTGGAAGGCGAGAACGAGGCGCTGCATGAAGCCATCGAGGCGGAAGGGACCAATGTTTTTCCGGGATGGGAGTTTTTTGCCGTCGCAGCTTCGGGGCAACACCGGACTGTATTCGAGCTGATTCCCAAATGCCGCATTTTTGTGGAAGAGCCGGGCATGGTGCAAAACCAGCTGGACCGCTGGTGGAGCAAGGTGGAACAGCGCCATGAACGCAGCGGCATCGACACTCTATTTCCTCCCACAGATTTGTACTTGACCCCGTGGGAGTGGCAGGCGCGCGTCGCTGATGCGCCGGGGCTCGACCTGGACCAACTGGGAACTGTCGATGTTCTCGACACCGACACAACTTCACTCGGCGAAATTGAAATTCCAACACGGCCCACGCTGCGGCTGCATGGATCGATTCCGGCGCTGGTGGAGCAGTTACAAGCGTTGGCGACGCAGGGAATGCGCGCGGTGTTGGCTGCTGCGAACCAGGGCGAGGTGGAGCGGCTGGCGGGCATTCTGCAGGAGTATGGGATTTCGTATCGCATCGGCAGTCGAAGCGCCCACACCGGCAGCGAGACCATGTACGACGAGACCAGCTACCTGCGCGGCGATATGCGCGCTCCAGTCATTGTGCGGACGGAGATTTCAAACGGGGTGGTGCTGGAAGAAGCGCGTCTGGTGGTTTTTGGCGCCAACGACCTTTCCGATGAGGCTGACGTCACCGCGCGTCCAGTGGTGCGCAAATCGAAATCGAATACGGCCGCATTCATCTCGGACTTTCGCGACCTGACGATTGGCGACTACGTCGTGCATGTCGACCATGGCATCGCCCGCTATCTCGGTTTGAAGGAAATCTCGCAGGATGGCATGCATGTCGAGTTCATGATCCTGGAATTTGCCGAAGCTGCTCGCTTGTATGTTCCTCTGACGCGCCTGGATCTGATCCAGAAATATCGCTCGACGGACACCGGGCCAGCTCCCGTGCTGCATCGCCTGGGCAGCGCGCAATGGACGCGCACCAAAGCTCGAGTGAAAAAAGCCATGGCAGACATGGCCGACGAACTGCTCAAGCTGTATGCCGTCCGCAAGGCTGCCCAAGGGAATGCCTTCTCTGTCGACAATCAGTTTCAACGTGAGTTTGAAGACGCGTTCGATTTCAACGAGACCGATGATCAAATCACTTCGATTGCCGACATCAAGCGCGACATGGAATCGACAATGCCGATGGATCGTCTGCTGGTCGGCGATGTCGGCTACGGAAAGACCGAAGTGGCCATGCGCGCCGCGTTTAAGGCGGTGCAGGACAGCAAACAAGTCGCAGTGCTAACGCCTACCACCGTGCTTTGCTTCCAGCATTTCGAGACGTTCAAGCGGCGCTTCGCGGCGTTTCCGGTGCACCTCGAAATGATCTCGCGCTTCCGCTCGCCGAAAGAGCAGAAGGCGATTCTGGAAAAGGTGGAGCAGGGCAAAGTCGACATTTTGATCGGCACGCATCGGCTGTTATCGAAGGATTTGAAATTTCAGGACCTGGGGTTGTTGGTTGTCGATGAAGAGCAGCGTTTCGGCGTTCGCCACAAGGAACGCCTGAAGCAGATGCGGCGCGAGATCGATGTGCTGGCCATGTCGGCCACGCCGATTCCGCGCACCCTGCATATGTCGCTGGTCGGGCTGCGTGATATGAGCGTGATTGAGACGCCGCCGAAAGATCGCATGGCCATCCAGACCGTCGTGGCGAAGTACGACGAAAAGCTGATCCGATCCGCAATTGAAGTGGAGCTGGAACGCGGCGGTCAGATTTATTTTGTCCACAACCGCGTGGACAACATCTACGAGATTGCCGCCAGGTTGCAGGAACTGGTGCCGCAGGCGCGCGTCGGTGTAGGCCACGGGCAGATGGGAGAAGCGGAACTGGAGCGCGTGATGCTGGCATTTATGCATCACGAATACGATGTCCTAGTCGCGACCACCATTATCGAAAATGGGCTCGACATTCCGCTGGCAAACACCATCCTGATCAATCGGGCGGATCGCCATGGGCTTTCGGAGCTCTATCAGCTGCGCGGACGTGTTGGGCGCTCCAATCGCCGCGCATATTCGTATTTGTTGATTCCTCCGGATCGCGAATTGACGGACATTGCGCGGCGCAGGCTGGCTGCGCTGAAAGAATTCTCCGACCTGGGCGCAGGCTTCAAAATCGCAGCGCTCGATCTGGAGTTGCGCGGAGCCGGCAACATGCTGGGCGGCGAGCAGAGCGGGCATATTGAAGCTGTCGGCTTTGAGCTGTACACAACCATGCTGGAGCAGGCAGTACGCGAGTTGAAGGGCGAAGACCAGATCGAACGCCCATCGGTGCAATTGAATCTTGGCATATCGCTGCGTATCGATGCCAACTACATCGAAGAAGAAAATCAGCGGCTCCGCATGTATAAGCGCATCGCCAGTGCGGAGAACGAAAGCGCGATTGAAGACATTGTGGCAGAGATGCAGGATCGCTATGGCGCCTTGCCGGAGCCGGTGCAATTGCTGGTGACCGCGGGTCGTCTGCGACTCCTGTGTGAACAAGTCGGTGTAGCGCAGATGGACCGAAAGGGCCAAACGGTAAGTGTTCGATTTACTGACACCGCCAACATTGATCCAGAAAAATTGATGCAACTTGTCGCCCGCAATGCCAAGCGCGGCGCTCAGTTCACGCCGCATGGCGTGTTGCGCTTTCCTATCAAAGCGACCGCGCCGGCCGAGGTGCTGGCGGAATTGAGGCGGTTGATTGAAGCCGTGGCGATATCGGCGGAGCCGCCCGCGATGACAGCCGGGAAACATGCGGTTCGATAAAGTCTACGGATAGATTCTACGAACCGCCGATCCCAACTTGCCGTTAGAACCGGAAGAGCGTTTTGACGGGAGAGACACCATAGACGCCGGTCAAGATAGCGTCGGCCGCAACAGCCGTCAGTACGCCTCTCCATTTGTAGCTGAGAGGTGCGAAAATGGCCGCCGCTGCAGCGGCTGAACCGATACCGAAACGAATTCTTTGCTCGATGTCATTCATTGCGTGTTTTTCCTTCCATGGTTGGGGATGCAGAATCGCAGTGTGGATGAAACAACTGCGGATTTAGTTGGGGTTCTGAGGCGAGCGCGCATGTTGAAATCAAACTGACAATTCCCGAATTTCCTGCTTGGGAGATACGCCGAATATTCCTGACAAGATGGTGCAAGCTGCTACGGTCGTCAGGATGCCTTTCCAGCTATAGTTCAGCGGTGCAAAAATTGCTGCCGCTGCCGCTGCTGAGCCGATGCCCAGGCTGATCTTTTGCTGCATTTCATTCATCACAATTTCCTTCCGTGCGAAATCTGTTTCTCTAATCCGTGAGATGCTGTGTGAAATTGCGTCGTTGTCTTGCAAGGCGGAACGCGGTGAAGCACGACGAACAAAAAAGAAGCGCAGCCTTTCCGTCGGGAAATGCTGCGCCATTCGATTCGTTTTGGTCACGGACAATGTACGGTTGTGCTGCGATTACTCCGCAACCACAGGCACCCAGACATCGGTGGTGTCCCATCGAACATGCAACTGCGTTTTTTTGCCGTGCGTCTTTTCAAAACTGATGCTCATCTGCTCTTGCGGCTTGGGCAAGGTGTCCTTCTTCATATCCACACGGGCCAGGTCTTCTGACTCGTGATACACCGTTCCCCATTGGCCGGTCTGCTTGTTGATGATCAGCTTCCAGGTGGTCTCAGAGGGCAGCGTGTAAAGAGTGTAGGTGCCCGCAGGGACGGTCGCCGTGCCGATTTTGAGATCGACTGCGGTCTTTAATGTGGTGGCGGGGTTCGCGCCGGTGCGCCACACTTTGTCATACGGCACCAGGCCGCCGAAGATCTTGCGTCCGCGCATGAACGGGGTATTGTAGTCGATTGTGACTTGTTTTCCGTCCAGCTCGACGCTGGCTTTGGCCGGTGGGCTGAGCATCGGCTTCTTTGTCGCACCCGGGGACATTTGCGCCAGGCCGGCCGGCAACAAAGCCACGCTGGCTGCGATGGTTAACACACTTGCGAGAATCTTCATTAGGAGTTCCTCCTGAACGTAGCTACTTGACAATACGCTGCTTGCAAGACCAGTCTCTGACCGCGGAGCGCATCTGTCAAAGCCGACCTGCGGTCGTCGAACACGTGACGCATCCGATATACTTCCGTTTTCGTCCCGACTGTGAAGGAAATCGCCATGAAATCTCGTTCTTCCCGTTGGCTCTCCGCAGCCGGCGCTGTTCTCATCAGCACAATTTTCTTAGGGGCCAACTCCGCCATGACTCGGACAAGCGAGCAAGGAAATCCTGCATGGACGCAACTTGTCAATGCGTACTTCGACAGCGTCTATCTGCCTTTTAATCCAACCGACGGCACCAGCGCGGGCCTTCACCAATACGATGACAAGCTGGAAAATTACTCGCGCGCCAGCCGGGATAAGGAAGTCGTGGCGTTGCGGGCGTATGAGAAAAAAGTGGCGGAGTTCCCCGCGGCCAACCTCGACCCGTCAGATGAGGGCGACCGAGACTTTCTGCTGGGCACGATTCGCAGCGAGCTGCTGACGCTGGAAACGATCCGACCATGGCAGAAGGACCCTGATTTTTATTCCAGCGGCATTACCAACAGCGCGTTCACCATTATCGAACGGAATTACGCTCCCGCGGATGTGCGCCTGGTGGCATTGATCTCCCGCGAGAAGCAGATGCGCGCCGCGCTGGAGGCTGCGCGCGTTAACCTGGACAATCCGCCGAAAATATTCACCGAGATCGCCTTGGAGCAGCTACCCGGAATCATCAGTTTTTTTCAGCACGATATTCCAGCGGCATTTACCAGCGTGAAAGATCCTAGGCTGATAGAAGAGTTCCACGCGTCGAACGAGGCTGTGATCCAGGCGCTGACTAGCTATCAACAGTGGGTCAAGACCGATGTACTGCCGAAATCCAATGGAGATTTTCGTATTGGCGCTGCGACGTTCAGCGCCAAATTGCGCGACGACGAGATGGTGAATATCCCGTTGGATCGACTGTTGACGATCGGGTACGCTGACCTGCATAAGAATCAGGAACAGTTTCGCCAGATTGCTCACGAACTTGATCCCAGCAAAACTCCCATGCAGGTGCTGGCTGAATTGCAAGCCGACCACCCAGCGCCCGATCAGCTGCTTGGGAAATTCCAGAACACATTCAACAACCTGATCCTGTTCATCCGCGAGAAGCAGATCGTCAGCATCCCTTCTGGCGTGCAACCAACTCTTGAAGACACGCCGCCATTCATGCGGGCAACTACGTTCGCGTCGATGGATTCTCCCGGTGCGTATGAGACCGGCTCCCATAAAGCCTATTTCAACGTCACCGTACCGGGAGCGGACGAGACTCCGCAGGAGCGCGCTGAAAGCATGGCCGCCTTCAACATTGGGACCATTGTCAGCACCTCTGTGCATGAGGCATATCCCGGCCACTACGTGCAGTTTTTGTTTATGCCGCAGATCCATTCGCGGGTGCGAAAAATGTTGTACTCCGACAGCAATGTCGAAGGCTGGGCGCATTATTGCGAGCAGATGATGCTCGACGAAGGCTATGGCCAGCCTGGTTGGGGCGCAAAAAATGCGCGAGAAGCAAAGCTGATTCGGCTGGGCCAGCTGAGTGATGCGTTGTTGCGCGACGCCAGATTTATTGTCGGCATCAAAATGCACACTCAGGGGATGACGATCGATCAAGCCGTGGATTTTTTCCAGAAAGAGGGCTACCAGACGCGTGCGACGGGATCGGTGGAAGCCAAGCGCGGCGCGGGTGATCCCACCTACTTGTATTACACCCTTGGCAAGCTGATGATCCTGAAACTGCGAGCCGATGTGCAGCAGAAAGAGGGTGCGGCGTTTTCACTGGAGAAGTTTCACAATGAATTTCTGCGCCAGGGAGGCGTGCCTCTGCCGATTGTCCGCCGTGCAATGCTGGGGAACTCGTCGCCAGTTTTGTAGGCTTTTCTATGCAGACAACAAGGGAATGAAGACGCTCATCTTATAGTCGAAACAAATAAAGCGCGAGGCGCAGCCGCAATGCATATACTGCGATACTGGGTACCATCGCAGTTTGCATATCACGCTGTCGCGCCATCGCACATATCTGGAGAAAGCAAGTCAACATGCCAACGAGCAAGATTCGCAAAGCAGTTTTTCCCGCAGCGGGATTGGGCACACGTTTTTTGCCTGCCACCAAAGCCATTCCCAAAGAGATGTTGCCGGTCGTCGACAAGCCCATCATTCAATATGGTGTGGAGGAGGCGATCGCCGCCGGATGCGACCAGATCATCATCGTTACGGGTCGCGGCAAAACCGTCATTGAGGATCATTTCGACATCAGTGTGGAGCTGGAGCATCAGCTGGAGTCGCGCGGCAAGCACGATTTGCTGGCGCTGGTGCGCCAGATTTCAAACCTTGGACGTGTCGCCTACATTCGTCAAAAGGAAGCGATGGGCCTGGGCCACGCAGTCTTGATGGCGCGCGATCTGGTCGGCGACGAACCCTTTGCCGTGATTCTTCCGGATGACGTGATTGATGCCACGCCGCCTTGTCTGCAGCAGATGGTGTCTGTGTTCGACGAGGTGCAGTCCAGCATTCTCGCTACGCAAGTTGTGGAGGGACCGGCCATCTCTTCGTATGGCGTGATCGATGGTGTGCCGACCTCGAAGGATTCGCGAGTGATGGAAGTGAAGGCTTTGGTAGAGAAGCCGAAATTGAAAGATGCACCTTCAAAGAATGCCATCATCGGGCGCTATATTTTGACACCGCGCATTTTTGACCTGCTGGAAACAACGCCGCTAGGCGCGGGCGGAGAGCTGCAGCTGACCGACGGCATTCGCGGATTGCTGGAACACGAAAAGGTCTACGGTTACAGCTTCGAGGGAACGCGCTACGATGCGGGCGACAAGCTGGGGTTCCTGAAGGCTACCGTGGAATTTGCGCTCAAGCGAGAAGATCTGGGCGATGAATTTCGCGCATGGCTGCAAGAATTGCAACCGTTGAAAAGCTAGAGCATAGGACTTGAAAGTTAGGGGTGCGCGATGAAGATAAATGACAAGGTCGCCAATTTCCGCCTGAAAAACCAGGATGATGAAACCGTTCAGCTGACTGATTTTTCCGGTAAGCCGGTAGTATTGTTTTTCTATCCGCGCGCGGATACTCCAGGCTGCACCATTGAGGCGTGCGGTTTTCGCGACGCGTTTACCAAGCTGCAGAAAGCTGGTGCCGTCGTACTCGGTATCTCTCGCGATACCCCGAAAGCGCAAAAGAAATTCCAGGAGAAATACAATCTGCCGTACACGCTGCTCGCCGATGTCGATGAGAAGGTGTGCAATCAATTTGACGTAATGCGCGACAAGAACATGTATGGCAAGAAGGTCCGTGGCATCGAGCGCACCACGTTTCTGATTGGCCCGGATCAGCGCCTCCTGAAGGTTTTTCCCAAGGTCAAGCCCGAGGGCCATGCGGAAGAGGTCCTGGAAGCGCTGCGCGAATATGCCAAAGCGGGCGCCTGACACTGTACCTGCCACGTTGCCTGTGAATGCGGCGGAGTGGCGACCGCTGCCGCGAGATTTCTTCGACGCGCCGCCGGAGCATGTCGCTCGGTTACTGTTGGGGAAAATTTTGGTTCGTCGCAGTGCAAGCGGTCCACTTGCGGGACGGATCGTCGAGACCGAAGCCTATCTCGGGGAACATGACGCGGCCGCGCACGCCGCCAGCGGAAAAACCGCGCGCAATGCGGTCCTCTATGGTCCTCCAGGTCATGCCTACGTCTACAACATTTACGGTCTGCACGCTTGTTTCAACGTGAGTTGCTTGCCAGAGCGTGTTCCCGGCTGCGTGTTGTTGCGTGCGCTGGAGCCGCTGCAGGGCATGGCGGAGATGAGGCGCAATCGCGGACTGAACAAATCGGCGGGTATTCATCAATTGACATCGGGACCGGGCAAACTGTGCCAGGCTTTGGGAATTACTCGCGCCGAAGATAACGGGCTGGACCTGACCCGCGCCGATGGCCGGTTAAGTCTGGTGGAAGATGATTTTCAATGTGGAGAAATCCGCGTGACCGCACGCATTGGAATCAGCAAGGCGGCGGATTGGCCGCTACGATTTTTTCTTGCCGGGCACCCCTGTGTTTCCGGTCGCGGACGCTAGTAAAACGTTATCAATCAGCCTCGTGTTGCCGACATAGGCGGCAATCGCCAGCAGTCCACCCGCATCCACATTGTCGATCGGCAGAAGAGTGTCCGGATCGACGACCGCGACGTAATCCACGCGAATGGCGGGTTCTTCCTGCAGAGTTGTGCGCATGGTTTGCAACAGTGCCGACGCGCGATGTTCGCCACAGGCGGCCACCGTCTCTGCGGCACGGAGAGCCTGGGAAAGAGTGAGTGCCTGCCGTCGTTCCTCTGTCGAAAGATAGCGATTGCGCGAACTCATCGCCAATCCGTCGGGCTCGCGGACGGTCGGGCAGACGATGATTTCTAGCGGGAAATCGAGGTCGCGCACCATCTTTCGCAGGACTGCAACCTGCGCCGCATCTTTCTGGCCGAAAAAGGAAAAATCCGGCTGAAGGATGTGGAAGAGTTTGGCGACAACCGTGGCCACTCCGCGAAAATGTCCAGGTCGCGAAGCTCCGTCAAGCCGGTCGCTCACGCCCTCGACATCGACGAAGGTTGACGCGCCGCGTGGATACATCGCCTCCGTAGTGGGAGTAAAAACAACATCGACGCCTTCGGCCTCGAGCATCTGGCAATCTTGTTCGAGAGTTCGCGGATAGCGGCTGAAGTCCTCATTTGGGCCGAATTGCGTAGGGTTGACGAAAATCGAGACGACAACGATATCGCAGCGCTGCCGCGCGGCCTGCACCAGCGAACGATGGCCGGCGTGCAGCGCTCCCATGGTGGGGACAAAGCCGATTGTGCGAGGCATTGGCTGATCGCTGCAGGAGCGCAGTTGGCGCAGTGTCGCGCGAAGCTCTGAGATGTCGGAGAGAATCTGCATGAACCGATTTGTCTACGCTCGCCGCGGCGAGCGAGGCTGCCGGATCGTCGCCGGAGCCACCGTGACGCGAACAGCATTTGCACGAGCGAATGTTCCGCGTGTCTCTGCGGAGAGATGATAGCTTTCCGCGTCGCTAGGAAAATTGCCGGTTTCAACATCCTTGCGATAGGCGTCGACGGCGTTGCGAATGAGCGAAGCGGCATCGCCGTAGCGGCGCACAAATTTTGCCGCGGGTGCAAAGCTAAGGTTCAGCAGATCGTGCAGCACCAAGATTTGGCCGTCACACTCCGGACCAGCGCCAATCCCGATCGTGGGAATCGTCAGCTCCGCAGTGATGCGTGCTGCGACCTCGCGCGGAACACCTTCGAGCACCAGCATCGCTGCGCCAGCCGCTTCCAGCGCCACCGCATCTTCCAACAACTTTTCGGCAGCGGAAAACGTTTTGCCCTGCACTCGGTATCCACCCATGCGATGCAGCGATTGCGGAGTCAATCCTAGATGTCCAATGACAGAAATTTCCGCATCGGTCAGTCGCGACACCAGCTCAACGCGGTTGCGACCGCCTTCCACTTTCACCGCTTCGGCGCCGGCTTCCTTCACAAAGCGCAGCGCGTTGCGAATGCCCTGCCGCACATCCTCGTGATATGAGGCGTAAGGCATGTCCGCCGCCAGTAGCGCTCTGCGCACTCCACGGCGCACTGCGCGCGTACACAGCAGCATCTCCTCCATGGTGACCGGCAGCGTGCTTTCGTAGCCCAGCATCACCATGCCCAGTGAATCTCCGACCAGGATCAGGTCGACACTGGCTTCATCCACCAGCCGCGCCATCGCATAGTCATACGCCGTCAGCGCGGAAATCGGCACGCGATTGCGTTTCTTTTCCTGCAGGGCTGGGAGGGTGATTTTCAGGGAAGTTGAGGCGTGGGCAGCAATATCGCTGCGCGGTTCAGTCAAGCTCATCGCAATCTCCAGTGCAGTTCCCAGGTTACCGATGCTTTGGCCAGGTGCGGGATACCGCCCGTAACGATTCTCAGGATACGCCGGTCATCCCACGGTTACAAATGGCGGAGCCGCGAGTCCGATATAGCTTAAGGCTCTCGCGGGCTATGTGCCTCGTTCTGATGATGCACCAGCATTCTGGATTGTCCCATCCAAAAACGATTGCTGGCACGCGTGAGCGGTCCGACGACGCGATGGTGCAAACGTGCGCAGGCTTCATGATAGGGCCCGACATACCGCAGCGAGGCTGGGATTCTGCGGTACACGGTCGGAAGTCTGCGAATTACCTTTGCAGCAGCACGGTGCTCTTCCTCACCGTAGTGTAAGGCGAAGGCTTCGCGAAGTTGATCGGGCATCCACGCCGCGGTCAGGGCGCGGTACCAGCATGGCACTGGAACCCACGAACCGCGGCCATGGAGGACACGATGCGCCATCTCTCGCGACATGGGAGTGATCGCCAGCGTGTCGGACGTCCACATCTCCCGGTTGTAATGTTCAAAGGCGTTCCAATCGGGCGGCAGATCATTCGGGGGAATGCCGAAGAGCATTGCCAGCGTTTTACTCTCGGCGTAATACGTCTCTTTTTCGGCGGCGGAGAGCGGCGACAACACACTTTCGTAGGCGATGATCGCGCTTTCTACCAGCGTGGCGAACACCCAGCGCAACGCATCGACTTCATTTGCCTGATAGTGCGAACCGGCCGGGAATGCGCCTGCAGAGGTGGGCATCTCACCCTGGATGCGAGTATGCAACTGGTACAGAGACCGTGACGCAGCAAGTGCCTGATGCAGGGTGCCGAAGATGGTGGTGAACACAACCTTGAAAGTATTGTGAAATCGCGCCACCGGGTCCGAGCGCAAACTGGAGTGCTGATCGAGCGCGGCGGCTACCCAGGGGTGGGCTAACTGCAGCAGGGAAGCGCGCCCGGCCCCTAAGAACAACGCCGATTCTCGATTGATTCTCCAGCTGATGGAGGATGGGCCGAAGATGCCGTCGTTCGGCTGTGAAACTCCGGCGGCGACGGCGCTCCAAAGCTGCTCAATATGGGCGCGCGAAACCGGCGTGTAGGTGCGTTCCATATTGCGATTAGATTCCAAAGAGAAAGCTCTTGTCGCGGAGGAGAGCGGAAGATTTCGGTTCGGATGACCTACTGTTTACCTGAATCTGCAGCATAGCGAATTATTTGGGGAACTGCCGCATTCGGGATGTCGTAACGTTCAATTAGGATGGAACGACTCTACAGTTGGCCATGGGTGGAAGCGCAGGTGGCGCGAACCACCGAAGTGTGGAACGCGGGCGCTGGGCGATCGGCGCTGGGCGGACTGCAGTACAGCATGGAAGAGCAACGTCGTCGGGAAAAGGCCTATGACGAGGCGCTACGAGCCGTCGAGCGGGAACTGAAGCGAACTCCTCGAAGCAAGACGGAGAGGCTGAAAACACAAGCGCGGATCACGGCTGCGTTCGCGCGATTTTCCGCGACCGCGCTGGGGTTGGAGCCCGATGCAATCGACCTGCTGACCAACGATTTTTTGCCAGTTGGCACAAAACTGGCCCGGTGGGCGAGACGCTTCGATCCCAGCCTGAGCATGCCGGACATTGTGCAGGCCTGCCGCAATGCCTGGACTGCCTGTGGGTTGCAGCCGCTACTCGGCGAGCCTGTGGGGATTACGCCATCCATTTTGGGATATAGCCTGTTATATCCGTACAGCGATAACTATCTGGACCGGGTGGATGTTTCCCGCGAAGCAAAACTGCGATTCAGCGAGCGATTTCGGGATAGGCTCCAAGGCGAAATGGTCTTTGCCGGGGATGATCGCGAGGCCGCGATCTGGACCCTCGTCGGCTTGATTGAGGAACAATATCCGCGTGCGGAGTATCCCGAGGTGTTCGACTGCCTGCTGGCGATTCATCGGGCGCAGGAGCAGAGCATCGCGCAACAGGGAAGCTCAGATCGATTCGACGACGAGCAGCTGCTCGCGATGAGCTGCGCCAAGGGCGGCACTTCTGTGATGGCGGATGCTTGCCTGTCACACGGATGGCTGAGCCCGAAGGAAAGCAAATTTTCATTCGAGTGGGGCGTGCTGCTGCAGTTGGGAGACGATTTACAGGATGTGCGCCAGGATCTTGCTCGCGGATCGGTGACTCTTTTCTCCCGCGCGGCCGCAGCGGGAACGCCACTGGATACACTCGTAATGCAATTGCTGCGATTCAGCGAGCGAGTGGGCGCGCAGATGGACGACTTGCCGAACGGAAATGAGATGCTTCGCGAACTGCTGCGAATGAGTTGGCGGTCCCTGATTATCGGAGCGATTGCGGAGTCGCACGAATTTTTTACGCCGCAATTTCTCGAAGGAGCGGAGCGTTGTTCGCCGTTTCGCTATGGATTTCTGCGCGCCCGGAACAAGAAACTCGCGAGCCGTCAGGGACTGTATACGACGCTGTTCGATGCTTTCCTGGAAGCTCCAGACGATGGTGAAGATGAACTCCCTTTGCCCGAATATCGACGCGTTCCGTGGCGTCAGCCGGAAGCGATCCTCGCAGAAGGCTGAGAAAGAATCCCTCCCTCGCTCGCGGACTCGGATGATGGGAAGATCTCAGGCGGAGTTATTCGGCGCGGCGGGTCCAGTGGCCGCTGGCAACTTCAACCAGCGGATCTTCGAGCGTGGTGGTGGGATTTCCTACCGCCGCCAGTGGTGCATCGCGATTGCTTTGCATGGTTGGGACGGCGGCCAGCAAACTGCGTGTGTAAGGATGCTGTGGGTTCGAAAACAACTGCGCACACGATGCGATTTCTACGATCTTGCCCTTACGCATCACGGCGACACGTTGCGCGATCTGGGCAACCACGGATAGATCGTGCGAGATAAATAGAAGGGCCGCATTGGAGCGTTCTTTCAACTCCCGCAGCAGATCGAGAATCTGGGCTTGGACAGTAACATCGAGCGCGGTGGTGGGTTCATCGGCAATCAACAGGCTGGGGCGATTGACCAGAGCCATCGCGATCAGGATGCGTTGTCGTTGGCCGCCGGAGAATTGATGGGGATAATCGTCATATCGCAGGTGAGGTTCTGGAATGGAAACGGATTCGAGAGCCTCGATTGCGCGTTGGCGCACCATCGTTCTTGAAAGGTCGCGTTGATGGACGCGGATGGCCTCGGCGATTTGTTTGCCGATCGACATCACTGGATTCAGCGCCGTCATCGGCTCCTGAAACACCATGGCGGCATCGCGACCGCGGCGGGAGACCATGTCTTGCTCAGGAAGCTGCAGCCAATTTTCCTGTCGAAACCAAATGCTGCCAGCGACCTCGGCGCGAGGATCAAGTAGACGCAAAACCGCCAGCGCAGTGACAGATTTTCCCGACCCAGACTCGCCGACCAGCGCCAGCGACTCGCCCGGTTCTATGGAAAAGCTCAGGTCATCGACAGCCGTGTGCCGCCCCGCATCGGAGGAAAACGTGATAGACAAATGGTCAACGCGGAGAAGAGACTGCACGCGCTTATCTTAGAGCATCGCCGGAAGAGAGGGTGCGATCGGTACTCGCATGGCAGCGCGCCACAAGTTTACGTGGGCCGGCATTTATAATCGCTAACACTGCCACAGGTGCATCATGCCGTACTCCCTTCGCAAAGCCCACACTGTCGATATTCCTGCCATCGAGAGGCTGATCGATGCCTCTGTGCGCGGATTGCAGGCCCAGGATTACACTTCGGAACAAATCGACGCGGCGTTGCGAACCGTGTTCACTGTGGACACTCAACTGATTGAGGACGGCACATACTTTGTCGTCGAGCAGGGCGGCGAGATGATCGGCTGTGGAGGCTGGAGCCAGCGCAAAACATTGTGCGGCGGCGATCACCATGCAGTTCGGAACAATGTTCTGATGGATCCATCGCAGGACGCGGCAAAGATTCGCGCGATCTTTGTTGCTCCGCAGTGGGCGCGACAAGGCATTGGGAGTTTTGTTCTGAAAGCTGCCGAGGAGGCCGCCATCGCGGTCGGATTTACGCGACTAGAGATGGGTGCTACGCTGACTGGCGTGCCCGTATATTTGAGGCGCGGCTACCGGGCGGAGGAGGAGATGAACGTGCCTCTGGGAGGAGCCGTCACACTGCAAGTCGTCCGCATGGTGAAGATAGTTTCATAACGCTTCTGGACTACACTCTTGTTGCACCGCTCCAATTCCTTCCCATGGCCGATGGTTTTGCCCAATCCGTCAAGCAGCAGGCCGATATCGTTCGCATCATCGGCGAGTATGTGCGCCTGAGCAAAGGCGGCGCGCAAAGCTTCAAGGGGCTGTGTCCATTCCATAAAGAAAAAACGCCATCGTTCAACGTGCACGCGGCGAAGCAGATTTACCATTGCTTCGGCTGCGGGCAATCTGGCGACGTGTTCGCCTTTGTGCAGAAGATTGAGAACATCAGTTTCCCGGAGGCGGTGCGAACCGTTGCGCAGAGGTGCGGAATTCCGCTGCCCAAGCGGGAATTCTCTTCGCCGGAAGAAGCCCACGCCTCCAAGTTGCGATCGAAGCTGTTGGAAATTCACGATCAGGCGTGCCGCTATTTTGAAGAGCAACTGCAGAGTCCGGAAGCGGCGCGTGCCCGCGAATATTTGACGAGTCGCGGTTTGACGGCAGAGGCGATCACGGCTTTCCGCATTGGCTATGCGCCGGATTCCTACACGGCGATGCGTGACCGTTTTCAGCCCACATTCGATGCCGAGGTGTTGCGCGGCAGCGGCCTTTTTTCCTCCAAGGAGCAGGCCGAAGGCGGGAGCGGATCCATGTATGCGCGCTTTCGCAAGCGGATCACATTTCCGATTCGCAATGAAGCAGGTCGAGCGATTGCCTTTACAGCACGAGCGCTCGACAACGACGAAAAGGCGGGGCCCAAATATTTGAATTCTCCGGAGACCCTGCTTTTTACCAAGGGCCAGGTGCTTTTCAACATCGATAAGGCGAAGCAGGCGATCCGGCAATTTGAATTTGCGTTGCTCGTGGAAGGCCAGATGGATTGCATCTCCGTCTATATGGCGGGTATCACGAACGTCCTGGCGACCAGTGGCACAGCCTTTACCGAGGCGCAGGTGCGGCTGCTCGGTCGGCATACGCGGCAGGTGGTGGTGAACTTCGATCCTGACACGGCAGGCGCGAACGCGGCGGAGAAGTCCATCGCGCTGCTGATTGAAGAGGGTTTCAGTGTCAAGGTGGTGACGTTGGAGGGCGGCTTGGATCCGGACCGCTACGTGCGCGAGCGGGGAACGCAGGCTTACATTGCAGCGTTGCGCGGGGCGCGCCGGCACAGCGATTATTTGATTGAGCGGGCCCGTACATTGTTTCCTCCGGTCACGCCGGATGCAAAGGTGAAGGCGCTGAATTTTCTGTTGCCGCACATGCAACATATCCCCAGCCGAATCGCGCGCGATGAGTTTGCTGCAGATGCGGCGCAAAAACTTGCCATTGACTCGGCATTGCTGCGACAGGAGTTGAAGCAGGCGGCAGTTGCGCGGCGCACCGATGTTCGGTCGAACTCGTCGGCGGCAACAGGTTGCAGCGAAGCGGAAAAACTCATGCTGCGGGCATTGACGTTGCCCGCCGGTCAGCCGGCACGGGAACGGGCCAGGCAGCTGATCTTAGAAGAGCCATCTCTCTGTGAAGGGCTATCGGCCTCGGCGCTATTGTCTGCGTTTGTGCAGGCGGAGGAGATTTCAAATCCGTTTGAACTGGCGCCCGATGAAGCTAGCCGGCATCTTCTGGCATCGGCCTTGATGCATGGGAATCAGGAAATTCAACCGGAGCAGGTGGAGGACGCGTTTCACTCTCTGCGCCATAGCCGGTTAGAGCAGCGCCAGAGGGAATTGCGCCGCTCACTGGCAGAGGCGGAACTGCGTAACGACGCCGCCGCCGTGCGGGAGTTGATGGCAGAGAAAATTGCGCTCGACCGCTTGCTGCGAGAAGGCTAAGACCGGCGGCGTGGCAATCCATGCTGTTGTGCAGGCGTTTGCGCGTATGATTCCACCAAATTTCGTCGTTTGACCCCGCCTCCGGCGGATGCATAGACTGAAGTTGGTTCTCCACGGAAAGCGTTTTAAGAAGTGGCCAATGCAGTCTAAACGCGCAGTCGGTTTTAGATTTCGGATTTTGTTGGGTGCTCTCAGCCTTGCGCTGGTTTTGTCGGCATTCGCGAGAACAATGTGGGGCCAAGCCACATCTCCGACGTCCCCTTCGCAGGATTTGTCAACGCCGGTACCCCCCAAACAATCTGGAGTTTCGTCGTCGAGCCGCACCGAGTCGGGCCAACCGGTTCCGCTTCCGCAGGGAGTAGTGGCTCCGCGTCCCAATGCGGCCGCTCTCGCCGCGGTGCCCGCCGCCATTGATCCGAACGGGCCGACCATTTCTTTAGAAACGTCCGAGGCGATGTTCGATGTGATGGCGGCGCTGAATACCTGCGGCTACAATCAAGGCCTTTCGATTTCCGAGCCAGTGCGCCAGAAAGTTCGCGATGACATCAACCAGGTGTTGGAGCAGTCCGCAGCTGCGCGCGACAGTCGCGACCGGCTCTGCAGTTTTATTCATAGCCACACCATGAATGGCGTCTCGGTAAATCTGACTGCCTATATCTCGCTGGCCCTGTTTCTGACGCCGCCGCCCTCGTTAACGACCAATGTCGGCGCCTCCGATTTGCCCCCCGACGCGGCGACCTTGGTCGGTCTCGCCGCACCCCTCCGAAATTTCTCCCAGGCCGTGAATCTGCACATCATCTGGGCGTTAAACCATCCCGCATACGAAGCGCTGGCCGACAAAGCCCGCACGGCGATGAATCAGATGCTGATTCAAACGGACCTGTACCTGAAGCAACCTCCAGTAACCAACGGCAATCGCCGCTTTCTGGTGATCCTGGATCCCCTGATTGCGCCAGGCGAGGAGAATGCCATGGTGTATGGCGGCAACTACATCGTGGTGCTTTCTCCGTCGAACGGCAAGATCGATTTGAAGCCGGTGAAGCATACCTACCTGCGCTTCATTCTGGAGCCGCTGATCTATGCCCGGTCGAGCTCAATCAATCAGCTGCGGTCGATTCTGGCGCTGGTACAGCCCTCCCCTCTGCCCTACATTTATAAAAGCGATGTTCTCACTCTGGTGACGGAGTGTATGATTCGGGCGATTGAAGCGCGCTCAATGGATACCGGCGTCCCGGTCTACAAGATTCCTGCGCATATCGATCGCAACCAACTGGCGGCCGTGGACAAGCAAGAGAACGAATATGAACACGCGGTGGAGCAAGTCCGCGATGACACGGTCCACGACGACATGATTCAGGGATTTATCCTGACGAAATATTTCTTCGACCAGTTGCGGGGATTTGATGAAAGTCCGAGATCGCTGCCGGAAATGGTCGGCATCATGATTTACGGTATGAACGTCGACATTGAGAAGCACCGTGTACAAGACATCGTGTTTGCCTCCCACACCGATCAGAATGTGGAAACTCCGGTGGCTCCGCAGTCGGCCGACCTGGATAACGCGGAAACGAAGCTGATCGCGGGGGATACAGCGGGAGCGATTGTGCTGGCGCAAAAGGCTCTTGACCAGCACACCACCGATCCCGGCCGAGCGTACTTCATTCTGGCACGAGCCAACATTATGAGCGGCAAGATGGACGCTGCAGTGCAGTATTTCAATGAAGCGGTGAAAGTGGCCCACGATCTGCGCACGATTGCGTGGTCCCACATCTACCTGGGCCGTCTTGACGATTTGCAGGGAGACAGGACTGCGGCGGTCGCGGAATATCAGGCGGCGATGCAGTCTCGGGATGGACGGCAGGACACCAGCCAAGCGGCTGAAGCCGGACTGAAAGCGCCCTTCGCACCTCCGCAGGCGGCGCAGCAAGGTTCGCACGGACAAGACGACCCCAGTGGCGACGGAACGGACCCTTCGCACTAGAGCGACGCATCCATCGGTCTGGTTGACCCAATCACTTTCGTGCGACTCAACGAGTCGAGGCGTTGCTTGCGACGGATTGGCCAGAACGCGGAAATTCTCCGCAAATATCGAGCGCATGCACAAGAACGCACTACACTGATCTCTATATTCACCTGAGGAGACGAAACGGCCTTGTCCAACCACCGATCCGCCTCTGCGACCAAGCGATCTGGGCCCCCCAAGGAAGCTGGCGATCTGGGCGTCCTTCCTGCGGGTCGCGCCGTGTTGTTGGAGCGGCTGCAGCAATTATTGGGGTACCAGTTTCGTCATCCTGCGCTGTTGGATCTTGCGCTGACGCACAGTTCGGTCGCCTATGAAGAGCAAACCGAGGAGGACTTGCGGGAGGACAACGAACAGTTGGAATTCCTGGGCGATGCGGTGCTGGGCCTGGTGGTGACGGAGCATCTATTCCGCATGTATCCGGAGTTTAGTGAAGGGGCATGGACACGCCTGCGCTCGCAATTTGTCAGCCGACCCCATTTGGCGAGCGCGGCGCTGACGATGGGGCTGGGAGAATTTTTGCGGCTCGGTAAAGGAGAAGAAAAGAGCGGCGGGCGAAAGAAGCCGGCGATCCTGGCCAATGCGGTCGAGTCGGTGATTGCCGCTGTCTACCTGGATGGCGGGATGGAGTCGGCGGTGCGGTTGGTGCGTACCTGGTTGCTGGATGAAACGATGGAAGCGGTTGTGACGGCGGCGCGCGCTGGAGAAGTCGGCGATTACAAATCCATGCTGCAGGAGTATTCGCAGGCGCATGGATTAGGGCAGCCGCGTTATCAGCTGACATCGGAAACCGGGCCAGATCACAGGAAGAGTTTTGTCGTGGAAGTGAAATTCCTGGACGGTTCTGCTAGCGAGACGACGCTCGCCTCAGCAACCGGCACACGCAAGAAACACGCGGAACAGGAAGCCGCACGGTTGGCGCTACAGCACCTACGCTCCTTGCAGACGTCCGAGCCGTCGCCTTTGGCGGAAGATTTGACCGCGCAGAAAGAGGTCCGCGAAAAATCTGCAGCGGGGAAGAGGAAATGACCGGCGAAACCGATCCCTCCCTCAATTCGGCAGCGGTACCGGTTTCTACTACGGAGCTACCGATTCCTCCTGCTCCCGGTCCAGTGCGGATTCAGCATCATCATGAAGTCCTCCTGCTGATTCAGACGACGCTGACGTTTCTAGTGAGTGCGTTGTTTGTACTGACATTTATCGCGCAGCCCTATCGGATTCCATCCGGATCCATGGAAGAAACGTTGTTGATTGGCGATTTTCTTCTGGTGAATAAAATCGTATTTGCGAATCCCGGCCCTTGGAAGCCGCTGCTGGCGTACGAACCTATCAAGCACGACGACATCGTCGTGTTCCACTATCCAATCGATGCTTCGATGTACCTGGTCAAGCGCGTGATTGGCGTACCGGGGGACGAAATCCACCTGCACCATGGCTTGGTCTATCTCGATGGACGGCTGCAGCGCGAACCATTTGCACTCTACATTCCCAGCTATGCCAACCAGTTTCGCGATGAATTTCCCACTCCGACATATACCGATCCAGGTGTGAGCAGCCGTTGGTGGATGGAAATGCAACGGAACGTTCATCAGGGACAACTGGAGATTCCGGCGGGACAATATTTTGTCCTGGGCGATAATAGAAATGACAGCCTGGACAGTCGCTACTGGGGACTGGTTCCGCGCCAGAACATCGTGGGCGAGCCGTTTCTGGTGTACTTCTCGGTTGTCACCGCCAGCAGATCAGAAATCACGGGTCTTTCCAGTGATAGACTGGCCCACGAACGCGGATGGTGGAACGATGTGGCTGGGGCAGTTCGCTGGAGCCGCATCTTTCATGTAATTCGTTAGCCACTCGAAATCGGAGAAACCTTTTGGCCGGTCAGCAACTCGCGCAAGCCGCACCCACCCCGCAGCAATCAGAAACTCCATTCGAGTTTTTTGCCTCCATTTGCACTGTATTGGTGGTGGGACTATTCATCATCACCTTCGTTTTCCAGAATTTCGAGATTCCATCGTCTTCGATGGAGAAGACGCTGCTGATTGGCGACCACGTTCTGGTCGATAGGATCACCTTCGCGCCCCCGGCCCGCTGGGCGCCCTTTATCTATTACCGCAACATTCGCCGCGGCGACATCATCGTGTTCTACAAACCGGGCGAACCGAAGCTGTTTTTGGTGAAGCGAGTGGTTGGAATTCCGGGCGATCGGCTGCATCTGGAGCACGGCATTGTGTATTTAAACGGCAAACCGCAAAACATGCCGTATGCCACGTTGCCTTCGGACGATGGCAATCCCAACGATGCGTACTACCCTTATCGAGATGATTTTCCCGCGGTGCCGCCGCCGCCGGACTCCAATGTGACCGCCACATGGTCGATCGATTTGCCCAGTCATATCCAGAACGGCAACCTGGTCGTACCGCCCGGAGATTATTTTGCGATGGGCGACAATCGCATGATATCGCTCGATAGCCGCTACTGGGGATTTGTGCCGCGGCAAAACATTATTGGCCGCCCGCTTTTTGTGTATTGGTCATTCATCACGTCGGAAGACCAGCAGTACAAGACATCAATGTCGGATCGCATGGCATTTATGGGGCACGTCGTGCTCCATTTCTTCGACCGAACACGGTGGCGCCGAACCTTCCATCGCATTCAATGATTTCGTAGAAACCTTCATGAAAAATCCAGGCACGCCAGCGGGGCACATCAGCCGTCGAAAGATCGTATTCCTGGCGGCATTTGTGTTGCTGGTGCTCACCATTGTGGTGCCTCCATTCGTCAACATCAATCGATTCCGGCACACGATTGTGCAGTCGATCAGTGCCGGTCTGGATCGGCCTGTCTACGCCAACTCAGTCGAACTAGCCCTGTTTCCTCGTCCCGCATTCGTGTTGCATCACCTGACGGTGGCGGAGTGGCCGGAATATGGCGCGGAGCCTGTGATCACAGCGGAAACTGTAACCGCCAGTTTGCGTGCCAGCACCCTGTGGCACCGCCGGGTTGAAATCGCCAGCCTGCACTTCGATGCGCCCAGCGTCAATCTTGCTCGCGACAGCAACGGCGAATGGAACTTTGAATCTCTGATCAGCAACTCTCCGGTCCTGCGCTTGTCGGGGAACTCGACCTCCGGCGCGTCATCCTCCGCGAGTCCGCCGCCGTTTCCGTACGTCGAAGCCACCGATGCTCATATCAATTTCAAGCGCGGCGCGGAAAAACTCCCTTTTTCATTGGAAGGAGCACAACTTGCGTTCTGGAAAGCATCCGGGAATGAGTGGCACGTTCGCATCAAGGCTCGTCCGGTGCGCACCGATCTTCCTCCGGGAGATGCGGGACAGATCCTGGGCGAAGCCTCGGTCAAGACAACCGGGGTGCTGATGGATTCGCCGATTCGAGCCAGTCTGGAATGGCGGCGCGGCCAGCTGGGAGAAATCAGTCGATTGCTGCAGGGCGAAGACAGCGGCTGGCGAGGCACGGTGGACTGGACAGTCAATGTCCGCGGAACGCTGGGCAAGGCTCGGTTGACGTCGGATGTGCAAGTGGAGGGATTTCGTCGGGCTGAGTTCATTCCTCCGTCAGAAATTGACTTGTCGGCGCATTGCACTGGGCAATATGTGCACGCAGATCGGCGTATGGATCAATTCGACTGCGATGTGCCACTGGGCGGCGGCCACTTGATAGCGAAGTCGATGGCGAACGATTCTAACTCCGCAGCGAATCCAGGTGCCCCTGTAGCGTCCCAGCCTTCACAGTCAGAAGGTGCTGGATCCTTCACCGTGGCATTGCAACAAGTCTCCGCCGGATTTTTTCTCGATCTCTTGCGCCACGTGCATCCAGGTGTTGCCGCGAATACGACCGCGTCTGGGGAAGTGAATGGAAGCGCCAAATGCGAATGGCGTGGTTTCGATACGTTGCAGGATTGCACGGGAGATTTGCGCACTACTCCGCTGACGCTGCACTTGCCGCATGTCGAACATGCTGTGCGTCTTTCGCCGCTCCTCATTTCCACGCCGGACGAGAAGGTTAGTTCAGCCAAAGCGCGTGCATCGAAGGTATCGTCGGCGACCCTGCGTCGAAGCAGCGCCATCGCCGTTAAGGAGCCAGCAGCCGGAATGTGGAATCTGGCTGCAGTGCATGCGTCACTCGGAGCCGCAACCGCGGCGACACTCGCTGGCACGCTGACATCTTCGGGCCTTACGCTTCACATCGATGGCTCTGCGGATCTGAGAGATTTGAGTCAGCTGGCGCGCGCGATGAATTCGCCCATACTGTCCGGCGGAATTCATTCCATCCGCGGTACCGCGCAGATGGCGGTGACACTGCGGTCGAGTTGGTTGCCGCAATCCAATCCGGCTGCCTTCGTGGCCGCGGTACCCAACAACGCGGTATCTGTGCCAGCACCGCAGCCGATTCCGTGGTTTGTTCCGTCGCAGTGGGAAGGCAAGGTTCAAATTCGCAATGCGACAGTGCAACTCAGTTCGTTCCCGGGTGCAATCCAAGTTGCCAGCGGGCAAGTGAACCTGACCGATACCGATGTGGAATGGAATGGATTGACGGGAACGTATGCGCATATTCCGTTCGACGGAAGCATCCGCTGGGAAACGTCGTGTCCGGCTGCTCGGCCACCCTGTGCGCGCACGTTTACCTTGCATACAACCGATTTGAATGTTGATCGGCTGCAGGGAGTTTTGCGCCGCACCATCGCCGGGTACGGATTGCTGGAGCAGCTGAATCCATGGGCCGCAGGGGCACCGGAACTGCCGGAGATTAATGGGACATTCAAAGCCGATGTGCTTTCGGCGGGAAAGCTCTCATTGAAAAATGCTTCCTTGCAGCTTCGTCTTCAGGGGCATCGAGCCGACCTGGTTGCAATTTCCGGAAAGGTTTTTGGCGGCACATTGTCCGGACTTCCTGACGATGCAAGCGCGAGCGTTTCGAATGGCAAAGCTGGCACAGAAGCAGGGTCGACAAGCGCCACAGATCCAGCGGCCGCACTGCAGTCAGGCGCCGGTTCCGCACAGTGGGGAAACGGTGCACCGATCTATACCCTGCGAGTGGCGCTTGGAAATATCCAGCCGAACTTAGTTGCCGCGATCTGGCGTGAGAAATGGGGCCGCGGCGCCGCGTCTGTCGAGATTCGCTTGAAGACGCAGGGCTGGTCGACGGCCGACCTTGCGCAGAACGCGTCCGGTAATTTTGCAATCGATTGGCGCGGGGGTGCGCTGGCCGCCTTGATGCCTTCACAGGCTTCTTCCATGGCGATCGCAGATTCCCCTGGCGCAGCAGACGTGATGCCGGGTGTCACGCTGTTCCAGCGGCTGCGTGCAGTAGGTCATTTTCAAGATGAGAAGCTGACGCTTGAATTCGGACAACTTGCGCTCGCCAGCGCACCCGGGCGCAGGCGGGTTGTCGCTCCCGGAATCCAATCATTGTTGGGAACGGTGACATTTTCGCGCGTGCTCGATCTACGGATGCAACCCGCCGGCGTATCAATTACCGGCCCGCTCGACATGCCGGTAATAAAGGCTCGCACACGTCAACAATAAGGTAGCCGCCGGACCGTAGTGCTGGGCCTACTCGACACCGGAGGTCTTTATGCGTGCGCGGTCACGACGCCGACGAAATATCTTGTACAGAAGATACGCAGTCACCAGACCGGCAAATACACTCAGCAGCAACATGGTATGCAGCCCCATCCAGGTCATGATTTCCGGGCCGAAATACACGACGAGAAGCGCTGTCACCAGGTAGTGCACGGTGCGTCCTACGAAAACAGCGACCATGTACGGAACCACGCGCATCTCGAAGACGCCTGCTCCGAAGGCGAACACTTTGAATGGAAATGGGGGTGGCATGGCGGCAGGCACCAGCACCGCCATCCAGTGATGACGGTCAAAGCGCGCCTGCATCTGGTCATACTTAGCCCGCGGAATGCGCTTCAACAGCACGTACTCGCCACCGGCCCGGCCAATGTAAAACGGCACCAGGGCTCCAATGCAGGAACCGAGTGCGCCCATGATGGCGTAAATCCAGAAATAGCTCCGATTGCTTAACACGTAGCCGGCAATGATCAAGTCCATTGGAATGGCGATCGAGCTGGCATCGATCATTGCAAGCACGCACACGCCCAGAAAGCCCAGAGGCTTAAGGAACAGCAACAGCGCCATTTTCCAGTGGAGAAGATGCGACCAGAGTTTGCGTATCATTGGCTATTCAAGAGATGTCTTCAAAAAAGCGGCGTCTATTTATCCTACAGGGCTTTGTTGCGGCATCCGAACCGCAGGTCCCGCGCAGCGTCTATTTGTTTTCGGATGCATGGCCGGGCTCCAGGTGCTCTGTGTCCCCGGACAAAAGCACCAGCGCATGCTGAATCAGGGGAAGCACCGCCTCGATCGACGTGACAGCTGCTCGCGGACTTCCCGGAACATTCACAATCAATGTGGTGCCGAGGGTTCCGGAAACGGCGCGACTCATGGGGGCGAAAGGAGTCTCCTTCAACCCCTCCCGGCGCATATGCTCGCCAAATCCGTCGAGAATGCGGTCGCAGACCTGCCGAGTCGCTTCCGGCGTAACGTCGCGCAGGGCGATGCCGGTGCCACCCGTCGTTACCACCAGCGGCGCGCGGGCGGTTTGCTTTTGCAGTTCAGCCGCGATCTGAGTGACATTGTCTGGAACGACGGTGTTCTCCTCAACCGAAAAACCAGCTTGCTGCAGCCGAAGTACAACGGCAGGGCCGGAGCGATCGACCCGAAGCCCTTGAAAACACGAGTCGCTGACGGTAATGACGATAGCCTTCACAAATGCGATTTTACCTGCGGATGGGATGGCTTGGTGGTGGAATAGCCTCGGGGCGGGGTTCGAAAGATAGCCCCTGAACGGGCTGCGAAAACGTCAAAGAATGAGACAATGATACGAGGACGCAATGTCGATACTGGCACGTGGTACGGAAACTACAGTAGGATCAGTATCGTCTAATTTTGATGGCCGCAATCGAAACACCCCCGAGTCCGCCAGAGAAGCCAATCGAACCGAAGTTCGATCGTTTGCGGACGCGCTACGAATCTCACTCACCTCATGAGTTGCTCGATGTTATCGACTCTCTGGAGGGAGAGCGGCTGTCTGCCCGGGTACGGGAAGCGATTTGGGTTTCGCTGATCTTCCATCTTTTCGTTTTCTGGTGGATTTTCTACGGTCCAAAGCTGAAGATGTTTCAACCCGCCACGGTGGTCAACACAATGCCACTGATACCGGCGAAGGCGCCAGAGAATGTCTATCTGGACATGCCTCCAGACCTGGTGAAAAAGCCGCCGAAGCCCACCAACATTATTTCGGATCAGAACCATACGGCACAGACTAGACATCCAACGCCCGATCAGAAGACGATTGAGGAGTTGCAGGCGATGCGACGTGCCGGTCGGCCATCGCCGCCACCGCAGCCGCAGCAAAGAGCGCAGCAACCGCAGCAGCCTGCCGC